>NZ_CP136862.1:610833-916250 GCF_045689225.1 Methylocapsa polymorpha | reverse complement strand
GGGCCTTGCTCGCCGCCTTTTGCATCGGCGCATTCGCCAATCACGCCCTGTTCGTCGTCATCCATGACGCGACCCATAATTGCGTCTTCAAATCCAACGCCCTGAACAAATGGGTCGCCATCCTCGCCGACCTGCCGAATACGGTCCCAACCGCGATGGGGTTTCGCTGCTATCACATGAAGCATCATTCGCATCTCGGCGATTATGATTATGACGCCGATCTGCCGAGCCATTGGGAGGCGCGGGTTCTCGGGCGCAGCTGGTACGGCAAGGCGGCCTGGATGTTCTTTTTCGCCGTGTTTCAGCTCACCCGCCTTGGCCGGCTAAGAGGCGCGGTGCCGATGTGGGGCCCTTGGACATTCGTCAACGCCGCTTGCCTTGTGGCTTATGATATTTTCATCCTGCTTTGCTTCGGCCCGAACGCATTGCTTTATCTTTTCGCCTCGTTTTGGTTTTCCGTCGGCGGCTTGCACCCGCTCGGCGCGCGCTGGCTGCAGGAGCATTTCACCCTTGATCCGGCGCAGGAGACGTTCGATTACTATGGCCCGCTGAACTTCATCGCGCTCAACATCGGCTATCACAACGAGCATCATGATTTTCCCGACGTGCCGTGGACGCGCCTGCCGCAGCTGAAGCAGATGGCGCCTGAATTCTACGCCGATCTGAAGACGCACAAGTCCTGGGCCGGGCTTCTGCTCAAATTCATCTTTGACCCGCGCTTCACCCTATATTGCCGGGTTGATCGCAGCGCCGCCGCCCTGGCGCAAGCTGGCGGGAACTGAGGTTGCGCGCCGGGCGCTCGTGTCTTTGAGCGCCTTAATCTAAATAACGCCTCCGCGCGCTGAGGCTCAGGGCGCGGCGCGCCTCGCAACCTTGCTCAGGCCTCGAAGCCTTCGAAAATGATCTGGTCCGCCCATTGTTCGGCGTGCGCGCGGTCGGCTTCAGATCGCACCGTCCATGTGAGGACCGGCAAGCCAATCCCCGTTCGACAAAGCTGTGGAACAGCATGCGGCAAATCGCCGACGCGCCAGGATAGAAAATCCGGCGATATGCGAGGATAATCGCGCAGATCGGCTAAAGCCGCGCGCTTCTCCTGCGGCAAATGGGCCCAATCGGCATGGCCGTCATCATAGATTGCTTGTGCGACGAGCCCGAGAGGGCGCCGGATTCCCGCGGCGCGGATATGAGCTACGATCATGGGATCGTAGCTCTTCAAATAAATTGGTCCACTATAGTCGGCGACGGCGGCGATGGCGCGGTCGGCCAGACGCATATCGCCGTCGAAGCGGCTCTTGATCTCGATGATGAGCGGAACCTGGCCGGCGACCTCGGCAAGGAATGCTGGAAGGGTGGCGATCTTCTGCGCGCAATCCTTGAAGGCGAGCGCTCCGAGCTCGCGGGCGGTGAAGGCGTCGAGGCGGCCTTCGGCCTGCATCAAACGGTCGAGCGTGAAATCATGAAAAACCATCGCCTCGCCGTCCTTGGCGAGCTGAATGTCGCATTCGATCGCATAGCCCTTGGCGACGGCGGCGGCGGCGGCGGCGAGCGTGTTTTCGATCAGTTTCGCCGCCTTGGAATGGAGGCCGCGATGAGCGATCGGGCGCTTGATCAGCCCTTCCATCAGATGGCGACCTCGAACAAGGCTTCGACCTCGACGGCGCTGTCGAGCGGCAATTCGGCGACGCCTACGGTCGAGCGGGCGTGGCGTCCTTTGTCGCCCAGAACCTCGACAATGAAGTCCGAGGCGCCGTTCATGATCGGGGCGACCGCGGAGAATCCGGGCGCAACATTGATGAAGCCGCCGAGCCGGACGCAGCGCGAAATCCTGTCGAGATCGCCCAGCGCCGCTTTGGCTTGCGCCAGAAGATTGACGGCGCAGCGCCGCGCGGCGGCATGTCCCGCTTCGGTCGAGACATTCGCACCGACCTTGCCGATATGGGCAGGATCGAGCTTGCCGTCGGGACCCAAGGCGAGCTGGCCGGAAATGACGAGAAGCGAGCCGGAGACGACAAAGGGAACGTAATTAGCGACTGGCGCGGCCGGGACAGGAAGAGAAACGCCCAAGGCCGCCAATCTGTCCTCAATCTTGCTCATGAGTGAAAACCCCCGTTACGTCAGGACTATAATATATGCTTCGCGCATGGACAGATGGAAATAGCATGCTTATTCCACTAGCCTTGTGTGCGCGGCTTGCAAGTCGCGTCCCTGGACTCTAAAATTTTACCTTTCGGGGTCAGGATTCGTTTTCTTGCTCCGTTGACACGATCGTTCGAGGAACAACGATAATGCAAGCTTCGCACGCCCGCTTCCTGATTTCCGGCGCATGGGTTTTCGGCCTCGCGTCGGCCGGCCTGCTCGCCCCCGCCGCCTTTGCGGCCAATACGGCGCCCGCCCATTCCGCGCCGGAGGCCAAGATAAAGACGGATTTGACCGGCGGGATTTCGCTGGCGTCGCATCGCGCGGTCTATGAGCTGACATTGGCGAAATCGACCGGCAGCAAAAGTCCGACCGCCGCGCATGGGCGCATCGCATTCGATTTCGCGGGCTCTCCTTGCGAAGGTTACGTTCAGAACTTCCGGCAATTGACCGAATTGCAGCCGGCTGAAGGCCCGACGCGGGTATCGGACATGCACTCGGCGACCTTCGAGGACTTCGAGGGAAAGAATTTCGACTTCAAGATGCAGACGAGCGTCGACAATGGCGCCGCTGAAACGGTCGATGGCAAGGCCTCAAAATCCTCCAGTGGCCCGTTATTGGTCAATCTCGCCAAGCCGAAGCGGAGCAAGTTCGATCTCGCCCCCGACGTGGTCTTTCCGACGGAGCATTTGAAGCGCATCCTGGCCGCCGCGCAGGCGGGCAAGAACGCAATCGAGGTCAAGGTTTACGACGGATCGGAGACTGGCGAGAAGGTCTATGAAACGACGACGTTCATCGGCCATCCCATCGCCGCTCCCGCCATCGAGAAGGCGGCCCATATTCCTGAGCTCGAAAAACTGAGGCGCTGGCCGGTTTCGATCAGCTATTTCGAGGCTGGCAAGAAGGATGACGGACCGGCCTATACTTTGTCTTTCGACCTCTACGAGAACGGCGTTTCCCGCGCGCTGAAGCTCGATTACGGCGATTTCGTCCTCGCCGGCGAAATGTCGAGCCTCGAGCTTCTGAGCGAGCCGGCCTGCCCCAAATAGGACGGACGACAAGCGGATCGTTTCGGCGGCGAGAGGCGCGTGCGGCCGAGCATGTCCGCGTCGAAAAAGTCGATCGACTTTTTTGCGGCATGCTCTAGAGCCTGTGCCCGGAGGCTGCTTGATGCGAATTTTGATCACCAATGACGACGGCATCCATGCGCCGGGCCTCGCCGTTCTGGAGCGGATCGCCAAGACCCTGACGGACGACGTTTTTGTCGTCGCTCCCGAATATGATCAGTCCGGCGTGGCTCATTCGCTGTCGCTCAATGATCCCTTGCGGCTGCGCAAGATTTCCGAGCGCCATTTCGCCGTCAAAGGCACGCCGACCGATTGCGTCATCATGGGCGCGCGCCGGATTCTCGACGGCGCGAAGCCCGACGTCATTCTCTCCGGCGTCAATTGCGGTCAGAACGTCGCCGAGGATGTGATCTATTCCGGGACGATCGCCGGCGCGATGGAAGGCGTCATACTTGGCGTGCCTTCGATCGCGCTCTCGCAGGCCTATGGTCCCGCGACCGGGCGCGAAGGCGCCAATTGGAGCTGCGCCGAAACCCTCGCGCCGGCCTTGATCGCCAAGATCCTCGCCGAGGGGGTTCCGGCAAATGTCGTGATGAATGTAAATTTTCCGGCCTGCGAGCCGCAAGAGGTTCGGGGCGTCGCGGTGACGGTGCAGGGCCGGAGGGGCTATCTGGTCAACGTCGACGCCCGCGCCGATGGACGCGGCAATCCCTATTACTGGATCGCGTTCGACCGCCATCATCTGACGCCCGGCGAAGGCACCGACGTCGAAGCGATGGCGCAAAACTTTATCTCCGTGACTCCCTTGCGGCTCGATCTGACCGATGAGGCCTCCGTCGCGCGCTATGCGCAGGCCTTGCGCTGAAGAGGGGCGGGGGCCTATGCAGACGCGGCGGCAGGTTCCTGCGCAACCGTCTCAATCGGACGGAGCTTCCGCACTGGCGCAGGCGAAGGCCGCCTTTCTTTTAACGATGCGGGCGCGGGGGATTCAGGATCTCGACGTCCTGCGCGCGCTCGAAATGGTTCCGCGCGAGATCTTCGTACCGCACCGCTACGCCGACCTCGCCCGCCGCCAGCTCGCGCTTCCGCTCCGCTGCGGGCAGACGCTGCCCGAACCTTGGCTCGCGGCCCGCATGATCGAGGTTCTGGCCCCGTCGTCGAGTCATCGCGTGCTCGAAATCGGCACCGGATCCGGCTATGCGACGGCCCTTCTCGCAAGGCTTGCGCGCGAGGTGATCTCGATCGAGCGGTTTCAGAGCCTCGCGATTGAAGCGGCCGCCAGGCTCGAACAGCTCGGAATAGATAATGCCGGCGTCACATGGGGCGACGGAGCCGCCATCGGGCCGGCGGCCGGGCCTTTCGATCGCATCATTGTGCAAGGCTCGCTAAGCGAAATTCCCGCGCCTCTCATCGCGGCGCTCGCCGCGGACGGAGTTCTCGTGACAGCGCGTCCCGATCCTTCGGCGCCGGCGCGCCAGCGGGTCGTGCGCATCGCGCGCAACGAGGCGGGCGATTTCGAAGAGACGCCGATTTGTCCCTGCCGGCTGCAAGCGATCCTCCCCGGCGAAGCGCAGGCCTTGTGACGCCGATTGATCCAAGGATGAGGATAGAGCTTCGCTTCATACGGAAATTCTTGAATATTCGTTCATCTTAAACTCTCCCTTAACCCCCGGCCCATTTAATGCCTTCAAAGGGTACAGCGTCAGTGGGTTGCGTCATGGGCCATCTCGTTTCTGTTTTATGCTCGCGTCTTGCGTTTCGACTCGCCTTGACAGGGGCGGCCGCCGGCATGGTTGCGGGCTGCTCGAGCTCCGAGCGGCTGAGCGACCCTTTCGGCAATCCTTTCCAATCTTCGGAGCGCGCTGCCGATCCGGCGCCGACAGGGAGCATCTCGCCATCGAATTCGGCCCGGTGGGCGCCGTGCAGTCGCGGCCGCTCGGGCGCCCGCCGCCAGCGCGCCTGTTCTCGCGCAGCCGAGTTCTAGGGTCGCCACCGCGACGCCATCGCACGCGGCGCAGCCGGCGGCCGGCTGGTCGGTGGAGGGCGGATCGCCCGTCACCATTGCTCAGGGCGAGAATGGCGAGGTCCTCGCCAGGCGCTATGGGGTTCCGCTCGATGCGCTGGTCCACGCGAATGGATTTTCCTCCGCGTCCCAGCCCAACCCGGAACGCGCGTCGTGATCCCTGTCTATAATGCGGCTTTGGCCGCTTCGAGCGGCGCGCGCGTGTTCCCCGCCGGGCGCGGCGGCGGCTCCTGCCGCGCAGGGAACGCCCGCTACACCGAGAAAGTCAAGCTCCTGAAAGGCGAGGTGGGCGCCCGCAAGGTCGCTTCCGCCGCGCCGCCGGCGAACGCCGCCGCTTCGAATTCAGCGAACGCCGCTGCTGCGCAAGCCAAGGCGCCGGCCAAGGTCGCCGCAGCTCCGGCGCCAGAGCCGGCCAAGCCGGCGACCAAGAAATTAGTCGAGGCGCCCAAAGCTGAGCCGATCCATACCCAAGCGAAAGCGGCTCAAGCGCCGACCAAGCAGGAGGCGGCGAACGCCAAAGCGGAGCCCGCCGAAGCGAAGAAGCCCGTGATCGAGCAGGCTCAAGCCGCTCCTGCTGACAGCGGTAAAGCCGACTCGGCCAATCCAGAGTTTCGTTGGCCGGCGCGCGGACGCATCATCCAGGCGTTCAAGCTGGGCGGCAATGATGGGATCAACATAGCCGTGCCGGAAGGCACGTCGGTGAAGGCGGCCGAAAGCGGCGTCGTCGCCTATGCCGGAAGTGAATTGAAGGGCTATGGCAATCTGATCCTGATCCGGCATCCGAACGGCTTTGTCACGGCCTATGCGAACAACAGCGACATCGAGGTCAAGCGCGGCGATACGGTGAAGCGCGGCCAGACGATCGCGAAATCCGGCCAAAGCGGCAATGTCGCCTCGCCGCAGCTTCATTTCGAGCTGCGGAAAGGAGCGACGCCGGTCGATCCGACGCAATATCTCGCCGGACTTTGAAACGCCGGCGTTACGCCGCCGCAGCGCCGCCGGCTCAATGCTTCTCGGTTGAGAGCCGGTCGGTCACCGCCAAGAGAAGCGCTGAAACGACAAAAACAACGTGAATGCCGGCGTCCCAATAAAGCTCGCGGTCGGGCGTGTTCTTCACGTCCATGAAGGCGCGCAGGAGCTGGATCGCTGAAATCGCGACAATCGAGGACATGAGTTTCAGCTTCAGGCCGGTGAAGTCGATCAGCGCCAGCCATTCCGGCCAGGATCCGCTGCGCTCGGGGTTGATCCGCGAAACGAAATTCGCGTAGCCCGAGAAGATCACGAGGACGATCAGCGAACTGGCGAAGGTCAAGTCCACGAGCCCGAGCACTTGCAGGAGAACATCCGATTCATGCGTCTGCCAAAGGTGGGGCAGGAGCTCGATGATGAGCTGCCCCATTTTGACGAGGAGCGCGATAAGGCCGAAAACCAAGGTCAGAAAAAACGGAGCGAGCAGCCATCGGCTGGCGAATAGGACAGCTTCCAGGGATCGTTTCAACATCGTAGGCGCTTTCATAACGAGCACGTAGCCGGCTCGATCCTTGGGCATTCAGCGATGCCGCATGGATTCGATCCTCGGCGAACGACCTTTCATAGCAGCTATGGCGCGTCAATTTCCGGCGGCGAAAACCAGATAAGCAATAATTTCGCCTATCTGCTGGGTCGCTCCCGCGACGTCGCCGGTTTGGCCGCCGATCTGCCGCCTCGCAAGTCCGACAAAGGCCAGGGCCGCGCCTGAAACGGCGGCGATGGCGAACAAGGCTCTGGCTGCTCCGCCTCCGGCCAGAATCGGCGCAAGCGCAAAAAGGCACCCAAGGGATAAGGCAATGCGTAGCGCCGCTGGCTCTGGCTTCCCCGCGGCGAAACCGGCGCCGCCGCTTCGCGCCGGCGGAAGGAGAACCAAAGGAAGGAGAGCGGCGGCGCGGGACAGGGCGGCGGCGCCTATGATGACGGCGCTCGCCAGACCGATGCTCCAGCCCGCGATGATCGCGAGGCCCGCGACGCGCAAATAGAGCGCGAGCGCCAAAGCCAGGGCGCCGAATGCGCCGATCCGGCTATCCTGCATGATTTCGAGCTTGCGCTCCCGCGTCGCGCCGCCGCCAAAGCCGTCGGCGCAGTCGGCGAGGCCGTCCTCGTGCAATGCGCCGCTGAGAAGAATGAGGAAGCCGATCGCGATCGGCGCGGAAAGGGCAGGCGGAAGGCCGAGAGCGGACGCAACTGCGAGCGCTCCAGCCGCAAGCGCGCCGATAAGGGCTCCTGCCATCGGCAGCAGCCGCAGAGCATGGGAAAAGCTCGCAAGCGCATGGGGCGCGGATTCGACCCCAAGGATCGGGAGTGGAAGCCGCGTGGCGAACCGCAGGCAAATCAAAAGGTCGATGAGAAGCGACGAGCCAGGGCGCATTGCTTCTCATCCGTTATTGGCGCGTTTTTGTCGAGGCTTGTGGCGCTGGCGCGCGCCAGCGCTTGGGCGCTTGAGGTCAAACGCCCAAGCAGCGCGACGTTAGTGCGCCGCCGTCGCGGGGTTCTCGGGGACGCAGATCCAGCCGCGATAGAGCGTGTCGGCCTTGACGCCGGGGGTGTCCGCTTCGGCTTTGACGCCACTGTAGCAATAGACTCGCGGTTCGTCCGCGCTGGCGGTGTGCGCTACGGCAACCGTCCTAGCCTCGCTAAGGTCCAGCTTGGGCGCGCAATCGGCGGCGGAGCTGAAAGCCGTGGCGGCGAGAACCAGCCCGGCGACGACCAAAGAAGGGATGTATTTCATAATGCTGTCTCCATTCGATATTTAGCCCGTCGCGCCTCCTCCAAGGTCGATTTAGCGTTAAGATAGGATGGAAATGTTGCATTGCAATATCGCAAGCGCAGCAAAAAGTGAGGCAGCTTGTCGCGCCGCGCCTTCGCTGAGGTGTCAGCGCGATCCGGCGCTAGGCGTTACTCTCTTGAATTTAAGCGATATTCGCCTCGTTCTGGCGAATGCTGCGCCGATCTCGCTGCAAGGAAGCCGATCAAGCCCGCCCTATCGCACCGAGGGAGGTGGGCGAAACAGAATCCGTTAGATTCAAAGGGTTGAGGCGCATCCCTCAAAAAAGTCGATCAACTTTACCTGAACATGCTCTAAGAGAGGTTCGCCCTCCCGCCTTCGGGTCCCAATGTACGCCAAAGCTTCGCCTTTCGATTCGATCCGCGATCTCATCGCCAAAATGCCCAGGGCGTCGGAGGAGTCGCGCTTGGCGGCGCGGGCGCGGCAGGCGCAATTGACCAAGCCACGCGGCTCGCTTGGCCGGCTGGAGGATATTGTCGCCTTCCTGGCCGCCTGGCAGGGCAAGCCCGAGCCGACGATCGACCGCCCGCTCGTCGCCGTATTCGCCGGCAACCATGGCGTCACGGCGAAAGGCGTGTCGGCCTATCCGGCCTCGGTCACGCGGGCGATGGTCGAGAATTTCGCTGCGGGCGGCGCGGCGATCAACCAGATCTGCGGCGCCTATGGGATTGGCTTGAAAGTCTTCGACCTGGCGCTCGACATTCCGACGCGCGATATTACCGAGGAGCCGGCGATGGAGCCTGCTGCAGCCGCGGCGACCTTCGCTTACGGCATGGAGGCCATAGCCGGCGGCGTCGATCTTCTGTGCCTCGGCGAGATGGGAATCGGCAACACGACCGTCGCGGCGGCGATCTATCATGGCCTTTATGGCGGCGCGCCGGCCGATTGGGTCGGCCGCGGCGCCGGCGTCGACGACAGCGGTTTTTTGCGCAAAATCGCTGCGGTAGAAGCCGCCGTGACGCGCCACCGCGCGCATCTCGCCGACCCCTTGGAGCTGATGCGGCGCTTAGGCGGACGAGAGATCGCGGCGATCGCTGGCGCGATCCTGGCGGCGCGCATCGAGCGTGTGCCGGTCATCCTCGATGGCTTTGTCGTTTGCGCCGCCGCCGCCATTCTCCACGCGCTTGATCCGACGGCGCTTGACCATTGTCTCGCAGGGCATGTTTCTGCGGAGGGCGCGCATAGGGACGTGCTGCGGCGGCTCGGCAAGGAGCCGCTGCTTGATCTCGGGCTTCGGCTCGGCGAAGGGTCCGGCGCGGCCCTTGCGGTCGCGATCGCGCAGGCGGCGCTCGCCTGCCACAAGGGCATGGCGACCTTCGCCGAAGCCAATGTCGCGGATAAGATCGTGGAATAGGAACTGGGAACAGATCCTGCTTCATTTAATACCGAGGCCAACGTCCGCCAGCTCAATTGTGAAGGAGCTCCGATGACAGTCGCGCAACTGATTGAAGCGCTGCGGCAAATGCCGAGCGAAGCCGTGGTGCTCCTCGAAGGCGATGGGGCTTTCGCCCGCGTCGCCGGCGTCAATCTTGAAAAGAGCGTGACGGCGGGCCTGCCGGACGAGGTGATCTTGTCGACCGACGCCGAGGAATAGGCGCCGTGCGCCTATTTTCCTTCGATCAGCTTGCGCGCGTCCTCGCGCAAGGCCGCGCGGGATTTATCTTCAAAATAGAGCATGTGGCCGCCGCCATAGACCTTGAGTCTGAGCCGGTCCGGGTCGCCCATCGGCGGAACCTGATCGAGCAGGAGCTTCGAGGCGAAATAGGGGGTCACCTGGTCGGTTAGCCCATGTGCGACGAGCACGCGCAGATGCGGGTCGATCGCCAGCGCCCGTTTCAGATCGCCAAGCGCCTCGGCGCGGCCCCGGCCGCCATCCCAGTTCCATTGCCGGTTGACGTTTTCATTAAGGATCTCGTAGCGCGCCTCGATCGGCCAGCCCAGGCGATTGGCGGTGAGATCCGCCATCGCGCTCGCGAGCAGCGTCTTGTCCGCGTCGAGAATAGGATCGGAATAATCGCTCGAAGCCGCATGCGGCGCTGGGTCGAAGCCGCTGACGCGGGCGTCGTAATTGCTCGCGACTTTTCCGTTCGCCCGGCCCTTTTCGCGGGCGAATGTCGCCATGTCGATGCGGCCCCCGAGCTGACGCACGAGCGCGGGATCGAGGCCTGTGAGGCTCGCGACCTTTTCACTTGCCCTCGCGAGCGCTTGAGGGTCGCGCTCGCCGCGCAGGAGGTCGGCGAGATAGGGGCCGGTCGCATAGGCTTCGACATCGGCGAGGCCGGCGCGGCCGTCGGCGCCGTCGAGGCCGCGCGCAGCGGCGGCCTGCGAGGGCAGCCTCGTGACGAAGGTCAGCGGATTATTGCCGCCTTCGAACCAGGCGAAGTCGAGGACTGGCGAGATCAGCACGAGGCCTTCGATTCCTACGCCTTCCGCGTCCTGCAGGCGATGCGCGAGCTTCGGCGCGCGAAAGCCGCCATAGCTTTCCCCGACGATAAATTTCGGGCTCTCGAGCCTCTTGTTCGCGGAAAGCCATTTGCGGATCGCAACGGCGAGCGCCTCGATGTCGCCGTTGACGGAATAGAAGCGATGCGGCGCGTCCTCACCCTTGGCCAGGATTCGGCTATAGCCCGTTCCGGGCGGATCGATGAAGACGAGATCGGTGAAATCGAGCCAGGTGTCGGCGTTTTCGATCGCGATCGGAGGCGCGGATGGCGAGCGCGGTCCGCCATTGAGCGGCAGGCGCCACGGCCCCAGCGCGCCGAGGTCGAGCCAGGCCGATCCGGCGCCAGGACCGCCATTGACGACAAAAGTGACCGGGCGTTTGGCGGGATCGGCGCCGGCGAGGAGGAAGGCCAGGGTTGCGATGTCGGCCTGCGGCGCGCCGCTTTGCGCATCGCTCAAACGGATGGCGCCGGCGATCGCTATGAAGTTCAGGCTGCGTCCCGGAAGAGTGATCGAATGCGAGGTCGTCACGGCCGGCGGCAGAGGATTTGGCGGGGTCGTCGCGGGCGGCTGCGCGTGCTCGGCCGACGCCGGTTTGGACGCCGCCTGTTCAGTCTGACCCGGCGCCGGCGGTTCTTCCGCCGCCGCGGGCGAAGCGGCTGCGAGCCCGAGCAAAACCGCCGCGAGCATCGATCTCAGAACGTCGCGCATGAATGTCATCGATCGTGAAATCACTCCGGCTCATCCCTCATAAGGCTCGGCGGGCGCCGAGCGCGGTGAAAAAAAGCTTCAAATTGCTCGTTGGGCGCGGGCGCGCCGGCGTCGCCGCCTTTCTATCAGCCTATCTCGCGAAGCGCCCTGCACAAAGGCTTGATGCGAAAGAGTCTTGGAGCGGTTCGAATTGCCGCTACATTGCGCGGGCCCGGTCGGTCAGCAAAGAGTGAAGATCGTTCTTCGATCTGCCGCGGAACGCCGCAGGCGATCGGGCGTTAGGCCGTGACAAAACCCATGCTTGCGGTTCATGAAATATCTGGAGATGAAGATAAATGTTCTTTCGAAAGGCGGCGTCGGCATCGGCGTTGGCGGTCATCGCGACGCTTGCATTTTTTGACGCTGCGCCTGCGTCCGCCTCGGCAAGTTCAAGGCATCCCGGCGCTCATCGCGCCCATGCCAAAGCCGCCCGCGCCGGATTCGTAGGGGTTAGATATGCTCCCGGCCACTTGCGCGGCCGGCCTTCCCATTTTGCGGCCCTCGTCGGCGATCCCGAGAGCGGGTTGGGCTTTTATCCATTGCCATGGCAGTACCGTATTGGCGCCTGGCGTTGGCGGCAACGCCACGCCATGCAGGTCGCCAACGACATTGGCTTCGCCATAGCCAGCACGGCCGTTTATAGCTACCCGTACTGGGGCGGCTACGGCTATGGTCATCATCATGGGGTCTTCGACCCATTCGACGGCGTCGGGACGCCCTTTTTCGGCGGCTATTATCGCGACTATTAGAGCATGTTCCGAAAAAGTTGACCGACTTTTTCGACCAGAACATGCTCCAACTCTTTGAATTTGAGCGATTCCTTTTCGATCAGATGACTCCATCTGATCGGGAAGCGCTCTAATGGGCGTCGCCGCCGGCTTCAAAAAAGCTCGGCGGCGCTTCGTAGCGAGTACGGCGGGAGTCGAGTTCAGTAATCCATGCCCATGCCGCCGCCCGGCGGGAGCCCCGGAGCCTCTTTCTTCGGCTGCTCTGTGATCGTCACTTCGGTGGTGACGATCAGGCCGGCGATCGAAGCGGAGTCCTGGATCGCTGTGCGCACCACTTTGGTCGGATCGATGATGCCGAGCTTGACGAGATCGCCATATTCGCCTGTCTGGGCGTTGTAGCCATAGCTATAATCGTTGGATTCGAGCAGCTTGCCGACAACCACGGCGCCATCGGCGCCAGCGTTGTCGACGATTTGGCGCGCGGGAGCCTGGATCGCCTTGCGGACGATGTCGACGCCTGTCTTCTGATCGGGATTGCCGGTCTTGACCGCGTCGAGGGCCTTGATCGCGCGCAGCAAGGCGACGCCGCCGCCAGGAGAAATGCCTTCCTCGACAGCCGCGCGGGTGGCGTTGAGGGCGTCGTCAACGCGGTCCTTCTTTTCCTTCACTTCGACTTCGGTCGCGCCGCCGACGCGAATCACCGCGACGCCGCCCGCGAGCTTGGCGAGACGCTCCTGCAGCTTCTCGCGGTCATAGTCCGAGGTGGTTTCTTCGATCTGCGCCTTGATCTGCGCGATGCGCGCTTGAATGTCTTTCTTTTCCCCGCCGCCGTCGATGATCGTGGTGGCTTCCTTGTCGATGCGGATGCGCTTGGCGCGGCCGAGCAGGGGCAGCGTCACATTCTCGAGCTTGATGCCGAGCTCCTCGGAGATCAGCTGGCCCGCAGTGAGGATCGCTATGTCTTCGAGCATGGCCTTGCGGCGGTCGCCGAAGCCAGGCGCCTTCACGGCGGCGACCTTCAAGCCGCCGCGCAGCTTGTTGACGACGAGCGTTGCGAGCGCCTCGCCCTCGACGTCCTCGGCGATGATCAGCAAAGGCTTGCCGGTCTGCACGACCGCTTCGAGAACCGGCAGCAGAGCCTGCAGCGAAGACAGCTTCTTCTCGTGAATAAGGACGTAAGGATCTTCGAGCTCGGCGATCATCTTCTCCGTATTGGTGACGAAATAGGGGGAGAGATAGCCGCGATCGAACTGCATGCCTTCGACAATCTCGGTTTCAGTGTCGAGGCTCTTCGCCTCCTCGACCGTGATCACGCCTTCATTGCCGACCTTCTGCATCGCCTTGGCGATTTCCTCGCCGATGAACCGATCGCCATTGGCGGAAATCGTGCCGACCTGGGCGATTTCGTCGTTCGACGTGACCTTCTTCGAGTTCTTCTTGAGATCCGCGACAATGGCTTCGACCGCGAGATCGATGCCGCGCTTCAGATCCATCGGATTGAGGCCGGCGGCGACCGCCTTGGCTCCTTCGCGCGCGATCGAAGCCGCGAGGACGGTCGCGGTCGTCGTGCCGTCGCCGGCCGCGTCATGCTGCTTGGAGGCCACTTCGCGCACGAGCTGCGCGCCGAGATTCTCGAACTTGTCGGAAAGCTCGATTTCCTTGGCGACGGTCACGCCGTCCTTGCTGATGCGGGGCGCGCCGAAGGATTTTTCAATGACGACATTGCGGCCTTTCGGGCCAAGGGTGATTTTCACCGCATTGTTGAGAATCTCGACGCCGCGCAGGATTCGATCGCGCGCGTCGGTTGAGAAACGGACGTCTTTGGCAGCCATTGTCGTTCAACCCCTGTGTGGAGAAAACCGGTGCGAAGGGCCGGATCAGCCGGCGACGCCCAGGATGTCGCTTTCCTTCATGATGAGGAGATCCTCGCCGTCGATCTTGACCTCCGCGCCCGACCCCTTCCCGAAGAAGATGCGGTCCCGGGTTTTCGCGTCAAGGGATAAACTCGCCGGATCGCCAGAACCAACGCATGACCGCGGCGAAAAGATGAAAAATAGACTCTCGGCGCTCGTCGATTTGAGCGCCAGCACGTCAATTGGAGGTAGAGCGCCGCTGCGGCTTGTCAAGACGCGGGCGGGGCCTCTGTTGGCTGTGTCCTCAGGCTGCGGAACAGGCCTCGCGCCTGGATCTGCGCCTCGTCTTCGACGCCGAGCTTTCTGGTTCGGCGGAGGGCGCCTCCAGCACCCGGCCCGGCGGGAAAATCACGACGACTTCCGTGCCTTCATGAAGCTTGGACTTCAGGGTGAACGCCCCGCCGTGGAGCTCGACAAGACCTTTCACGATCGGCAGGCCGAGGCCGGACCCCTCCTCGGCGTTTTTCTGGGCGAGCGTGCCGCGGCCGAAGGAGGACATGATGATCGGGATCTCATCTTCGGGGATGCCCGGTCCGCTGTCGCGAACCGAGAAATATTCGCCGCCGCTCGCCGTCCAGCCGATCTTGATCTTGATCGTACCCCCCGGCGGGGTGAATTTGATCGCGTTCGACAGAAGGTTCAGGACGACCTGGCGAACCGCGCGCTCGTCGGCCCAAATCCGCGGCAAGCTGAGCTCCACGGACTCTTCCAGCGCGATGTTGCGCTTCTTTGCGCGCAAGGCCAGCAAGTGCCGGCAATCCTCGACGATATGGGAGAGCGCGACGGGCTCCTCCTTCAGCTCGAAACGGCCGGCTTCAATCCGCGACAGATCAAGGATCTCGTTGATGAGCATCAAAAGATGCTGACCGCTCGAATGGATGTCGTTTGAATATTCCTTGTAGGAGGCGACCATGTGGGATCCGAACAATTCGCCCTTCATGACCTCGGAAAAGCCGAGGATCGCGTTGAGCGGCGTGCGCAGCTCGTGGCTCATCGTGGCGAGGAAACGGGACTTGGCCAGATTAGCTTCTTCGGCCCGGCGCCGCGCGAGATCGCTATTCGTCTTGGCGCGTTCGAGCTCGGCGATCAATTCGTCCTTTTCGGCTTGAAACGAGAGCGCTTCGAGCGAGGCCGCATGGAGCTTCCGCGCGAGCAGCATGAAATAGACTTGCGTCCCGAAAGCCAGGGCGATGAGCGGCATCGCGCCGTCCCAGAGGCTTGTCGGGCGCAGGAATATGGCGATCGTCAAGGCCATCGGCGTCAAGGCGCCGTAGACGGCCGCCGGAATCGACGATGTGACTGTCGCGTTCACGGCGGCGACCAGCAAAAGCATGATGAGCGCGGAGGTGCGCGCCGCCGGATCGTCAGCGCGGCTGACGAGACAGACGATGCTCGCCCAAATGACCCCCTGGACCGTCTCCGCGATGATGAAGTTGCGGCGCTGCCGATCGACGTCGATGTCGGCGCGGGGCGCGTCTAGGAATTGGCCGGCGAGGCGATAGGCCAGGCTCAGAGCGGCGACATTGACGCAGAGCCAAGCCAGGACCGCGTCGACGGCCACCCAGGTCGCGGCGATCGCAGCGACGACCCCGCTCAGAGCCGCCACGGCCGGTCCCGAGGAACGTCGGCCCTTCGCGAACAGCCGGAGCAGCGCAATGTCGAAATCGCGATGGCCCGAGCCCGATGAGCTCAGTTTGGCCCGCGCCTTGCGCAACTTGACGGCGAGGCGCCCGGGCTCCGCGGCAAGCGCCGAATCGCCGCTGCGCCCGCGCGCGATCATTTCTGCGGCGACTTCTGTCATCCTCTCGAAGACCCGCTCAATTCACGCTGCGAAAGAAAGGTTTCGCAGACGCTGCCGGAAAAAGATTAATGACAGCCTCATGCAACCGTTGAAATTGATCGCATCCGGAGCCGGATCGGGGCTGGCGATCCGATTGGCGCGCGCGAAAACATACGCCAATGCGCCGTAGTCGGACCGCCGCGCGCCTCGCTTTAATCGAGGTCGGGTTGTCCTTTATGAGGGTCGGGTTGTCCTTTATGAGGATTGCCTCGCGCTTCCGCTTTAAAGGGGGCCTGCTTGGGGTTCGGACAAGCTTGCGCCTTGACCGCGAGAAAGGCCGAATGTGCGCTGGCGCACACAGCGCATCATCGGCGCGGTCTAATTAAAGACTTAACGCTGATGCAATTGTATTTCAGAGAGGTAGATGAGGTTGAGCGGATCATTGATGAATGCAAATAACGCTTTTAATACATCAATTAGCAATGTGCGTTTATGAGCTCATAAAACACGCTGCCCAGGCGAACATGCTGCGGGCGTCGACGATATTTAGTATCGATAAGAGACAAGCGTTCGCATAGTGTTGAATGATGTAGGCGGTCAATGAAAATTACTATTGTCGGATCTGGGGACGCCTTTGGAACCGGAGGCCGGGCTCATACCTGCTTCAGGATCGATTCAGAAGGATCTGCGACCATCGTCGATTTCGGCGCCGGCTCGATCGGGGCCTGGAAAAGTCTTGGGTTCAGTTTCGACGCTGTCGACGCAATCGTGATCTCGCATCTTCATGGCGACCATTTCGGCGGCCTGCCGTTTCTGCTGCTCGATTGTCAATTCGTCGAGGGTAGGACGAAGCCTTTGGAGCTGATCGGGCCGCCCGGATTCAAGCAGAGGCTCGACGTGGCTCTGGAGGCCTTTTTTCCCGGCGCGAAAAATCTGCGCTGGAGCTTTCCTTGGCGCGTCGAGGAGATTCTCGCCCGCAGAAAAACAAAAGCCGGCGGACTGACGCTTGAAACCTTCGAGGTCGTCCACCAATCCGGCGGCCTCTCGACCGGCGTGCGGCTCGACGATGGGAACAGCGTCTTCGCCTATTCCGGCGACACGGCCTGGACTGCGGCATTGTTCGATCTTGCGGCGCAGGCCGACGTCTTTATCGTCGAGTGTTATTCCGGCGCCGAGCTTGCGCCCAATCACATGGATTGGCCGACTCTCAAAGCCAATCTTCCGGGCTTTTCGGCGAAGCGGATCGTCGCCACGCATTTGGGCGAATCCGCCATGTTGCGCCGGGCCGAAATGGAGCAAGCTGGCCTCGCGATCGCCCATGACGGACAGGTTTTTGACCTCTGAGCTCGCGGCGTTCGCCGATCGCATAAGGGCGTGCCGTCTCTGTCTCGAGGCGCCGCGCAAGACTGCGCTACCGCACGAGCCGCGTCCGGTTCTGCGGGTGTCGTCGACCGCGCGTCTTCTTGTCGCGAGCCAGGCTCCGGGCGTGCGCGTTCATGCGACCGGGCTCTCGTTCAATGACGCCTCAGGCGATCGTCTTCGTCAATGGATGGGCGTTTCGCGCGAAGCCTTCTATGATGAGGCGAAAGTCGCCATCGTTCCAATGGGATTTTGCTTTCCAGGCCATGACGCCCACAAGGGCGATCTGCCGCCGCGCCCCGAATGCCGGGACGCCTGGCATGACGAGCTTTTCCGGCGCCTGCCTCAACTCGAATGCGTCCTCGCCATAGGGCGGTACGCGCAGGATTATCATTTCCAGCGAATCGGGCGGCCTCTCCCGAAGGGCTTGCGCGTCGACGACGTCGTGCGGCGCGCATCTGAATTTTGCGGCGACGGACAGCGGATCATTGCGCTGCCGCATCCCTCCTGGCGCAACAGCGGCTGGATCAAGCGCAACCCCTGGTTCGAGGTCGAGGTCCTGCCAATGCTTCGGGCCGAAGTGGCGCGCGCGATCGGCTGAAGCCCGCGCGAGCCGAATGAAGCCAAGCCTGAACATTCAGCCAATGTTCAGCCGCAATAGCCTTCTTTGATGCTGACAAAGCCCTGCTCCGATTCGCCTTGCGGCGCTGAAAGCTGAACATGACAAGATCAATGATCGACTGCCTCGTCATCGCCGGTTTGGCGGTTCTCCTTTCATTTTCGACCGACGTTCGGGCTCAGCGCGCCGAACCTCGGCTCGCTCTCGTGATCGGGAACGCCGACTATCGCTCGGGCGCCTTGACTACGCCGGCCAATGACGCCGGGCTCATCGCCGAGACTTTGCGGGCTGAAGGTTTCGAGGTGAGCGGCGCCGCGAACCTGGACCAGGATTCGCTTCGGCGCGCATTTCGCGATTTCCTCGGCCGCGCGGCGCAAGCGGGGCCGGACGCGATCGCCTTCGTCTATCTGTCCGGCCGCGGGCTGCAATATGAGGGAGAGAACTATTTCGCTCCGGTCGAGGCGGTCATCGCGCGCGACTCGGATATTCCGATCGAGGCCCTTCGCATCTCCGATTTCACCCGCGCGCTCGCGGCGCTGCCCTTACGCGCGCGGATCGTCGTGATCGACGCCGCGCGGGCCAATTCATTCGCAAAAAGCGGCCAGCCGCTCGCCGGCGGCCTCGCGCTCGTCGAGCCGGAGCCTGGATCGCTCTACGCCTTCAACGCCGGGCCCGGCACGATCGCGCCCGACGAACCGGGGCCCTATGGCGCCTATGCCGCCGCCTTGGCGGAAATGCTGCGGGAAGGCGGCGCGCCGATCGACGAGGTCTTTTCCCGCATCCGCCTCAGGGTCAATGAAGTCACGCGGGGCGCCTTCGTGCCGTGGGATGTCTCGAACATTCAGCCGCCGGTCGTCCTGCTCGCCGGCAACCCGAAGGCTCCGCCTTCTGTCGAGGGGCAGAACTATGCCGCCTTCCAGTCGCGGCCGATTCAGCAATTTCCAGTTGAGGAGGCTTACGCCGCCGCGATCGAACGCGATACGATTGCGGGCTATCAGGAATTCCTCGCCGCCTATCCGGATGACAGGATGGCGCGCCGCGTGCGCGCTCTGCTCGCGGCGCGGCGGGAGGCTCTGAGCTGGCGTCGCGCGGTCGAGGCGAATGCGCCCAACGCCTATTGGAGCTATATGCGCCGCTACCCGCGCGGGCCGCATTTCTGGGACGCCCGCCGCAGGCTTGCGATCCTGTCGGCGCCGTTCGAGCCGCCGCCGCGTTTTGACGTTTATGATTTCGGCGGCTTGCCGCCGCCGCCGCCGGTCGAATATGAGATCATCGACCGGCCCGTCATCATGTTTGACCTCGGAGATTATCCGCCGCCTCCGCCGCCGCCGGTCTATTTCCTGCCGCCGCGGCCAGTGGAGTTCATCGAGCTTGCGCCGCCGCCTCCGCCGCAAGGCCCAGGCTTTCTACCGATCCCAATTCCGATCCCTTTGCCTTTCGCGCAGCCGGGAGCCCCGCAGGGCGTCGTCATTCAGCAGAATTTTGGTCAACAGGGACCGATTGGGCCGGGAGGCGGCGGACCGGGTGCAGGGGACCGGGAGCTAACCAGCCAGGCGGTCCAGCCGCGCCGCCGTCCGCGCAACCGGGCGCTCCGGCGGCAAGGCCAACGCCGCTTGTGACGCCGGGAGCGCCGGGAGGCTCCGATTCCAGGCGCGCGGCGCAGCCGAACCATGCGTTGCCGCAAGGCACGGGCCTGCCGCCGTCAGGGCAACCCGGCGCTCCGGCGGCAAGGCCAACGCCGCTTGACGCCGGGAGCGCAGGCTCCGATTCCGGGCGCGGCGCAGCCGAACCATGCGTTGCCGCAAGGCACGGGCCTGCCGCCGTCAGGGCAACCCGGCGCCTCCGGCGGCAAGGCCAACGCCGCTTGTGACGCCGGGAGCGCAGGCTCCGATTCCGGGCACGGCGCAGCCGAACCACGCGTTGCCGCAAGACAAGGAGCTGCCCACGCCGGCTGGGCAACGGGGTCGCCGGCGACGCCGGGAGCGCAGGCTCCGATTCCGGGCGCGGCGCAGCCGAACCATGCGTTGCCGCAAGGCACGGGCCTGCCGCCGTCAGGGCAACCGGGCGCCTGGCGCCGAAGCCGACGCCGCCTACAACGCCGGGAGCGCAGGCTCCGATCCCAGGAGCGATGCAACCAAACCATGCTTTGCCGCAAGGTACGAGCCATGCCGTCTGGCGTCGAGCCAAGGGCGCATCAGCCGCAAGCTCCGGCCGGGGCTGCGGTTCCGGGAGCCGCGCCGTCAGCGCCGAAGCCCCCGCGCCAAAGCAAGGCGTCCAAGGCGTTCCGCCGCCGACTGCCCCGCAGGAAAGAGTCACGCCTCAACCCGCGCCGCAAGCAAAGCCGAAGCCCCCTGAACCCGCAGCGGTCCATCCGAACGCGCCTGTCGTGCAGCCTAAAGCGCCTGCGCCTGCCCCAGCGCCAATCAAGGCGCCGCCGGCGCCGGAAGTGAGGGTTCCCCAGGCGCCGCTGCATCAGCAGGAGAACAAGCCTCCGCCGCCGCCGCCGCAGGCGAAGCCTCAGCCTCAGCCTCAGCCTTCGGTGCAGGGCAAGCCCTCGCAGGTGAAAAAGCCTCCAGGGTCAGAAGCCGAAGAGCCACGCCGCTAGGAGCGCCATGACAGGGGAGCCTTACGGCGGCGCTCGCAATGGCGCCGGCGCTTGGCGTTTGCGCAAGCCGTTGTTACACTCGCGAATTGCCGCAGCGGATCAGCGTTCCCGTCCAAGGCTTCGGGAGTGAGAAGTGGGACCAGTGGAGAGCACAGGCGCGGCGTCGAGTTCCGCGCCGCCGGCGTCGGCGTCCGGCATAAGCGGCAATAGCAACTTTATCGGCGCGGGTTCGGGCGGACCCGGCGCCGATCAAGCTGGTATTCTCACCGGCCGCTTCGCCCGGCCGCCGCATCGGCCGGGACGCGAGCATGTCTATGCCGCGCTCGATCTTGGCACGAATAATTGCCGCTTGTTGATCGCGCGGCCAGGGCCGGACCGAACCGGACGACCCGAATTTCGAGTCATCGATTCCTTCTCCCGCATCGTGAGGCTCGGCGAAGGCCTGTCGCGAACCGGCCGCCTCAGCGAAGAAGCGATCGAGCGCACGCTCGGCGCGCTCGAAGTCTGCCGCGACAAGATGCGCGCGCGCGGCGTCACCCGCGCCCGCCTGATCGCGACCGAGGCCTGTCGGTCGGCGCAAAACGGAGCCGAATTCCTCGCCAGGGTCCGCGAGGAGATCGGTCTCGAACTGGAGATCGTGGACCGCGAAACGGAGGCGCATCTCGCGGCGGCGGGCTCGGCTTCGCTTGCCGATGCGGCCGCCGAGGGCGTGCTTTTATTCGACATTGGCGGCGGATCTTCTGAAATCGTCTGGCTCGGCCGCGCCGGCGGGGGCTCGCGCGCCGGCGCGCAGCAGCCTATTGATCTCGCGTTGCGCGAAAGGGTTCGCTTCTGGGTCTCCCTGAAGCTCGGGGTCGTGACCTTGGCGGAAAGATTCGGCGGCCTCGAAGTATCCGATGCGGTCTTCGAGGCGATGATCGAACATGTCGCCTATGAGCTGCAGAGCTTCGTCGTCATGGTGGGCGCGGAGCGTCGCTGCCAGCGCTTCCATCTCCTCGGCACCTCCGGGACCGTCACGACGATCGCCGGGGTGTTTCTCGGGCTTACGCGATATGATCGGCGCCGCGTCGACGGTCTGTGGATGTCGAGCGATGAAGTGAATCAAGCCGTCGCAGTTTTGCGCAGGATGACTTATGGCGAGCGCGCCGCCAATGGCTGCATCGGGCTTGGCCGCGCCGATCTAGTGCTCGCCGGCTGCGCCATTCTTGAGGCGATCCGCCGCGCTTTTCCGGCCGATCGCGTCCGTATCGCCGACCGCGGCCTGCGCGAAGGCATATTGCTCCAGCTCATGAGCGCCGACGGGGCGTGAGCCGCGATCACCGGCCTAAGGCGCGCGGCTGGAGCGTTACGGACTTTTAAGCGCGACGAAATAGTTTCCCAAATTGACATTCGTCAATCGCTGGACTGGCGCATTCGCTCTCGAGATTAAGAGCGACTTATGAGGGCGCGCCACGATCGTTTCATTCGCATTTTCCGTCGCGCGCCAATTCCAGCCACGCTGCAAAATGCTTTGGCTTCGGGGGATAAAGATCTCTATGGCGACAAGATCCGACAAAGGATGGCGAGCCTTGCGCCGCCGCCCGATTTGCACAGCGCTTGCCGCCGTCGGCTTGATCGTGGCGAGCGCCGCATTCGCCGAGACGCCCCGCTCGCAGACGGCTGTTAAAGCTGCGGCGCCGAAGGCGACAGCGCTCGCGACGGCGGCGGCCGAGCGGGCCAATAATGCTCTGTCGGCCTATTCCGAGGCGCTCGCCGTCGCCGCTGCATCCTGGGGTTCGCCGCTCGTCACTATGTACAGCCTTCGCTACAATGACGCGGTCGGCCCGCATCCCAAGGCCGCCGTGAACGCGATCTGGCGCATGGAGGACATTTCGACGCCTGAGCTTTCGCAGGAGGCGGGCTATGTGATGCCGAACGTGAACACGCTCTACGGCTTCGGCTTTCTCGATCTCGCCGCGGAGCCGATCATCCTGACCGTCCCGGACTCGCATGGCCGCTACTACATGGTCGAGATCGTGGATTTTTGGACCAACGCCTTCGCCTATGCGGGCGGGGTCGCGACGGGCTACAAAGGCGGTAAATTCGCTCTCGTCGGCCCCGGCTGGAAGGGGAAGCTGCCGGCAAATGTGAAGCGGATCGATTCGCCGACGCGCTGGGTCTTGGTCCAGCCGAGGGTTCATGTGATCAATAGACACGATCTGCCGGCGGCCAAGGCCGTCCTCGATGCGATCACGGTGCAGGGGCTCGCGGAAGCCACGGGCAAGAAGCCGCCGGCGGCCCCGACCTATCACTATGCCGCGCCCGAATTTTCAGACCCGAAGCTGCCGGTCAGCGCCTTGGCCTTCAAGGACCCGCTTCAGTTCTGGGAGATTCTTGGCGAGGCCATGGCCGAGAACCCGCCTCCGAATGACCAGGTGACGGCGCTTCTGCCGCTGTTCAAGCCGTTGGGGCTTGCAGCCGGAAAGCCATGGGATCGCGCCAAGGTCCCTCCGGTCGTGGCGGACGCCTTGGGCAAGGTCGCCAAGAAGATCGGGGCCGATCTTGCCTTGCTTCCGAGCGGCGGCTTCCGCAACGGCTGGGTTGTCCCCGCGCCGACGATCGGCAATTTTGGAACCGATTACTACAATCGGGCGAGCACCGCGCGGAACGGATTGACGGCGAACACGCCGCGCGAAGCCATCTATATTGGCGGCCTCACCGGCAGCGACGGCGAGCGCCTCACGGGCGCCAATAAATACGCGATTACCTTCAAAGTGCTGCCGCCCTATGTCGAGCCGGGCTTCTGGTCGCTGACCCTGTATGACCTCGCAAATAATTACACCGTCCCAAATCCGATCAACCGCTATTCGCTCGGGAGCGACGACAAGACGCTCAAGCTCAATCCGGACGGCTCCTTGACGATCTATCTCCAAAAGAACAGCTCGGGCGGCGAGAAGGAAACAAACTGGCTGCCTGCGCCGGCGGGGGCTTATTATTTGATTCTACGCGCCTATGCGCCCGGAGAGGCTTTGATCCGCGCGCAGACGGAGCCCGACGCCTTTCCGCTTCCGCCGATTGTGGTTGCGGAGTAGCAGCAGCGCAAAACTCAAAACTTGTCCAAATCCCGCCCAAGAAAAATCGTGAGCGTGACATAGGCGCCATATCGCGGGTCAAATTTATTCTTTACAAAATGAAAATCGCGCCAACCCATTTTCGATTGGGTCCCAAGATGTTTTTGCTCAGCCGCCGCAAAATGATCGCCGGAGCTTCCGCTTCCTCCGCAGCCTGCCTTGCCGGGTGCGTCAACACAAACCCGAATCCCGCGGCAAACGCCGCGATTCCGCCCCAGCCGTCGGCCTCGCGCGCCGACGCGGCGGATACCGTCCAGGCGAATTACTCTGCGATCTATGCGGAGCTCAACGACGGCGGCTTCACCGTTCCCGCATTCAATGCCGGCCAGGTCAATTCGGCGTTTCTCCGCGCGAATATCGCCTACGCGACCAAGGAATCGCCGGGCACGATCGTGGTCGATCCCGGCAATCACCTCCTCTACCATGTGGAAGATGGCGGACGGGCGACCCGCTATGGCGTTGGGGTCGGACGCGAGGGGTTCGGCTGGTCGGGCGAGGCGCGGATCAAGAGCAAGCAGGAGTGGCCGGACTGGTATCCGCCCAAGGAAATGCTCGACCGAAGGCCGGATCTCATGAAAGAAATGGTTGAGCTGCAAAGCGGGATTGGCATGCACGGCAGCCCCGCCAACCCTCTCGGCGCCCGCGCCATGTATCTCTGGCAAGGGAACCAAGATACGTTGTATCGCATCCATGGCACGAATGAGCCCTGGACCATTGGGCAGAGCTTCTCCTCCGGTTGCATTCGCATGATCAACCAGGATGTGATGGATCTCTACCAGAAGACAGCGCTCGGCGCGCGCGTCGTGGTGCTTTCGTACTCGGGCGCGCAAGCTGCGAGCCCCACGCACGCCTGAGGCATGCGGCGGCTCGTTCACCTAAAACCTTGTCGCGCCGTCAGCGTCGCAGGGTCGCCTTCGATCGCGCGTTCGTTGCGTAAGAGAATATGCAGCGCGAACTTGCCTGCATTAAATTAGCGAATGTCTGTTTGGCGACCTTCAGCTCGCTAAAGATCTAAAGACGGTTTCGTTTCAAATGCGGCGACGCAAAACGATCCATCCGTAAATTTAAATAGCGCCTCCGCCAAAACTCTACGCGACTTGTGAAGGCCGACGCTATAAAGCTGACATTCGGCGCTTCACCTCGGATCTCTCCTTGACAGGATCAAACCCTTCATCCGGCCGCGAAGGCGGGCGGTCGCTCAAGACGCGGGTCAAGACCGCGCGCAAGCGCTCGCTTTCCTCGACCCTGTGGCTTGAGCGCCAGCTGAACGATCCCTATGTGGCGCGGGCCAAGCGGGAGGGCTACGCCTCGCGCGCCGCGTATAAGCTGATCGAGATCGACGAGCGCTATCATTTTTTGAAGCCCGGCCAGAGAGTTGTCGATCTTGGCGCTGCGCCCGGAGGCTGGTCGCAGGTGGCCGCGCACAAGGTCGGCGCGGATCAGGGCAAGGGCAGGGTCATCGGCATCGATCTCCTCGAGATGGAGCCGCCGCCTGGCGTCGAATTCAAGGTCATGGATTTTCTCGAGCCGGATGCGCCCCAGCGGCTCATGGAATGGCTCGACGGCAAGGCCGACGTGGTCCTTTCCGACATGGCTGCGAACGCGACCGGACATAAGAAGACCGATCATTTGCGCATCATCGGCCTCGTCGAGCTTGCCGCCGATTTCGCCTGCGACGTTCTCGCCGAGGGCGGGGCGTTTCTCGCCAAGGTGATCCAGGGCGGCACGGAGACAGAACTGCTCGCCCGCCTGAAGCGCGAATTTGCGACAGTGCGCCACGTCAAGCCGCAAGCGAGCCGCGCCGATTCGGCCGAGCTTTATGTTCTTGCGACGGGCTTCCGCGGCGCCAAGGACTGATGCGGCTTAGAGCGCGTCCCGATCACCTGGAGTCACATGATCGACAAGGACTGGCTCAGTCAAAGAGTTGGAGCATGTCCTTATCGAAAAACCGGGTCCACTTTTTCGGGACATGCTCTAGCGGTCGGCGCTGGCCTTCTGATTGAGAGGCTGCGCCTCCTTGGCGCGGCGGGGCGTGAGCTCCGATCCGGCATCCGCCGGCAGGCGCAAGAATGTCAAGACAGAGCTTAGCGAGACGAGCGCCATCGCTGCAAAGGCCCATTTGAAATTCTCGGCAGCGAAAGGATCGGCGCCGCCGCTGAAGCGGCCGACGCCCTGGAGCGCGCCGGCGCCGACCGCAATGCCAAGGCTCAGCGACAATTGCTGCGCGACCGAGGCGAAGCTGACCGCCCGGCTCATTTTCGCGGGCTCGATCTCGGCATAGACGATCGCATTGAGGCTTGTAAATTCAAGCGACCGGAAAAAGCCGCCGATGAATAATACGCTCATCATGAGCATCAGCGGCGTCGTCGGCGTGAAGAGGCCGTAGCAGGCGAGGAAGCCGGCGCTCAAGATCGCGGTGGAGATGAGCACGCGGCGAAAGCCGAAGAGTCGCAGGATCGGGCCGGCCGTGGTTTTCATCAGCATGGCGCCGGCCGAGGCGACGAAAGTGATCGACCCGGATTGAAAGGGATTCATGCCGAAGCTCATTTGCAGCATGAGCGGCAGAAGGAAAGGGATCGATCCGATGCCGATGCGGAACAGGGAGCCGCCGGTGACGCTCGCGCGAAAGGTCTGGACCGAAAGCAGCGAGAGGTCGAGCAAAGGAAAGGCCGCGCGGCGCGCATGAAAAACATAGGCGGTCAAGAACAGGGCGCCGAAGCCGACCAGCGCGATCGTGACGTCAAGCGGAGCAAAGCCGCGTCCCGCCGTGGCGAGTCCGAAAATAAGCGAAGCGAGCCCAAGGCCGGAGAAAAGAAACCCGGTCACGTCGAGCGGCCATGAGGTCTCTTCGCGCACATCCTCAATGAAGGCGGTCGCCAGGATGATCCCGACGATTCCGATCGGCACATTGATCCAGAAAATCCAGCGCCAGTGAAAATAAGTGGTGATGAAGCCGCCGAGCAGCGGCCCGGCGATCGGCCCGAGCAGCGCGGGAACGGTCAGGTAGGAAAGCGCGCGCACGAGATCGGATCGTTCGACGGAGCGCAAGAGCAAAAGCCTGCCGACCGGCGTCATCATCGCGCCGCCGAGACCTTGAACGACGCGGGCGCTGACAAGCCCGGGCAAAGTGCTGGATAAGCCGCAGGAGATAGAGCCCAAGGTGAAGACGAGGATGGCGAGGCGGAAAATGGTCCGCGCGCCGAACCGGTCCGCCGCCCAGCCGCTCGCTGGAATGAAAACCGCGAGCGACACCAGATAGGACATCAAAGTGAGCTTGAGGGAGATCGGATCTTCGTGGAGATCCAGCGCGATGGCCGGCAATGACGTGGAAATGACCGTCGCATCGAGATTTTCCATGAACAAGGCGCATGCGACAATCAGCGCAGTGATCAAATATCGAGGCAAATGCACGGTTCCTTGCGTCGTCTCATTGCTGGCTTGCGAAAGGCTCGTCCGTCGTCAGCGGAGCCGGCTTTTTGATGGCTCAGCCGCGTCCTTACAAGGCGAGATATCGACGACAGCCAGGCATCAGGCGATGAGAGTCCGGCGCGCTCGATCAATTGCGTCCCCGAAGATGTCGAGTCGCTCCGCAGCGCGCGCAACGATCAAAGCCCCTTCGATCGTTATGATGGCCGAGGTGGCGCGCTCGACCGCCTCGTTTGGGCTTATGCCGGAATGGCGCAGCGCCCTCGCAAGGGCGTCAATCCAGTCGCAGATGAGCGCGCCGACGTCGGCGTCGATCGGATCGCGGCCGCGGCTAAGCAGCATGCTGGCGACGAGACAGGGCGCCGCGCCGCCATCATAAAGTTCGCTGATCGCCGCCAGCATCAAATCAACGCGATCCGCCAGGGGGATTGCGGCCCGCAATGGGGCGAGAATACGCGCCTCCATCCAAGCCTTGGCGAAGGCCACGACGGCGGCCGCCATATCTGCCTTCCCGCCCGGGAAATGGTGATAAAGGCTCGATTTGCCAAGTCCCGTCGCATGCGAAATCTCGCCGATTGACACGCCTTCATAGCCGGCCCGCCGGAAAAGGTCGAACAAGCGAAGAATGATCTCCTCGCGCGAGCGGGGAGGCGACGGGGCGCCGGTGGTCATCGAGCCATCATATATTCTTCATCCTCGGCGCGCTCGGTCGTCGTGAAGCGCGATCGCGGGGGCGGAGCGCTCCGACCGGATGGGCGGCTCTGCGCGGCGCAAATCTTGCTTAATGGATCTTTTGCGCGACCAAAAGAGGGTCGCGCAGGCGGGCGTTTTCGGCGGTGAGCGCAGCGATTTGCTTTTGGATCTGATGAATGGCGGCTGAGGCCTCTTCGGCGTCGATTTTTCGCGGAATGTGCTGAGAGCAATTGACGTCCCAGGCCTCGACCGCGATTAAAATCGCCTGTTCCGGCCTGGCTCTGTAACCTTTAGGCGTCAATTGGTTGATTAAGGCGGCGTCGTTTTCGACGACTTTCGCGCGGCCCCAGACTTTCACCCTTCGCCGGTTCTCATAGTCCATGAGAAACAGAAATGCGCGATCATTCTCGGCGAGGTTGCCAAGTGTGACATATTGGCGGTTGCCAGCGAAATCCGCAAAGGCGAGCGTGCGGGAATCGAGGACCTTTATGAAACCCTTGGGACCGCCGCGATGTTGCGCATAGGGCTGCCCAACAGCACTCGCCGTCGCGAGATAGGCCGTATCGATCTCGCTAAGGAAAGCCGAGAGCGCCGGCGTGATCTCGACGTTAAACCCACCGCGCAGCTCGGTTTTGGCATAGGCGCTGCGTGATCCCCGACGCTCTTGGATCGCCTTCACGCTTGGGCTAAAGGCTATGTCGCTCGATGGCGTTGACATGGTTTCTCTCTTACGTTCGAGCCCGCCCGAAATCACGGCCGGGCTCCCATTTTTGCGGATTATGCTTTTTAGGCCGCCCGACGCGCTTCCGCGACCGGGAAGTCCACATCGGTCTTGAAGACGTCATTCACGTAATTGGTCAGCACATTAAGCGCGACATTGACCACGATTTCGATGATTTCGGCGTCGGAATAACCCGCTAACCGAACAGACTGCAGGTCGGCGTCAGTGACTGAGCCCCGTTCCGCCGCGATCTTTCGGGCCAAGCGGACGGCGGCGTCGGCCTTCGGATCATTTGATCGCCCGTCCCGATTGGCGGCGATCTCGGCGGCGTCGAGCATGGCCAAATTGGCTGCAAAATAGGCGTGCGCGGAATTGCAATAGGTGCATCCGTTCACATTCGCCACGGCGAGCGCGATTCTTTCGCGCGTTGCGGCGTTGAGCTTACCCTTTGCGAGCGCGCCATTGAGGCCGTGATAGCCTTCAAGCGCTTGCGGGCTCGTGGCTAAAAGCCGGAACATATTTGGGACTTTGCCGAATTTGCTGTTCACGGCCTCCAGCAATGGCTTGGCTGAAACGGGGACTTCGTCGATTGAAGTGGGAGTTGGGATACGCGACATGATCGATCTCCTTGCGTAGGCGGTTGGTGCGAAAGCTGGCTTGAATGCCGTCATGAGCGGCTGGACATCTATGTACCGAACGTTCGGTACATAGTCAAGTGGGTTTTCCGCCAACCTTCTGGCTACGCGATTCGCCGGTCTCTCCTTTGCGCTTCGTCACATGCGTGCTAAGAGCCGCCGGCAACTCTCGGTCGATGCGATTTCCGCGAGAATCGCTCCCCGCACAGGCTCCGGCGGCCTCTCCGCCCGAGGCAAATTACGGAGTTGACATTTGACTCTCATAAAAAGACCCCCGCTCGCCGAAGCGCTCACCTTCGACGATGTGCTTCTTCAGCCGGGCCATTCCCTGGTCTTGCCCAGCGCGGTCGAGCTCAAGACGCGGCTCACCTCGACGATCAGCTTGAACATTCCGCTTGTGTCCTCGGCCATGGACACGGTGACCGAGGCGCGGCTCGCCATCGCCATGGCGCAGGCCGGCGGGATTGGGGTCATTCATCGCAATCTCGATCCGTCCGAGCAGGCGGAGGAAGTCCGCAAGGTGAAACGCTTCGAAAGCGGCATGGTGGTCAATCCGATCACGATCTTTCCGGACGAAACGCTCGCCGACGCCCTGGCGCTCATGCGCCAGCACGGCATTTCCGGGATTCCGGTCGTCGAGCGCGGTCCGGGCGGCAAGCCGGCGAGGCTTTGCGGCATCCTGACCAACCGCGACGTGAGATTCGCCGACAATCCATTGCAGCCGGTTTCCGAGCTGATGACGAAGGCGCTGATTACCGTCCGCGAAGGGGTGAGCCAGGACGAGGCGCGGCGGCTCCTGCATCAGCACCGACTCGAAAAGCTGATCGTCGTCGATGAGGACTTTCGCTGCGTCGGCCTCGTTACCGTCAAGGATATGGAAAAGGCGACCTTGCATCCGGACGCCTGCAAGGATGCCGAGGGCCGCCTCAGGGTCGCCGCGGCGTCAACGGTCGGCGACCATGGTTTCGAGCGCGCGCTGATGCTGATCGACGCCGGAGTCGATTGCATCGTGGTCGACACCGCGCATGGCCATTCGCAATCCGTGCTGGATCAGGTCGGGCGGCTGAAGCGGGCGTCGAACAAGGTCGCCCTTATCGCCGGAAATGTGGCGACGGCCGACGGCGCCAAGGCGCTGATCGACGCCGGCGCCGACGCGATCAAGGTCGGCATCGGCCCAGGCTCGATCTGCACGACGCGCATAGTCGCCGGCGTCGGCGTTCCGCAGCTCACCGCCATCATGGATTGCGCCGAAGCCGCGCGCGCCTCCAACGTCCCGGTCATCGCCGATGGCGGCATCAAATATTCCGGCGATCTCGCCAAGGCGATCGCCGCCGGCGCCGATAGCGCCATGATCGGCTCGCTCTTCGCCGGAACCGACGAGAGCCCCGGCGAGGTCTATCTCTACCAGGGCCGCTCCTTCAAATCCTATCGCGGCATGGGCTCCGTCGGCGCGATGGCGCGCGGCTCCGCCGACCGCTATTTCCAGCAGGACATCAAGGACCATTTGAAGCTGGTGCCCGAAGGCGTCGAAGGGCAGGTGCCCTATCGCGGCCCGATCGGCGCGATCGTGCATCAATTGGCGGGCGGCCTGCGCGCCGCCATGGGCTATGTCGGCGCGGCGACTGTCGAGGAGTTCCAGGCCCGGGCGAGCTTCGTTCGCATCTCGGCGGCGAGCCTGCGCGAAAGCCACGTGCATGACGTCGCAATCACGCGAGAGAGCCCCAACTATCCGACCGGAGTGTGAGGAGCCTCATGACTCTCCAAACGATTCTTCTGCCGCTCTTCGTCCAGGTCGGCCTTACGTTTCTTCTCGGCTTCTGGATGGCGACGGAGCGCCGCGGCGTTTTTCGGCGCGGGCAATTGCATTGGCGCGACATCGCCTTGAAGCAAACGCCTTGGCCCGGTCGGGCGCAGCAGGTGAGCCAGGCGTTCCAAAATCAATTCGAGGCGCCGATTTTATTCTACGTCCTGGTGGTGCTGGCGCTCGCGACCAAGAAGGCTGACTTCGCCTTCGTCGTCATGGAGTGGCTGTTCGTCGCGAGCCGCATTGCGCAGGCTTTCGTTCACACGACCTCCAATCATGTTCCGACGCGGGGCCAGCTTTATATGTTCGGCGTGATCGTGCTGTTCCTGATGTGGGCGATCTTCGCGATCCGCATTCTCTTTCCTTCTGCTTTTGGAGTCCTATGACGCCCGGCGCGCGCGTCGCCGCGGCGATTGAAGTTCTGGATGATATTGAAGCGCGGCGCAGGCCTGCCGCCGACGCCTTGAAGGATTGGGGCCTCTCGCATCGCTTCGCTGGCTCCAAGGACCGTTCCGCCATCGGAACGCTCGTCTTTGACGCGCTGCGCCGGCGCGCGTCCTCGGCCTTCATCATGGGCGTCGAGACGCCGCGCGCCATAATGCTCGGCGCCATGCGGCAGGTTCGCGGCATGAGCGTCGATGAGATTGCGGCGCTCTGCACAGGCCAAGCGCATGCGCCTTCGACTCTTACCGAAGCAGAATCCGAACGTCTCGCCTCGGCTGATCTCGCAGGCGCGCCTGTGCATGTCGCCGGCGATTTCCCTGAATGGCTCGAGCCTTCCTTCATCGCCGTCTTCGGCGAGGCCGCTGTCGCCGAGGCGAGCGCGCTCGCCGCCCGCGCGCCGCTCGATCTCCGCGTCAATACGCTGAAGGGGACGCGCGACAAGGCGCTTGCGAGCCTGGCCCATCTGCAGCCGCAGCCGACGCCCCTATCGCCTTTAGGGCTTCGCTTGCCCTTGACCTCTGACGGACGCGGCCCGGCGCTCGCCGCAGAGCCAGCCTATGTCAAAGGCCTCGTCGAAATTCAGGACGAGGCCTCGCAGCTTGCGGCTCTTCTCGCCGCGGCGAAGCCCGGCGAACAGGCGCTCGATCTTTGCGCGGGGGCCGGCGGCAAGACGTTGGCGCTCGCCGCCTTGATGCAGAACAAGGGCCAGATCTACGCGACGGACAGCGACGGGCGCAGGCTCATGCCGATCTATGCGCGGCTCGAACGCGCCGGCGCTCGCAATGTTCAGGTTCGCCCGCAGCGCCGCGGCGGGGAGGGGCTCTCCGACCTTGAAGGGCGCTGCGATCTTGTCCTTGTCGACGCGCCCTGCACCGGAACCGGCGCATGGCGGCGCAATCCCGACGCCAAATGGCGGGTGAGGCCCGGCGCGCTCGATCAGCGGATCGCGGATCAGGATCAGGCGCTTGTCGAGGCGGCGCGCTTCGTGAAGCCCCGCGGGCGCATTCTTTATGTCACCTGCTCGGTCCTGCGTGAGGAGAACGAAGACAGGCTAGCGGCGTTTCTCGCCGCCCATCCCGAGTTCAAGAGCCTGCCGGCGCGAGACATGGCGGAACAGGCCGAATTGCCGGGCCTCGTCGCATTTGCGTCGCGGTTCGGCGAAGGCCTGCGCCTCACGCCCCTGACAAGCGAGACCGACGGTTTCTTCATCGCCATGCTCGTGCGGAGCTAAAGCGTGATCCCAAAAACTTGCGGAGTTTTCGGGATCACGCGTTACGACAAGCCATGATGGGTGAAAGTGGAGACGGAACTTGCTCAATAGATCGGATCGTTAGTCCGCACTATGTTGAAGCTCCTTCAGCGACTCGTCGAAACCATCCGCCTTAGCGAGGCGTCCCGCCTTTTGCTGGAGGAATATGGGAACCTCGGTTAGCGGCGGGCCGGAGCGTGGAGGCAAGGAACGCCAGCGGTCTTTATGAATCTTTGGGCTGAAATCAACGCCATATTCTTGCACAGCAAGCGATTCGCACTCGCTTTCGCCCCATGCCTTCAACGATTTCAACTCCTCGTCGGGAACATCGCTCAGGTTCATGAGTATGGAGGAATTGAAGTCCATGTTCGACAGGGTCGAATAATAGCTTTCCCAATCGGTTACTTTATGCTTGTTCCCGTGGAACAGACTCGAGTTGGGAAACAGCGTCACGAAGGCTGGAGAGAACCGAATTTTCAGCGCCTTGCAAAAGGCCACCGATTCCCTGATCGTCTCCGTCGTTTCGCCAGGGTAACCAATCATGAAATTCGGGATAAACCGCATGCCCACCTTGTAGCAGTTCACGATTCCCTCGGCGACGCGAGCGACCTTGGCTTTCTTTCCCATTAGATCGACGATCGTCTGACTACCCGACTCGATCCCAAAAATAATGTATCGACAACCGGCGTCCTTCATGGCCGCCAGCTTCTCCTCCGAAGCCCAGTCGGCGCGCGCCGAGGTCGACCAAGTGACGTTCGCTTTTTTCAAAGCGGCGCACATCCGGAGCAGATGGTCTTTATGTGTAATGAACTCTTCGTCCGCGAAGTGAAAATCCGTAATGCCATAGCGATGACGAAGAAAGTCGATCTCCTTGATCACGGAGTCCGGAGAGCGATGACGCAGCGCCTTTTTGCTGCCGACGAAGTCCGCGCCGAAGCTCTCCGCTTTATATTCGCGATCGTTCAAGAGTGAGTTGATGCAGAAGGTGCACTGAAACGGACACCCTCGCGACGTCATGAGGTGTATTGATTTTTTTGCTCCCCAACCATTGTAGGATTTAGGAGCGATGCGATCTATGTCGAAGAGATGGTAGGCGGGATAGGGCAATTGGTCGAGATCCTCCGGAATAGATCCTCCCGGCCTCCTTACGATCTCCTCGCCCGCGCGAAAGACAATGCCGGAGCAATCATCGAACGACCGGCCTTCCTTCACCGCGCGCAGAATATCGGGAAGAACAAGCTCGGCCTCATGGGTGCATACCGCGTCGGCGCCCGTATAATCCAACACAAGTTCCGGCGTATCGCTCACGCCGACCCCGCCGAGCAGCACCCGGCTTCCTACAGACAAGCGGCGCACGCGCCGCACGATCTCGCGCATCGCGTGGACTTGCATAGCGAAACCGCCCGCCATGATCAGCGGGTAGTGTTTCTTCGACAATTCGTCTTCTAGAGCCGAGTAGGGCAAGGACTGATTGTGGAGATCGAGCACTCGCACATTATGGCCTTCTCGCTCCGCGACAGCGGCCACCATCGCGAGGCCCAGCGGCATATACCGAATGGCGGGATTCCCAGGGTACTGCGGATGAACGACCAAGATGTCCATGCCGCTCGCGCCAGACATGCGCTTGCTGATTTTTCTCCAAGCATCGGAATCTTCAAGCCGCACGACTATAGTTTTTAGTATATTATTTATGAGTTTACTTGGGTGCAGATCGTTAATGTCCATGCTGTCCCCCATAATCTGATTGTAGAATTATACTATTTACATTACTGACGATGGAAATTTCACTCTCGCAAAAGCTTCGCTGTAAGCTATGCTCAATTTAAAAGTTCAATAGAAAGTCCAGCTAAATTAGATCTGGATTTCGTACTAAACGCAAGATTGACTGCGTTTAATTCGGGCAAGAGGCGCGACGATTGTTTTCGCCGCGGCGATTGCCCATCTGGCCTTATTCCGCGCGCGAGCTATATGGATCTCCAACGCGAGGCCTTGGCTTCGCCTCGTCTCAGCCAAGTCCGGCACAGGGCGAAGTTTGAGGCGATGAAAAAGACCAAATCAAGGAGGAGACGCGCGAGAGCTGGTCCGTTGAGGCGGCCGCGCGCCGCATCAGCAGCCAACTGTTTGCAACCTGGGAGGGATGAGCCGATTTCTTCCGATCATGCAGGTCGCAAAACATTCCGCGAAATCGGTTCGGCTCCGGCGAAGGAACGGCGATCCTCGAACAGACGAGATGTAGATGGCTTATGCGCAATTCGGAGAAATCGGCGTCGCGAAGGATTTGCATGATTTTATTCGCGATGAGGTCTTGCCGGGGACAGACATCGACGCCGGTCAATTCTGGACTGGAATATCCGGGCTGATCAGGGATTTTGCGCCCCGCATTCGCGATCAATTGCGGTTTCGCGGCGAGCTGCAGGAAAAGATCGACCAATATCACCGCGCCCACGCGAGAGAGCCGCATGATGCGGCCGCCTATGAGGCCTTTCTGCGCGAGATCGGCTATCTCGATCGGGAGCCGGGTGATTTCACGATTCGCACGGAAAACGTCCTAGAGGTCGCCAGGGTTTCGGGGCCTCAGCTCGTCGTGCCGGCCTCAAACGCCCGCTATGCCCTCAATGCGGCGAATGCGCGCTGGGGCAGCCTTTATGACGCGCTCTATGGCACGGATGTCATTCCTGAGACGAACGGGGCGGAGCGCGGCAAAGGCTATAACAAGCTGCGCGGCGCGCGGGTGATCGAATGGGTTCGCGGTTTTCTCGACGAGGTGACGCCGCTCGCGGGCGGTCCCCACAAGGCGGTCGTCGATTATAGGGTTGCAAATGGCGAACTCGTCGCAACGCTCGATAATGGCCTGGAGACAAGGCTGCGCCACCCCGGCCGGTTCGCCGGATATAAGAAAACGTCGCCGGACTCGTTCGTTGTGCTGCTGCGCCAGCACGGCCTGCATATCGAGCTCCATATTGATCACGGCAGCCTGGTCGGGGCGGAGAGCAAAGCCGGCGTCGCCGATGTCGTCCTCGAAGCGGCGCTCAGCACGATCATCGATCTCGAGGATAGCGTCGCGGCGGTGGACGCCGTCGATAAGGTCGGAGTCTATCGAAACTGGCTCGGGCTGATGAAGGGAACCCTGAGCGCTTCTCTGGAGAAGAAGGGGCTTATCGTCGAACGTAGGCTGGCCGAGGATCGCACCTATGTCGATCGGGAGGGCGCGCCGATGGTCTTGCACGGGCGCAGCCTGTTGCTGGTGCGCAATGTCGGGCATCACATCGAGACCGACGCCGTTCTCGACGCCGAGGGACGGCCTGTGCCGGAGACAATCGTCGACGCCGCCGTCACCACGCTCATCGCGATCCACGATCTGAAGAAGCGCGCGGACGATCGCCTACGCAACAGCCGCAGCGGCTCGGTCTATATCGTGAAGCCGAAGCTGCATGGGCCGGCGGAAGTCGCGCTCGCCAACGAGCTTTTCGGCCGCGTCGAGGACATTCTGCGGCTGCCGCGGCATACGCTGAAAATGGGGATCATGGATGAGGAGCGCCGCACCAGCCTCAATCTGAAGGCTTGCATCGAAGCCGCGGCGGATCGCGTGTTTTTCATCAATACCGGCTTCCTCGACCGCACCGGCGACGAGATCCACACCTCGATGGAAGCCGGCCCGATGATCCGCAAGAACGAGATGAAAGCGACGGCCTGGATCGCGGCCTATGAGGATTCAAATGTCGACATAGGCCTCGCCTGCGGCCTGCCCGGACGCGCGCAGATCGGCAAAGGCATGTGGGCCGCCCCGGATCTGATGGCGGACATGCTGGCGCAAAAGATCGCCCACCCTTTGGCCGGCGCGAACACCGCCTGGGTGCCGTCGCCGACGGCCGCTGCTCTCCATGCGATTCACTATCACAAGGTCGATGTGGCAAGCCGGCAGAAGGAGCTGAAAAAACGCGCGCTGGCCCCCCTTGCTAAAATGCTTACGATCCCTGTCGTCAGGGTCAATTTTGCGCCGGACGATATTCAGGAGGAGCTCGACAATAATTGTCAGGGCATTCTGGGCTATGTCGTGCGCTGGATCGATCAGGGGATCGGCTGTTCGAAAGTGCCCGACATCCATGACGTCGGCCTGATGGAGGATCGCGCCACCTTGCGGATCTCAAGCCAGCATGTCGCCAATTGGCTCCATCATGGCGTCGTCGCGCCGGAGCAGGTGGAGGCGACGCTGAAGCGGATGGCTGCGGTGGTCGATAGGCAGAATGCCGACGATCCGCTTTATCGGCCGATGGCGCCAAGCTTCGACGGCCCGGCGTTCACGGCGGCGGCGGATCTGATCTTCAAAGGGCGCGACCAGAAAAACGGCTATACCGAATGGATTCTCCACGCCAAGCGGCGCGAGGCGAAAACCCCCGGCTAGTGCTTGCCGTAGTCCAAGGCGAAGCCTTTCCGCTGCGCCAGGATGTAGGCTTCGAGAGCCTTCAGGCGCGGATCGTCATCGGCGAAAGGCTTGCCGCGAACCGGGTTCTCGATGCACCAGTTGATCATGTCGCGAAGCAGCGCGACGCGGCCCAATTGAACCTGGAATTTCGGATAGGTCTCAGGATGGGTGTTCGAGGCGTCCGGGTGGCACATGTCGCAGGAGATGGCGTCTGTGCCGCCGAGCGCCTTGGCGTCGTGAAAAATGCGCTTGCCTTCCGCCACCAGCTTGTCGGTTGAGTCCTGCCAGATCTGCTTGTCGCGCTCGGTATAGGCGCCATAAGTCTGGAACTGGCCTGCGGAAGGAGGAGGAGTGGCCGTCGCGGCCGATGGCGGCCCGCCCGCGCCCTCGGCGGCGGCGACCTGCCATTCGCGATCGGGGTGCTTGCGCCGCCATTCTTGCATAAGCGAGTCGGCGACCTTCTGCGCTTGCTCGCGCGTCATGGGCTCGCCGGGCTTGACGCCTTGCACCTCGATTGATGTTTCGCCGTCGCAAAGCCCGACCACGAGGTCGCCGTTCTGAGACAGCGGCAGAGCGTGACGCGGCAGATCGTCGGCAAGGGCGGGGCCGGCGGCGCCGAGGCCGAGCGCGAGGGCGACAGTGTAGGATAGGCGCATACCATCGTCTCCCTTAAAGCGCTTCCCGATCGCGCGGATTCACATGATCGAAAGGGAATTGCTCAAATTCAAAGAGCTGGCGCATGTGAGCGTCGAAAGAGTCGATCAACTTTTTCAATGACATGCTCTAGGTTTTTTCGCACTTTCTTCATGCGAACCGGTATCCACTTCGCTTGAAAATGCTCTAGAAACTGGCGAGCGTCGTCGCCGGCGGACGATCTTTGGCGCCGTTCGAGACCAGATAGCTGGAATGGACGGTGACCGGATTGCGATTCCACAGGCTGTAGACCTTGTCGACCATTCCAGACGTCAGCACGCTGAGCTGGCCATCGCCGCATCCGTCGAAGGCGTTGAATGGATCGGCTCGGTTCATCTGGACGGTGAGCTTCGGCAATCCTTCTGGCGCGTAGGGCCATGGCCAGGCCGTCGAGAGCAGGCCATAAAAATTGATGTTGCCGATGCGGTTGAGAAGCATTTGATGGGTGTGGCCGTGGATCACGGTCACATTGTCGAAGCCGGCGAGAATGGCCTGAACGTCGTCGGCGTCGTCAGTCCAGAAATTCCAATTCCGGTAGTATTTGTAGAGCGGCGAATGGGAGAAGACGACGATCGGCGTCTTCCTGTCGATTTTCGCCAGGTCATTCTTCAGCCATTGGCGGCCTTCGGGGCCGACCTCGAAGCGCGACTGGACGCCATTGTCGAGCCCGGCCACGGTCTGCATCCGTTCGGCCGGAGTCATGCCGCGCGCGGTCCAGAAATCCTTCTCCTGGACGCTCATCAGCGTTACGAAATGCACGCCCTTGTGATCGAAGGAATATTGCGGCGCGCCGAACAAGGCCCGCCAATGCTCGCCCATGTCGAAGAACCAGTCGTGCTCGCCGACCATGATCTTCAAGGGCGCCTTCAGCTCCTTCAGGATCTCGGCGCCGAGATCGAGCTCCTCCTTCCGGCCGAGCTGGGCCAAGTCGCCCCCGAAAAGGACGAAATCCGGCTGAGGATCGATCGCGTTGACGTCCTCCACCGCCTTCAAGGCGGAGCGGACGAAGCGATCGTTTACATTGCGCGTGTAAAGATGGGTGTCGGAAACATAGGCGAAAGTGAAGCCGGGCGTCCCAGCCTCCTGCGCCGCCGCTATCTCGACCAGCTGAAAGCTCTGCGGCGTGATCAGCCCTTTCGCGGCGGCGATGCCGGCCGAGGCGCCGGCGACGGTGAGAAAGCCTCGCCGGGACAGCGCGCCAAGCCGCGCGAGATCGCCGAAGAAGGACGCCCGTTCCTCGTAATGCTTGGTCTCGATGCTCTTATGCGCGCCCGCCATGGCTTCTCTCCTAAAAGGCGCCGATCGTCGCCGGGTTGCGCAGATCCGGATTGGTTCCTATGTCGCCAAGGTCGCCCTTCCTGCCTTCGGCGACATCGGTCTCGCGCTGTGTCCGATTCGTCTTGAGCGATGTCTGCCGAGCCAGTTCCGTCTTGTTGAAATCGGCGAACCGGTCGTCGGTGAGCGTAAAGAGGAAGGCGACCGTGTCGTCGATTTCGGCTTCGCTGAGCCCCAGGCGCTGCATGCCCCCGTCGAGGAATGGATTGGGGACGCCGCCCTTGTTGTAATGGTCCATCACGTCCCACAGACTAGCGAGCGAGCCGTCGTGCATATAGGGCGCGGTGACCCCGATATTGCGTAAGGTCTCACTTTTGAATGCGCCGATGTCGGCTTGGTTTTTGGTCACCAGAAACCGGCCGAGCTCGGAATAGTTTGTCTGCAAGGCGAGTTCGTCGATTTGCTTCGCATCGCCGGTTTTCAAGATGGCGAGGGCCTTGCGCGCGAGCGCGGCGAAATCCTGCTTATGCGCGGCGATGCCGATATTGTGGAATTTCTGATCCGAGAAAAGCGGCGAGACTGTATTGACCGCATGGCAGGCGCTGCAGCGCCCTTTGCCCTGGAACAGCTCCCAGCCCCGCTTGGCCGAATCGCTGATCGCCTGCTGGTCGCCGGCCAAGAAACGGTCGAAAGGCGAATTGCCGGAATATTGCGTCCGCTCGAACGCGGCGATGGCGGAAGCGATTTCATCATACGTGCCATTGTTGCCGTAGATCGCGTTGAACGCCTGCGCATATTCAGGGATCTTACGCACTTTCCCGACGACATCCTCGGGATCTTTCTGGCCCATTTCGACCGGATTGAGGATTGGAAGCTTGGCCTGGTCCTCGAGCGTGGCCGAGCGGCCATCCCAAAACTGCGAAGACTGGAACATTGCATTCAGTACGGTCGGCGCGTTGCGCTGGCCATGTTGATCCTTCACGCCCGCCGAGGTCGCGCTGTTTCCGCGGTGGTCAGTAAATCCCTTGGCCGGATCGTGGCAGGTTTCGCAGGCGACAGTGTTGTCGACGGAAAGGCGCTTGTCCTTGAATAATTTCTCGCCGAGAGCGATAAGCTCCGGCGTCGGTTCTCGGCTGTGCGGCACGGCGATCGCGTAGAGTTGCGGCGACACGCCGAGCGGCAAAGCGGGTTTCGCCTGCGTGTGGTTTTCGGCGGCTTTCAGCTCGAGCGGCGGGGGGCTTGGGGTAAAGTTGATCGTCACCGCGAGAATGCCGATTACGGCCGCTGCGACCGCGAAAGCGGCGATCAACATCGCACGCGAAGTCAGCATAACCGCCTCCCCAGCTTCCTATGCGTCAACATACTAGCTTTTACGATCGCGCAACGCCACAACCATTATATTTTTTGTTTTGACGTCAGGCTCGGCGCGTGCGTATCGAAACATTTTTTGGCGGATGCGAAGAAATAGCGATTTCGGCGCATCGGCTCGCATCCCCAACCAGGGCGATCCCGCCGCACGCGAGCCTCTACTCGAAATCGCTTCAGCGAATCCCCCGTTGGTCTTCTTGAGCTAGATAACTCCGGCTGGCGGAAGATGGTTCCTCGAACTTTAGCGTCGCTCGATGAAGAGGCCGTGACGGATGCGTCCAATTGCTGCGGCGCGGCGCGGCTTGAAGTTCATGCGTCATGAAAACGTAGGAGACTCCGTCGCTCTCTATCTACTCGGATGAAAATGTAAATTCACCTCTTAAGGCGGATCGCTTCGTCTCCCCGCCTTGACGGCCTCCGCCCTATTCAAATCCAATCAACGGCGGAGAATGTCCATTGCCTTCCTGCCTTCGAAACGAATGGAGCGTCGAGCATGACCGAAGACCGCGCGCACGAGAAATACGACGCCTTGATCTTTCTTTGTCATGGGCTCGCGCCGGTCCGCACCGCCATCGCCCATCCTTGCGATGAATCGTCGCTGCGGGGCGCCGTCGAAGCCGCGAAGGCGCATATCATCGAGCCGATCCTTGTTGGCCCAAAGGCGAAAATCGACGCGCTCGCCGCGGCGCTCGGCCTGGACATTTCGAAATTTCGGCTGATCGACGCGCCGCATAGCCACGCGGCGGCCGCCAAGGCCGTCGAACTTGTTCGCGCCGGCGAAGCGGACGCGCTCATGAAAGGGAGCCTGCATACTGATGAATTGATGGCCGAGGTGGTCCGCAAGGAGACCGGGCTCAGGACTGAGCGGCGGATCAGCCATGTCTTCATCATGGATGTTCCGACCTATCCTAAACCTTTGTTGGTGACGGACGCCGCGGTGAATATTTTCCCCACCCTCGACGACAAGGCCGACATCGTTCAAAACGCCATCGATCTCGCGATCGCGCTTCGCATCAAGGAGCCGAAGGTCGCGATCCTGTCTGCGGCGGAAATGGTCAATTCCAAAATTCCTTCGACGATCGACGCGGCGGCGCTCTGCAAAATGGCCGATCGCGGCCAGATCGCCGGGGGGATTCTTGATGGCCCGCTGGCGTTCGACAACGCGATCAGCCCTTCGGCCGCCAAGACGAAAAATATCAAGTCCTTGGTCGCGGGCGACGCCGACATTCTGCTGGTCCCCGACCTCGAGGCCGGCAATATGCTCGCCAAGGTTCTGATCTTCCTCGCCAATGCGGATACGGCCGGCATCGTGCTCGGAGCCCGGGCGCCGATCATCTTGACGAGCCGGGCGGACAGTCTGCGCGCGCGGATGGCGAGCTGCGCGGTGGCGGCGCTCTACGCCCACGCCCAGCGGGTCAAAGCCGCGCATTCAGCCAAGCTCGCGCTGACCGACGGGCCGGGATGAATGTGGGCGCGCCGATGGAGTTCTGTTCGAGCCGAGGATCTGGCGCAATCCAGGATGCTTCCGACTATCCTCTAGCAATGGTCAACAAAGCCTAGCCGCGAGGCGTTTTTCATGCGCACGCGCGCTGCGGCGCAGCGAGAGCGGCGCGCCAATCATTTTCTTCTCAGGCGCCGATTTGGTGCTAGAATTTTTCTTGAGGTCAAGGAGGAGCGCCCGGGCTGCGCAATGCTGATCAGCGCTGCAGCTTTCGCGCAGAAGACCCAACGAAAATCCTAAACCTGCCAAGGGAGGGAACAATGGTCGACAAGATCCTAGCCGACATCGCCCATGAGGTCGCCATCCGGCCCCATTACGACAATTTCATCGGCGGGAAATGGGTCCCCGCCGCTAAGGGCCTGACCTTCGAGAATATTTCGCCGATCGACGGCCATGTTATTTGCACCGTCGCGCGCTCGAGCTCCGAAGACGTCGAACTGGCGCTCGACGCCGCGCATGCCGCGCGCGAAGCCTGGGGGCGCACGTCGCCGGCTGAGCGCTCGCTTCTTTTGCTGCGCATCGCCGATCGCATGGAGCAGAAGCTCGATACGCTGGCCCTGGTCGAGACGATCGACAATGGCAAGCCCATTCGCGAGACCAAGGCCGCCGACCTTCCTTTGGCGGTGGACCATTTCCGCTATTTCGCCGGATGCCTGCGGGCGCAAGAGGGAAGCCTCAGCGAAATCGACCATGATACGGTCGCCTATCATTTCCACGAGCCGCTCGGCGTTGTGGCGCAGATCATCCCGTGGAATTTTCCGCTGCTGATGGCGGTATGGAAGCTCGCCCCCGCGCTCGCCGCCGGCAATTGCGTCATCCTGAAGCCCGCCGAACAGACGCCCATGAGCATCATGGTGTTGGTCGATATGATCGGCGACCTGCTGCCGCCTGGCGTCCTCAATGTGATCAACGGCTTCGGCGTCGAGGCGGGCAAGCCGCTCGCGCAAAGCAAGCGGGTCGCCAAGGTCGCCTTCACCGGCGAGACGACGACGGGCCGGCTCATCATGCAATACGCCTCCGACAACATCATCCCGGTGACTTTGGAGCTCGGCGGCAAATCGCCCAACATCTTCTTCGAGGATGTGGCGGCGCAGGACGATGACTTCTTCGACAAGGCGCTCGAAGGCTTCGCCATGTTCGCGCTGAACCAGGGCGAGGTTTGCACATGCCCCTCGCGCGCTCTTGTGCATGAGAAGATCTACGACCGCTTCATGGAGCGGGCCGTCGCGCGGGTGAAAGCCATCAAGCAGGGCAACCCGCTCGATCCGGCGACCATGGTGGGCGCGCAAGCCTCCAATGATCAGCTCGAAAAAATCCTGTCCTATCTCGATATCGGCCGCCAGGAAGGCGCGAAGGTCCTGACCGGCGGCGCGCGGGCGGATGTCGGGCCAGATCTCGCGGGCGGCTTCTATGTTCAGCCGACGATCCTCGAAGGCAATAATAAGATGAGGATCTTCCAGGAGGAGATTTTCGGGCCGGTCCTTTCGGTGACCAAGTTCAAGGACGATGAAGAAGCCTTGGCGATCGCCAACGACACGCTTTACGGACTCGGCGCCGGCGTCTGGACCCGCGATGGAACGCGGGCCTATCGCTTCGGCCGCGCAATCCAGGCTGGACGCGTTTGGGTCAATTGCTACCATCTCTATCCTGCCCATGCGGCTTTCGGCGGCTACAAGCAATCCGGCATCGGCCGCGAAAACCACAAGATGATGCTCGACCATTATCAGCAGACCAAGAACATGCTGGTCAGCTACAGCCCCAAAGCGCTCGGATTCTTTTGAGCATTTAAACTTCGATCGAAAGAGGCTCTTTGGAGATCGCTAAAACTGCAATCGGGCGGACGCGCCGTCGGCGCTGGCCCGATGTCATTTCCAAACCAGGAGATTGTTTGATGGTCGAGCGCGTCATTGCGACCGAGAAAGCCTTGGAGCTTATCGGACTCCTCGCGGAGACGCATGGTCCTCTGCTGTTTCATCAATCGGGCGGCTGCTGCGACGGCAGCTCGCCAATGTGCTTTCCGGCGGGCGAGTTTCGCACCGGGCCGAGCGACGTTTTCCTTGGCGAGATCGCCGGCTGCCCGGTCTATATAGGCGCGGCGCAATTCGAGGTCTGGTCGCATACGCAACTCATTATCGATGTCGTCGCCGGCCGCGGCGCCGGCTTTTCGGTCGAGGCGCCAGAAGGCGTGCGGTTCTTGACGCGCAGCCGCGTCTTCAACGAGGCCGAGCTTGCGGGCCTTCGCAGCGCGGCCAGGCCCCGCGTGGCTTGACAATGAAAGTCATGGCGCTTGTCTCGCGTCGCCTTTCGCGCGGAAGCCGTCATTGGGCGTGCGGCCGGAGGCGGGGCGGGCCGTGTTTCCCTCATTCGCGCGGCGAAGCTCAAGCGCGCGCTTGGCGCCGCTGATCAAAGCCTCGCGAGCAGCCTTTGCTTCGCGGCGCGCAGCCTCTTTGTTCAGCCGCCGCACAGCGGCGGCGAGCAAATCTCTCTTCATTCGCGTGCCGGTGTCGTCGGTCGCCGCGCGGGTCGCCCGAGGGGCGGCTTTGCCGCGCAACTCCGGCGCTGGCGCGCGGCGATTTGCTGGCTGCGGTCGCGGCGCTCGCGCACAAGCTTGCGCAGCTCGGCGAGATCCTTGTCGGATAAGGACCCCACAGCTGGATGATGCGTGTTTTCAACAAGGGCCGCTTCTTCCGCGCTGAGCAGTTGGCGTTCGCTCCGGAGGCTGCGAGCCATGGCGTCATCCCTTCTTGATCGAGTGAACCGTCCTTCAGGCGCCTGTTATGTCGCGCGTCGCGGGCAAGGGACAAGTACGGGGAGCCGAAATTGACGGAACGTCGCTGTCCCGGCGTTAGGATTCGGGAAAGATTCGCCTATTAGTTGAAATTTGGCATCCAGATTTCAATGAGCGTGTATGTTCTTCCTTCGCATTTCCTTATGCCGCATCTATATGGGCGCCGGCCTTTTCTTCGCCTTGCTCGCCGGATGCCTCGCCGAACAGGCGCCGGCCATTCATTATGCGCCGACGGAAAATCTCGAGCGCATCGATGTCGCGCTGATCGATCAGGCGCACAGCCGCATCGACTTTGCCGCCTATGTCCTCACCGATTGGCCTGTGATGGAGGCTCTCGCGCGCGCCGCCGATCGCGGCGTCCGGGTCCGCATCTATATGGACAGCGGCCGCATCGGCGAGCGCAACCCCACCCAGCCTTTCGAGGACCTCGTCGCAGATCCAGGGGTCGAAATCCGATTCAAGCGGCCGGGCGCGCCCTTGATGCATCTCAAGAGCTATCAGGTCGACGGCCGATTGGTGCGGACGGGCGCCGCCAATTTTTCGGCCTCAGGCTTGAAGCGGCAGGACAATGATCTCATCGTCATCGAGAGCCCGGAGGCGGCGGCGGCCTTCGCGCGCCATTTCGAGGCGATCTTTGCGCGGAGCGATTCCTTGACCCGTGACATGTCGCCGCGTCGGCGCTGAACCAAAAGGGAACGCCGAAGATCTGTCTTCTTGCCCCAATTTTGACAAAGAGCGTAGTCGGTCCAGAGCAATGGCGGGGAGCCTTACGCAATTCGTGCAAAGGGCAGATAGACTGACGCAGTTCGTGCATTGTGCATGAAATGCACGAACTGCGTATTGAGCGAGGGTCACGCAAAAAGTGCTTTTGTATCAAATGTATAGCGCTTGTCGGAGATTCTTGTGCGCCGCAATTCGTTAAGTTCTCAGGCATTCTGTGCAAGGCTGATTGCGGCTATGGCGATAAGCCGCGACCTTCTACAACTAACAATAGCGAACAGGCGCAAGACGGAAGACCATAGGCATAGTGCGAAGTTTTTAAGTCCTTAGCGGATTGAGAATATCGGTTTGATGTGGACGCCGTCACGCTTCCGATGTAAAGGTAGCCAGTTATTGCGTCATGAGCGGCGTTTAAGTGCTGCTAAATTACAGATAAAATATGTTAATTATCAGATGTAACATGATTGTTAATATTCAATTAATCTCAACTAATATACCAATCGGTGATTGGCCATATCGGCGCTATTTGTCCCCCTAGCCTTTTGGATTGCAACGGAATGAAAAACTCGACTGCTGTTAAAGAGAACGATACGCAAATAGACATTATCGGCGTCGCCGAGCGCTTGTTTCAGGAGGTCGGCTTTCAAAAGACGACCGTCGCCGACATAGCGCGTGAGTTGCGAATGTCGCCTGCCAATGTTTATCGGTTCTTCTCAGCCAAAGCCGAGATCAACGCAGCTGTCTGCCGCAGGATTTTCGGTGAGATCGAAGCCGCCGCGGAAAAAATTGCACGATCTTCAGGACCGGCCAGCAAGACCCTGCGGAGTTTAATTGCGTCCATAGAGGACCTGAACGCGCGCCGTTTCCTTTCCGATCGGAAGTTGCACGAATTGTTCGAGACGGCCCACAATGAAAATTGGTCCATCACCCATGAGCACTATGAGAAGATGGACCAAATTCTGGCGCAAATTATCAGGCAGGGCATGGCGGCCGGCGAGTTTAAGGCGGGCGATGCGGAGCTCGCGGCAATCCTCGTCCGCAGCGCCTGCATCCGCTACTGTCATCCGCGGCTGATGGTGGAATGCGCGCAAGACCCTGAGCCAACCACCGATCAAATGATCGATTTTTGCCTCGCCGCGCTCGCATAAGAGCCTGATTTGTCCTGATTGAGGGTGCGTGGCGCGCGCGACGGCGCCGCGCCTTTAGGTTCAGTATGTCAACGGAGCGGCCGTTCGCGCCGCGAGAAGCGCTGGGCGTGTAGCCGTGATCGGGCGGCGACGCCTGGAGCATTTTTCGAAAATGCCCCAGGTCTTTTTTATCGCATTTTCTTCGCTCTACCGCCTACCGCGCGCGATAGGTTTTCTGCGTCTGAATGCGATGCAGGGCGGCGACGAGCGCGTCTATGTCTTCATAGGTGTTGTAGAGCGCGAGCGACGGACGCACGGTCGCCTCGAGTCCGAACCGGCGCAGGATCGGCTGCGCGCAATGATGTCCGGCGCGCACGGCTATGCCTTCCCGGTCGAGCGCCGCCCCGACGTCCTCGGCGCGGCAGCCGTCGAGCACGAAGGAAATGACGCCGGCTTTCTCCTTGGCCGTCCCGATGATGGTGAGGCCCGGCACGCCGAGAAGGCCCTGCGTCGCATAGCCGAGCAGCTCATGCTCATAGGCGGCGATATTTCCCATCCCGATCCGGTCGAGATAGTCGATCGCCGCGCCGAGCCCGACCGCGTCGGCTATATTGCCGGTGCCGGCCTCGAACCGCCCCGGCGGCGGCTGATAGATGGTCTTCTCGAAGGTGACGTCGGCGATCATATTGCCGCCGCCCTGCCAGGGCGGCATCGCCGCCAGCACATCAGGCTTGCCGTAAAGGACGCCTATGCCGGTCGGAGCGAAAACCTTGTGGCCGGAAAAGACATAGAAGTCGCAGTCGAGCGCCTGAACATTGACGGGCATATGCGACACGGCCTGCGCGCCGTCGAGGAGGACGCAGGCGCCATGGCGATGCGCGATCGCGACCATTTCCTGCGCCGGCGTCACCGTGCCGAGCGCGTTCGAGACCTGCGGCAAGGAGACGATCCGCGTCCGCGGCCCGAGCAGCTTCGTATATTCGTCGAGCAGCACCTGGCCGCTGTCATCGACCGGGGCGACGCGCAAGACGGCGCCGGTCTCGGCGCAAAGCATCTGCCAGGGCACGATATTGGCGTGGTGCTCGAGCCAGGTGATGACGATCTCATCGCCTTCCCTGACATTGCGGCGGCCCCAGGCTTGCGCCACGAGGTTGATCGCTTCGGTCGCGCCGCGCGTGAAGACAATGTCGTTCGACGATCCCGCGCCGAGGAAGCGGCGGACCTTTTCGCGCGCCGCCTCATAGGCGTCGGTGGAGCGGGCGGCGAGCGCATGAGCCGCGCGGTGAATATTTGAATTCTCGGTCTCGTAGAAATAGGAAATTCGGTCGATCACCGCCTGCGGCTTCTGCGTCGTCGCGGCGTTGTCGAGCCAGATCAGCGGCTTGCCATGGACCTGCTGGCGCAGGATCGGAAAGTCCTGCTTGATCGAATAGGCGTCGAAGGCGCGCGTTCCCGAAAGCAATTCCGGCGCGAGCAAAGGTTGAAGCTCCGGCGTCACGGGCGCGAGTTGCGGCGGCGTCGTCCCGTTCGCTGTGGCGGCGGGCGCGGCGGCGGCTTGCGCTTCATTGAGAAAATATAAGGACTCGCCGCCGCTCGCCGGACGGGTCAAGGGCGTAGACTCGTGGGAAAATCCGGCGGGAGCCAGTGCCGGTCCGAGCGCGCCCGATTCGGCGAGGCCCTGCGGCTGCAGCTCTGTCTCGGTCGGGAAATTTGCGGGAAACACCGGGCTTTGCTCAATTGAAGGCGCTGGGGCGGCAGGCGCGCCGAAGAGGAGGCTCTGGCTTGGCGGCTGCGGAATGAAGGATGCGCCCGGCGCCTCCGCCCCTGGCCAGGCGGCGGAGCCAAGGGAGGCCGGAGCCGAAGCGGGCAGGGTGGTCGGCGGCGCCGAGAGTCCGGCTTCGTTGAGGAAATAAAGGGAGTCGCTCTGGCCCCCCGGATAAGCGCTCGGGACGGAGCCGTGCGAAAACCCTGCGGGAGAAAACCCGGACGGCGATGTGGTCGGCGCGAGCGAGATCAGCGGCCCAAGGCTTTGCGGCAAAGCGCGAAGATCGGCCTCGCTCAAAAAACCTTGCGGGGCCGTCTGAGCCGATCCCTGGCCTTTTTCCGGCGAAGGGCTTGCAAAACCGGCTACAGGAGGAGGCGCGGCGGCGGCGCCTGCGGGAAGCCTGTGACGCCCGTGGCGAGGCCGGCGGCGGGAACATGCTGCGTCGGCCGCGCGGCCTCGGTGGGCCGGCCGGGCAATTCGGTGACGAAGGGAATGGACTGAACGCCGGGCGCGCTTGTCGCCGGCGCGGCGGCGGCGACCCCGGGTACGGATGGATGTCGGCGGGGACGGCGGACGCTCCAGCGCGGCCCCGAAATTCGCCAGGGCTTGCGGATCGACGGTTTGCCCGGGCGCGGCGTTGAGAAAGGCGTTCGCCAAATGCGCGATCAATCCGGGATCGATGACCGAGGGCGCTTGGCCCCCCCATTGGGGGGCCGGCGGGGTTGCAACCGGCGCGGTGGCGGCTGCATGGCGCGGATCAGGGATATTCATAATAGTGACCAATCTCCACATTCTCGAGCACGCCGACCGCATCCTCGGTGAGGATCGCGGAGGAGCAATAGAGCGAGATCAGATAGGAGGCGATGGCCTTGCGGTTGATTCCCATGAAGCGAACCGAAAGGCTCGGCGTCACTTCGCCCGGCACGCCGGGTTGGAAGAGTCCGACGACGCCTTGTTTCTTTTCGCCCGTGCGCATGAGCAGGATGGTGGTCTTGCCGGTTCCATTGCCGGAGTCGGCAATCTTCAGCTTGTCGCTGGGGACGAGCGGAATCCCGCGCCAGGTCAAGAACGGCGTGCCGAACAGGTTGATGGTTGGCGGCGGAACGCCGCGCTGCGTGCATTCGCGGCCGAAAGCGGCGATGGCGCGCGGATGCGCGAGGAAGAAGGCCGGCTCTTTCCAAACTTTGGAGATCAATTCGTCGAAATCGTCGGGCGTCGGCGGGCCCCGGCGCGCGCTTATTCTCATCCAGGGCGCGGTATTGGTGAGAATGCCGTAATCCGCGTTATAGATGAGCTCGCTTTCCTGGCGCTCCTTGACCTTCTCGATGAGCAGGCGCAGCTGCTCCTGGATCTGGTCATAGGGCTGGTTGTAGAGGTCCGAGACGCGGGTCTGGACGTCGAGAACCGTGGTCACCGCGTTGAGGAAATATTCGCGCGGCGCCGGGTCATAGTCGACGAAGGTTTCCGGCAGGTCGGCGTCTCGCTCCCAGCTCGGGCTGCATTCGACGTCGCCCAAGCCTTCTCTTTCCTTGACCCGGTTCAGCCGGTAGATGCCGGCTTCGACCGGCACCCAAGGCAAGAAGGAGATCAGCCAGCGCGGCGTGATCGCCAGCATTTGCGCCCGAGTCTTCGTCGCATTGGCAAGTTGGCGGGCGGCCGGCTCGCCTAATGTCATGCGAGCTTCGACTTCATCAGGCATTTCAACACCTCCTTATCTCGATTCAGGCTTCAAAATCGATTCCTGACTTCAAGCTGAAGGTCGTCTAGCATTGAACAAGGAGAAAATCATTCTTTTTTGATTTATTGCTAAGTATATTAGTAAATCTATAAGACCAATAAAGATTTGCTAGAAGCACTAAATCTATTTTAGTTATATATTTTACCATTGTAGGCCACTTTTGGCTTCGCGAGCTTCGCCTCACAGCTCAGCTTTTGATGAGGGACGGAGAAGATCCCTCTTATTGACGCAAATAGAGATTAGGTGGATTCCCCTTCGTCAGCGCCGCTGTTCTACGGGAGCTGAGACGGCGTGGGGGCGCAATTACGCCGCCGCAAGCTTCACGGTATTGTTGTTCGTGAGAGCGAGCGCGGTCCGGCTATAGACCGCGCAGCTTCAAAAAACGCGCCGCCGTCGCCGCGCTCCGCCATTCGCTATTGAAAAGCGACGTTCAAGATTTCGTAGCTCTTGCCGCCGCCGGGTGTGTTGACTTCGACCGAGTCGCCGATTTTCTTGCCGATCAAGGCGCGGGCCGTCGGCGAGGTGATCGAGACCCGTCCCGCTTTCACGTCGGCTTCGCTTTCGCCGACGATCTGGTAGGTTTTCTTTTCCTCGGTGTCTTCGTCGACCAGCGTCACCGTCGCGCCAAACATGATCGTGGTGCCGGAAAGCTTCGACACGTCAATGACCTCGGCGCGGGACAATTTATCCTCTAGCTCGGCAATGCGGCCTTCATTGAGGGACTGGGCTTCCTTGGCGGCATGGTATTCCGCATTCTCGGACAAGTCGCCATGCGATCGCGCCTCCGCAATCGCCTGGATGATGCGTGGCCGCTCGACTTGCTGGCGCCGCTTCAACTCCTCTTCGAGGGCGTTATGGCCGGCCGCTGTCATGGGGAACTTGTCCATGCTGATTCTCTTTCACGTCTTCGTTCGTCTCGACTAATGAAATAGGCGACCCGCCCGACGCAATTTCTGGTCGCGCCCGGCTCGTCGGCTTCGCTTGGCCTAGGTCGACGCGCCGGGCTGGCTGCAAAGCGCCCCATCGCGTCAAAGGCGCCAAAAAGGCTCCAGGGATTATGAGACACCTTCATGAAACCCGCTGCAAGTGGTCTGGTTTCACAAAGGCGCGCTCGGGGATGCCGATATGACGCCCTTGCCGCTCTATTTTGGTCCAAATGGACCTCAGGCGGCGAAATAGTCTTGAAGCGCGCGGACTTCCAGATCGCCCGCCAAATAGGCTTTGATTCCCTCGCTGGCGGCGATCGCTCCAGCTAGAGTGGTATAGTACGGGACCTTATGCAAGAGGGCGGCGCGGCGCAGCGATCGCGAATCGGCCAAAGCCTGCGCCCCTTCGGTCGTGTTCAAAACGAGCTGGATCCCGCCATTCTTGATCGCGTCGACAACATGCGGGCGCCCTTCGGACACTTTGTTGATCCTTTGCGCTTGAACGCCTTCGGATTCGAGATAGCGCGAAGTTCCTCCGGTGGCGTGGATCCTGAAGCCGAGGCCTGAGAGCAATTTCACGGTTTCGAGCACGCGCGGCTTATCCGCGTCGCGCACCGACACGAAGACGGCGCCCTTCGTCGGCACTTTGGTGCCGCCGCCGAGCTGGCTCTTGGCGAAGGCGACCGCGAAGGAACGGTCGAGGCCGATTACCTCGCCGGTGGAGCGCATTTCTGGGCCGAGCACCGTATCGACGCCCGGAAAACGGGCGAAGGGAAACACTGATTCTTTCACGCCGACGTGGTCGCCACGCATCGGCTGCAAGCCGAAGTCGCGCAACTTTTCGCCCGCCATGATCCGCGCCGCGATCTTGGCGATCGGCGCGCCAATGACCTTGGCGACGAAAGGCACAGTCCGCGCTGCGCGCGGATTGACTTCGAGCACATAGATCTCGCCGTCCTTCAGCGCATATTGCACGTTCATGAGCCCGCCGACGCGCAGCGCCAGGGCGAGTTCGCGGGTCTGGCTTTCGAGCGCGGCGATCTTTTCGGGCGCCAGCGAGCGCGGCGGCAGCGAACAGGCGCTGTCGCCGGAATGAATCCCCGCCTCCTCGATATGCTCCATGATGCCGCAGATGAAGACGTCTTCGCCGTCGCAAAGGGCGTCGACGTCGATTTCAACGGCGTCCGTCAAATAACGGTCGAACAGCAAAGGGTTCTTGCCGAGGACAGTATTGATCTGCCCGGTTTTGTCGTTCGGATAGCGCGCCTTGACATCGGAGGGAACGAGGCCGGGCAGGGTGCCGAGCAGGTAATCGTCAAACGTCGCCGCGTCCCGGATGATCGCCATCGCCCGGCCGCCGAGCACGTAGGACGGACGCACGACGAGAGGCAGGCCGAGCTCGGCCGCGACGATGCGCGACTGCTCGACCGAATAGGCGATCCCGTTCAACGGCTGCTTCAGGCCGATCCTGTCGAGGAGCCGTTTGAAACGGTCGCGATCTTCGGCGAGATCGATCGAATCGACGGACGTGCCGAGGATCGGGATTCCCGCCTGCTCGAGCGCATGGGCGAGCTTCAGGGGCGTCTGCCCGCCGAACTGGACAATCGCGCCCTTGAGCGTCCCGGCGCTGTTTTCCTTGGCGAGGATTTCGAGCACGTCTTCGGGCGTCAGCGGCTCGAAATAAAGCCGGTCCGAGGTGTCGTAATCGGTCGAGACCGTCTCTGGATTGCAGTTGATCATGATGGTTTCGAAGCCCGCCTCGCGCAAGGCGAAGCAGGCGTGGCAACAGCAATAGTCGAATTCGATGCCTTGCCCGATCCGATTTGGGCCGCCGCCCAAAATCACGATTTTGTCGCGCGCGGTGGGGCGCGCCTCGCAGGCCGGGGTCCCGGCGAAAGGCGGCGCGTAGGTGGAGTACATATAGGCGGTGGGCGAGGCGAATTCCGCCGCGCATGTGTCGATCCGCTTGTAGACGGGATGCACGTCAAGCTGCTTGCGCAACGCAGTCACTTCGGCTCTTGGCGCACGCGCGAGCGAAGCCAGCCGCGCATCGGAAAAGCCCGCGGCCTTCAGAAGCCGGAGATTGGCGGCGTCGTCGGGCAGGCCATGGGCGCGAACCCTCGCCTCGAGGTCGAGGATTTCCTGAAGACGCTCGATGAACCAGCGGTCGACGCTGCACGCCTCATGGATCTCCTCTGGAGTCATGCCGTTCCGCAGCGCCTGCGCGACGACGAGGAGGCGGTCGGGGGTCGGACGCCCCAAGGCGGCGCGCAGGACATTCTTGTCGTCGCCGAGGCCGAGGCCGTCGATCTCGATCTCGTCGAGACCGTCGAGGCCAGTGTCAAGCGAACGCAGCGCCTTCTGCAGGCTTTCCGCGAACGTCCGGCCGATCGCCATGGTCTCGCCGACCGATTTCATGGCGGTCGTGAGGATCTGCTCGGCGCCGGGGAATTTTTCGAAGGCGAAGCGCGGAATCTTTGTCACGACATAGTCGATCGTCGGCTCGAACGAAGCCGGCGTCGCGCCGCCCGTGATGTCATTGGCGATTTCGTCCAATGTGTAGCCGACCGCGAGCTTCGCCGCGACCTTGGCGATCGGGAAGCCGGTCGCCTTCGAGGCCAGCGCCGAAGAGCGCGAGACTCGTGGATTCATCTCGATGACGATCATGCGGCCGTCGGCCGGGTTGACCGCGAATTGCACGTTGGAGCCGCCGGTCTCGACGCCGATCTCGCGCAACACCGCTAGCGAGGCGTCGCGCATGATCTGATATTCCTTGTCAGTCAAGGTGAGGGCAGGGGCCACGGTGATGGAATCGCCGGTGTGGACGCCCATGGGATCGATGTTTTCGATCGAGCAGACGATGATGCAATTGTCCGCCTTGTCGCGGACGACCTCCATCTCGAATTCCTTCCAGCCGAGCACGCTTTCCTCGACCAGGACCTCGCTTGTCGGCGAGGCGTCGATCCCGCGTTCGATGATGTCGATGAATTCGGCCTTGTTGTAGGCTATGCCGCCGCCGGTGCCGCCCATGGTGAAGGACGGCCTGATGATCGCCGGCAGACCTATGTCGTCGAGGATCGACAGCGCCTGGCTCAAGGTCTTGATCTGGTGCGAGCGCGGAGTCGAAAGGCCAATTCGCGTCATCGCCTCGCGGAAGAGCTCGCGGTCTTCCGCCTTGTCGATCGCCTCGGCGCTGGCGCCGATCATCTCGACGTCGAATTTGTCCAGCACGCCCATTTTCTTGAGCGAGAGCGCGCAATTCAAAGCCGTCTGGCCGCCCATGGTCGGCAAGAGCGCGAAACCGCCTGGGCGCGCATAGCGCTCCTTGGCGATGATCTTGGCGACGATTTCCGGCGTGATCGGCTCGACATAGGTGCGGTCCGCCATGTCCGGGTCGGTCATGATCGTCGCCGGATTGGAGTTGACGAGGACGATCCGATAGCCCTCCTCCCGCAGCGCCTTGCAAGCCTGGGTCCCGGAATAATCGAATTCGCAAGCCTGGCCGATGATGATCGGCCCGGCGCCGATGATAAGAATAGTCTCTATGTCGGTCCGCTTGGGCATTTAGTCTCTTTCCCCGTCGCGGCGGGTGTTGCAATTTCGGCGCGCAAAAAAAGGCCGCGCCGGAGCGCGCCCTGATCAAAATGAATCTTTGATCAGTAAGGACTCGCTCAAATTCAAAGACTTGGAGCACGTCCTGATCGAAAAAAGCCGGGCGACTTTTTCGGGACATGGTCTCGCTGCCGGAGCGCGTCCTTACGTCAAAGGTTCGAAACAGGGGTTGGTTCGCGTTTCAGGCAACTCCCTGGAGCGTTTCCCTTTCGCCTGGAAGGCGCTCTTGGCTTTAGGCTTTACTTTCGCTCCGCCGCCCGCGCGGGCGTTGAGCATGGATGGAAGTCGCGAATGCTCTAGACGAGAATCCCGCGATTGTGAACCCGGCGATTATTTTGGGTTCTTCGCCTCCGCCATGAGCGCTTCCCCCGAGATCGTGGGGAAATTCGTTGGGCCGGGCAAAGGACGGCGCGGGGTCGACCGGGCTTCGACGCCTCAGTTCGGTTGGGCGGGCCTTGGCCAGGCGAAATCATCCGACCGGCCAGGCTTGGGATCGAGCGCTTGTCCCTTTTGCAGGCTTTGATCGATGCGAACCCGCGCCTTGTCGGCCGGTGGTCGAGGCGTTTCCATGCGCGTGGCGAGCGCGCCGCCGGGGGCGAGAACCGGCCCGGTCAACGGTAGGATCGGGCCGGCGATGGGCTTTACGGGCGGCGCTGGAGCAGGCTCGACCGCGGGTTCGCCCGGGGTTTCGCCAGCCGGCTCGCTCTGCGGGGGCGCAGCGTCGCCGGGCGGCGGCAGGTTCGCAATCTCGGGATTAGGCTGCGGCAGGACTTCCTCGAGATTTCGACGGATTTCCGGCTCGACGAAATGCGCGAGCTTGCGCGCGCCGGCCTTGGTGAAATGGATGCCGTCGGACGCGCGCAGGCGCACGATCTGGCCGTTGAGATCCGGACCATTGGGGCTGTACTGGCCTGAATCGTCGGCGAAAGCCTCCCAGATGTCGACAAAGGTCGCGCCCGCCTTGGCGGCGTTTTCACGATAGAATTCGTTGAAGGCGGAGGCGTCCGCGGAGAGCCGCTCGCTTTTCAATACGGGCAGGCCGACCCAAACGAGCGGGATCTTCTTGTCGCGAAACATCGCTGCGATCGTTTCGATCCGGCGCTCATAGGCCTCCTCCCATTGGGGCGAACGCGGCTCGTAGCTGCCGTTGGCGTCGCGCAGAGCTTGCCTGTCATTGCTGCCGATCATCATGACCGCGAAATCGATTTTTTCCCCGCTTGCGAGCAAGTCCTGCGCAGCCTTCGTCCAATCATAGAAGTCGTCGCGGACCAAGCCGCTGTTTTCCTTCGCCTTGTGCAGGATCGCGACCTCGGGCCGGTCGGCGAAGGCTTCGCTCAACCCCTGCGCCAGCATTTGCCCAAGGCTGTCGCCGAGAACGGCGACGAAATACGAGGGCGCGACCGCGGGTTTATCCGCCTGCTTGTCTCCCGCCTTATCGTCAGCCTTGTCTGTCGCTCGGAAATTCGTCCTTGGCCGCGCCGAATAATGCTTGGGCGCGGCGCGATGAATTTCGGACCTCGGCCGGATCGGCTTCATCACGTGGCTCGGAGGCGCATTGGGCTGGAACAAATGCGTGAACCAGCCGAAAGGATCGGCCTGCGCGAGCGCCGCCGATCCTCCGGCGAGGTTCAGCAGAATGGCCACGGCCGCCAACCGCAGCAGAGGCCATCGCCATGGGCCTCGCCCGGCGGCGCGCCGTCGCGGCCGCGCCAGGTTTTTTGCTCCGACCCTTCTCATCATCCGAACCAATATAAACGCTGATCGCCGCCAGCGCATCCCCCGACCTATGGCGAAGGCTGAGCTCCGCCAATTTGCGCGAACCAGATCAACGTGGCGACAAAAGGCGGCGCGGGCGGCCACCCTTATCTGGCTTGCGGCTTATCAGGCTAATCTATGGGCTAAGTTGGAGCGGGCATAGTCTTTTGAAGGTTTCCGCCGTCAAGGTCTCTATTATGACGGAATCGAGCCGATCTCTGTTTTCCGTTTTCAGAATATGAAACAACGGCCCATCGCAGCCTTCCTCCAGCTTGAAAGCTCAATCTTATGAACGAACAGATTGCCGCGATCCTGGCCCGCATTCGCGATCTTGAGGACGAGCTCGGAAAGGAAGTTGACAAGGAGCGCAAGCTCTATGGCCCAACTCTCAAGAAAAACGTCGCCGAATTCCAACAGGACGTTCTCGCGCGGCACCGCCGTCTTCGAATGGGCCTGCTCCAGTTTTTCAAGGAGACTCCGGCGCTCAATTTGTTGACGTCGCCAGTTATTTATTCGTTATTGGCGCCGCTGGCCCTGCTGGACATTTGGGTCACAGTTTACCAGCACATCTGCTTCCGCGCCTATGGCATCCCCCGCGTCACGCGGTCGGAATATGTCGTCATTGACCGGCATCATCTGAGCTATTTGAACTTGATCGAGGCGATCAACTGCGCCTTTTGCGGCTATGCGAATGGCGTCATTTCCTACGCGCGGGAAATCGCCGGTCGAACCGAGCAGCATTGGTGCCCTATAAAGCACGCGCTCCGCATCCGCGATCCTCACGCGCGCTATCTGAAGTTTCTGGAATATGGCGACGCCGAAGGCTATCGCTCCAAGCTTGAGGAATTTCGAAAGAACGTCGATTAGACATTGAGGTTTGAGATCGAGTCGCGCCGAGTGGATTTCACCAAGGCCTTGATGCTGGACCGATAATGAAACAGCCGCTTTGGATCCCGTGCGCCAAAAGGGCGATCCCCCTGCTGCTCATAGCTGCGTCCATGCCCGCCTGGGCGGAAACCGCATCGCAGTTCTCGTCCGATTGTCCCGCCCGATCGAAGCCTATGGCGCGACTGGAGCTCTTGTTCGGCGCGAGTTTCAAGGGCGGCAAGGTTGGTCCGCGCGATTTCGCGCGTTTCATCGAGAAAGAAGTCACGCCGCGTTTTCCGGATGGGCTGAGCGTCTTCGAGGGCCATGGCCAATGGCGCGCCAAGTCCGGAGGCCTGATCCGCGAGCCTTCGCGCCTGCTGCTGATCTGGCACGAACCCGATTCAGCGTCGGACGCCAAGATCGAAGCAATTCGCACGGCCTATAAAAGGCGGTTCAAGCAGCAATCGGTGATGCGCGTCGATGGGTCGTCATGCGTTTCCTTTTGAAGTTTCGGCGGCCCGCTCGGGGCGCGACGGGGGATCGCGCGGAACTTGGCAACCCATCGCTCGAAAACGCGCTCGGCGGCTTGGCGCTTCGAGGGCGCTTAAAGGCGTCGGCGGGCGCGCTTGCCCGAGGCTGCGGTTGCTTGACACAAATGCGCCTCATGCCTATATCGCGAGCGCCTCGGCGCAGTTCGTTTGAGTTATACTGGGGCGGAGTAGCTCAGCCGGCTAGAGCAGAGGAATCATAATCCTTGTGTCGGGGGTTCGAGTCCCTCCTCCGCTACCACCGCAAACCCACTATAGCGACCGTGAGGCGGGAATTTTGGCTCGGCGGTCAGCTCTGCCAGATAGCCTCTAAGCTCTATGTCAAGAGGTGCGCGAGGCGCGACCGGGTGCACAATCACGCTGTTGACCAGTGCGCGGAATGAGTCCGCCGTTGACCCAGCCTGAAAATCTGCATTGGACTTCAGCTCCGCCGACAATTGATCGATTTGGCTGAGATAGCGCGCCACGGCCATCGGATGCAGCGCCACGGCGTCGATCGGCTCCGGCATGTCCGCAAGCTCTGCATCGAGCCTTTCCTTTTCGCCTTCAAGGTCCAAGAGGCGGTCCCGAATCGCGCCTATTTTGACGCGGCCCTCCGCGAGCGCGTCGACCAAGCGCGTCAGCGTTCGCCCAACCTCGTCCCGCCGTCGTTCCATCTTGGCGCGCATGGCGATCGCTTCCCGAGCCAGCTTGATTCTCTCGGCATGGTAGGTTTTAGCAAATTCCGAAATCATTCTCGGGTCACGCAATTCGGCGCGGAGGCCATCCACTGTGACGCGCTCGATTTCCTCGAGATAATAGACGCGAGCATGTGAGCAGGAGCGGCTCTCGCGAAAAGCCGAACAGCGCACCCGCGTCTTGCCGGTTTTGTCGCGATCATGAATCGCCATGCCGGAACCGCAGCATCCGCATTTCAGCAGCCCTGAGAGCAAACGTCTCGGCCGCCTGCTTTTCTCCGGCGCTTCGCCGCGTCGTGCGCCGCGCCTTGCCTTGACAGCCGCCAATATCCCATCGTCGAGGATTTTGAGGTGGGATGCTTCGGCAAATTGCCATTCCTCCTCCGGGTTTGGCCGCGATACCCGTCTGCCCGTATCCGGGTCTTTGATCATCCTCACGCGGTTCCAGACGATTTTGCCTGCATAAAGCTCGTTTTGAAGAATGCCATTTGCGCGCTGTCGCGATCCATTGATCGTCGACGCGTTCCACAGCTGGCCCCGCGGCGGCGCGATTCCTTCCCTGTTTAAGGAGCCGGCTATATTGCGCGGCGTCGCCCCGGCCGCATAATCGCTAAAGATGCGGCGCACCACGGCCGCCTCATCCTCGATGATCTCCATTTCGCCGGGCTTGCCGGCGATTGGCCTATAGCCATAGGCGCGGCCACCGGGGTGTCGTCCATCGCGGATCACGCCCGCCATGCCCCGTCTGACCTTTTTTGCGCCATCCTCGCGATAAAGCTGAGCGACCAGGCCGCGCAGACCGACCGTTACAGTGTCGGCCAAACCCTCATGGACGGCGCAAAGCTCGATTCCCGCATAAGTCAGGCGCTTATGGATGCCAGCCAGATCCTCCATGTCGCGCGAAAGACGATCAAGCGCCTCAACGACAACGACGTCAAAGGCGCCGGTCCGTGACCGTTCCATCATCGTCAGAAGGCCGTCCCGGCCGAACATCGAGGCCCCGGAGCGCGCCTTGTCTTCATAGGTCCCGACCAAGGTCAGGCCCCTTTTTTGGATATAATCGCGGCAGAGTTGTATTTGATCTTCAACGGATTTCTCATTCTGAAGGTCCGTTGAAAATCGCGCGTAAATGACGGCTTTCATTTTTTCACATCGCCAGTGCGTCGAGCGGCCAGATCCGCCATCGCGCGGCAATGATCCTCCCGCGCCGCCTGACGCGCAAGGGCCCTAACGAGCTCGATCATGCGTGGATCGATAGGGCGCTCGTCTGCGGCTTTGGGAAGAGCTGGGGCGCGGCGCATTTTAGGAGTGCAACCCCCAAGGCTCGCCGACCTGTTTCGCGCCGCGAAGGGGATCAGAGCGCTCCTCCACTTCTGGCGACCAAGCGCGAATCATGTCGTTAAAGTCCATATCCGCCTCGGCCATGAAGATCCCCGTCGGCCATCCCCCGCGCGCCCATCGCTTTTGCGCGCAGGCGAGCCGCGCCCGCGTCACAAATGGGTCGCTATCCGAATCGCCGAGCAGGATGGCGGCCTCCGCCTCGCGCGGCGGCATAAGCCCTGGCGCTGAAGGGTCCGGCTCATCGGAGGGCACGCGCAGCCGCAAACCCTTGGGATGCGGCGTCGAGGGCCCAAGCCCCGCGCCGGAGAGGTTGCCGAGATCGCCGGCCGCCCAGGCGCAATAATTGCGATTCTTGCCGAATGCGCCGAGGAGATCCCGGCTCGCGGACTGAAAAACCGTCTCGACCGTCTCGATCCCCTCTCCGGCCAAAAATATCTTTTCGCCCGGGCCCGGACCGAATTCATGCAAGCGGATCGCGCCGCCCTGCTTGCCCGCGCGCATCTTTTTCGAGACCAGCGGCGTCCCGTCCGGCGCGGCGATCTGCGCCTTGCCGGAAGCCTCGCGCGGCATATCCGCCGTCCCGAGGCGCGGATCGAGCCAGGTCCGATGCAGTCCCATGAAACGGCTATCGGGCCCTTGGATCGCGGCATAGAGACAAGGCCCGCGATGCATGATCTCCGGCCTGGCGTCCTCTTCGTCGGGCGCGAGCCAATAGGGCTCATCAGCTGCAAAGCGCAAAGCCTTGGAGCGCACGGGCGCGAGTCCGCGATGAATAAAATAGGCGTCGACCAATGTGCCATCGACGGGGCCAGCCGAGCGCCACATATCATAGGCCTTGCGTCGCTCCTCTTCCGCCAAAGCCGCCGCGCGGGCCTCGCGTTCGGCTACCCGCTGCGCCCGCTCCGTTTCGAGCCGCGCCGCCGTCGCTGGATCGCTGACCGCCTCGCCGCCGAAAAGCAGGGCGAGCACGGCGGCGAAGTCGAGCCCCTCGAATTGCTCGAGGAAGGTGAATGTATCGCCGCCGCAGCCGCCATATTTGCAGCCCCAGCTCCCTTTCGTCACATTGACCCAAAGCGGGCTCCGGCCTTTCTTCGGGGTGCAGATGCACTGCCCGGCGCGAATGCCTTTCGCGGAGGCGCGGCCGAGCCGCACATGCTTCTCGACGAAAGAGTCCAGCGGATGCTCCGCCTTGATCCGATCAAGCTCGCAACGGGAAAGCCGCGTCATCAGAAGTCCTCGTCATCGAATCGAGCGAAGACAACGGCTCGTTCCGCTTCGGCTGGCGATTGCGAGACCGAAGCGCGAGTCCTGCGAACCACGCTCATCGACGTCGGCCCGCGCTGTATCGTGGCGTCATGCGGCGTTAAATAAACCACCCGCGCGCCAGCAAGCCGCCAGACAAGCCCGCCAAGAGACTCCGGCCGCTGCTCGTCAAAGAGATCCGCCGCAGTCCATCCGGCGCGCCATGCCTGATAGCCACGTTCGCCAAGAAAGGCCCGAGCGTCATCGACAGCCTGCGCATGCCGCGTCGCGTCGACGCCCCGCGGCCGACACTTTTGTAGGCGATCGAAAGCCTCGGCGTATGAGGGTGGAAAATTGGAAGCGTCCATCGCTATCACACCTCATCGACTCGAGCCGGAGCCGCCGCCGGGCGAAGCCTCCGGCATGGAGACGCCAGTCCCGCTCCGCAGCGCGCCGAAAGCCGACATGCTTTGCTCGACGCGCCGGACGATCGCGTCCGTGTCGGCGGTGACCTCAATTTTCAGATTGATGTCCGCAGCGCCCTCGAGCCGCGTCGGCATGGCCGCCCCTGGACCGCCGACCCCAAAAGCCAAGAGCCCCGGCGATACTCGCCCGACGTCGGCCGCCTTCAAGGCGTCAAAACTTTTCGCGCCTTCAGTGGCCTGTAGCCTTAACTGGCGGCCGCGCTCATCCTCGCCCGCGAGCGCCGGCGTCGTCGAGGCGACAAGCATCCCGCCGGCGAGGGCAAGCGGCGAAGTCGCGATCGCTCCTAGCGTGCCAAGGATGCCCGCGCCGGCCACTTCAGCTCCGCCGGCCGCAGCCGTCCGACCGCCCAGGCCGACGGCGCGCAGGCCGCCCTCAAGGATCTTTTTTCCGACATATGCGCCCGCGCCAATCTCGGCGACGCTCTCGCCGGCCGCAACCCATGGCGCGGCGTGCGGGTGGGTCTTATTAAATTCATCTCGTGCTTTTGAATACGCGCCGAGAAATTCGGTGAACCTGGCGCACGCGGCCGTGAAGGGTCCGACCAGCGGAGCGAGCTGGGTAGCAATTGCATTTTCCAACGCCGTCATAGACGCGGTAAGCGCGGCGGTTGGATCATGTTGCATCAGGTATTTACCACCCTCAGCTCCCATGCCCCTTTCGTATTGCTGCGCGTGGCCTTCGAACATTTGCCGGTTGCCGCGTAATTCGCTCAATATGCCGGCGGCCGTGCTACCCGGAAACATTTTTTGTAGCCGAGCATCCTGCTCAATCGGATCGACCGTGCCCTGCCTGACCATTTCGGGCAGGATGTCCTCGTAAAGAAATTTATCCGGATCCCGAATCGCCTTTTTATAACCGCGAATGTTGTGACCAGGCTTCAAACCCTTCAACTCGCCGTGTTTTGTTTTTGTGAAGTCGCTGTCTTTTAGAAAGCCGAGCGCTTTCCACTCTAACAGTGCGCTGTGATTATTTTGCAACCCCGCGCCACTGACGACCTTGCCGAAATTTGCGAGCGCTTTGCCGGTTCCTGGCGCGCCCAGGGCTTGGTTCAGCGAGATCATTGTGGTCGTCAAGAAGCGGTCCGAAAGCAGCATGCCTTCGGTTCTTGCCCCACGCGCGGCTGTCAACATGTCCTCGGGATCGGAGGTCACCCCAAGAATTTGCTGGCCCTTCAACGCGGCCTCGAGGAAGTTCTTGAATTGTTGAGGGTCATTCGCCTTGCCGAGTTTCTCGGCCGCCTTTTCTGCGTAGACGAGATGCTCGGAGCTGCCCCCGGCCGCCTCCATGGTGCTTTTGACTTTCGAGACAAAGTCCAAAAGCGGCAACGCTTCGTCCGGGTGAGAAACGACGGATCGCAATTCTCTATACGAATCGAGGATCGCGGCATGCGAGAGGTTCGGGTACTTTCTCATGATCTCGCCGCTCGCCGCATCTGCCGCCGCTATATCTTTCGCAGGCGCGCCGGCGAGCGCGAGGCGCGCCTTCGCCGTCTCGACGTTGGCGCTCGCCCGGACGCCCTTTGCGGCTTCGCCCACCATGTCCAACCCCAGCGCGCCGCCAACGACGCTGCCGACACTTCTGGCAATGCCGCCGAGGCCGGTGATCGCGCGGCCAAGGCCGCCGACTTGCCGCTCCGCGCGGCGGATCTCGCCCGTCACTTGCCAAAAGGCGCGTTCCATTGAATTGACGGCCGTCGCGGCTTTGTCCACTTCCCGCGAGACGCCATTCACGGACGAGCCGACGCGGCCAATTGAATTCATTGCGGTCGCGATTCGATTGACGCGGGCTTCGATGTCTTTGAAGACCGAAGCCGTCCGATCGTCGGCGGAAATGGTGAGCTTGGCATCGAGCATCTTGCCGGTCATTTCGATTTCGCCTTTCGCTCCGCCCAGCGCGCGGCTAGGCCATAGATGGTCTCAAATTCGCTCACGCCCATGTCGGCCGCCTCGATCGGATTTAAAACTTTCAAGTCGAAGACGAGTTGGGCCCAACGTCGCTCGAAGGCGTCGTCGCCTCGGCCTCTGTAAAAAAACCGAGAAGCGCGCCCTTGATGCTTTTGCCGTCCCGCAGCGACAGCAACGAGAATGCCGCCGAGCCGTTTTCGATCAACAAGCAATGATCAAGGTACGCCTTGATGGCCGCCGGTTGCTCCACAACGAAAATTCCGCCATCAGCGCTTCGCGCCCAGATCTGCGGCTCCCCGATGCTTATGAATTCCGCGCAAGTGGGTTCGCGGATTGTGATTTCAGTCAGACGCTTGTCGAACAAAACAACCGATTCTTCCAACACAATAGTTTTAGTTCGCTTCGACATATGGCGCGCTCCTTATAGATTGAGAGATGGTCAGCCGAGATCGGGCGGGAATTTCATCGCCAACAGTTCATTAGCGAATTTACGGCCGGCGAGGGCCAATTCCGTCGCCGCTCGCGACTCGTAGTCAGCTCCGGCCACATCGGGTTTGAAAAGCTGTACGGCGGGAACGCCAGGCGGGAGATCGGAAGCGGGAGGCGGCGTCAAATTCAGCGCCTCGTAAGCGGTGAAGCTCCGCAACGCGGCGGCGAGCAAAGCGTCTTGCACCGAGGAGATTCTAATCATGTGGTTTCCTTTGTCGTTTGAAGGAAAAGGACAGAGTTGGACGCTATTGCACGCCCAACTCTGCATCGCTCAAGGGCCGTTTAGGAAAACCCTCGCGAATTGCCAGCGTTATGCGCGACCTCTGGCTGCGCGCTTCGGCCCGGACGATCCAACAGGCCAAACTTTGTTAATTCACCGTCGTTGGCAGATTCTCGACAAGCAACGCCCCGATGTCGAGTTCAATCGGCTCGACGGGGCAGTGCATCTGCATGCGTATTTGTCTTTCCGTCTCGGCTTCGGCCTCGGCCTTGCGCCGCGCCTCACACTCGGCCCGCCACGCTTCGTCCGCCGCGCGCGCCTTGGCCTCGGCCGCAGCCCGCGCCGCGGCTTCAGCCTCTTCAAGGCTGATCGCCTTCGCGACGCTCGGCTGCGCCGCCGGATCATGTTCGAGCTCGCCGATCCAAGCGCGCAGCAATGCGCTCGCCCGGATCAGTTTCGGATCGCGGGGCGAGAATTCGTGATCGAGCACCAACAGGAAATTCCACAGCCCAGGAACTTGAATGCGGTAGCGCTTTCCAATTGTGAGTTCGGCGGCAATTTCCAGGAGTTCGTCGCGCAGCGCCATCGCGCGAGCCAGGCGTTTCTCGATATAATCTTCGGCGATCGCTTCCGCCATTTTCGCAACCAAATCTTTTGCTTCAGTCAGCTCCCGCTCAGCGTCGTTAACCTCGGCGTCAAGGACGCTGATCGCTGCGTCTAACTGCGACGCCTGGGATTCCAGATCGGCCTTTGTCTTTCGGCCGGCTCTCAACGTCGGCTCCGCGCCCTGCGAAAACGCTTCGGCCAATCGCTTGGCCTCGACCAAATCGTCAAGCTGGACCTGTTCAAGATCGCCCAGCAAAGCCGTCCGGCGCGTCCGCGCCCGCGCGAGCGCGGCCTGCTTCGCGCTCAACAACTCTTCCGCCCGCGCCACGGACTTCTGCGCATCGCGGAGCCGTCCTCTATTGCTGCCACAGTCGCTGCTCATTTTTTTTGCCTCTCAAAATTTCGATGTTGCGGATGGTTCGCGCGCGAAGGCGCCCTAATGCGTCAAAAGCGGCACGACGTAGCCAGGCTTCGCCGCCTTCATTTCGCGATTTAATTGATCGGCAATCGCGCTCCATTCGGCGGCCTCATGCTCATCGGCGCCGGTTATGGATTGCGATGTATTCAGACCCGCGAACGACCAACGCGTCGCGGTCGATCTATCGACGGGAGCGATGGCCAAAAGCGCCCGCGCGTCAGCCGCCGTCATATCGGTCGCGAAAGCGAGGTGCTCGGCAAGGGCTTTTCGATCTTTTGCTTCCGGCGCGGTCAAGATTTCCTGCAGGCGAAGTCTTTCAGTACTCATGTGCGTTCACTCCTTTGGGGTTTTGAAAGCTCGGTTCGCGTGCGCGCATCCGCAACGCGCAGGCGCGCGTCGAGATTCGCGATTGCTTCAGGCGACGGCGCGTCGCCGAGTTCGATGATTTCGCGCGCAAATCGCTCTGCAACATCGCGCGGCAAGCCGCCGGCGAATTCCATGATCCCGGCGCGTTCCTCAAATTCCACATCGCGGCCGACGGCGGCGACGCGCATCTCGCCTTCGAACTGCATGGAGTCGGCGCGAGCCTCATCGGCCTCGACAACAGGGCGCACTCCAAGTTGCGTGAGCGCGTCTTCGAGCCCGGCCCGAATACGTTCGAATGGATCAACTGACTTGAGCGCCGCGATCCTGTCGCGACGGTGCGTCGAGAGCGCGGCGAGCGTGCCCCATAGGTCCTTAGCGAGAGCGGCTTCAAGAGGGTCAGCGTGCATCGGCCGCGCCCTCGAGGATCGTACCTTTGATTTTATAAAGCCGTTGCGTCTTTCCTTGAACTTTCATATTGACCTTGCGGCGACCCTCGGCGTCTTTGATCAAGAAGCCCGCTCGCGCGATGGCGTCAGCCGCCAAACGCGGCTCAAGGGCGCCGAGGGCCTCTCGCCATCCGGCGTCGTTTAGGTAGTAAAAACCCCCGGTTGTATCTTTGTAGCCGGCGAGCAATTGAACGCGCCAGGACGTTTCCATATCTATGGGAACAAATCTCGAGGCGCCATGCAGTTGAAGGAAATTCCGCACGACCGCGATCGCCTCGAAGTCCTCGCTCGCGCCCATGCCTCCGCGTCGCGCCAACCATTTGCTGAAAAGCCTTCCCGCAGCGTCGTAAACAGACCGCTGTGCCCAAGGCAGAACCTCATACATAATCGCGAGCTCGCCGGCGGCGGCGACCAGAGCAAAGCGGCGCCCGACGCGGGCGACTTGGCCGGAAGCGCCTGGCGGCACATGCTCGACAAGAAATTCCGCAATCAGCGCCCGCGTGATTTTTATGAAATCGGCTCGGTTATGAATCATCCTCTCGACAAACACGCGGCCGGCGGTTCCGTAGGACGTCAGCGCGGCTTCGCGAATTTTATTGGCGAGGGCAGGCAGGTCTTCTTTTGGATAGGCTTCGCTGAACACTCCGGAGTCGCCATCGAGGTAGAGATCGATGACGCGCACACCTTGACCGCCCATTGCGCGGGCGCCGGACTCAGCGATGCGCGCGGCGATGCTTGTTTCGCCGGTCGACGCGACCGCGATGCGCCACCTGTTGCGCGCGCGGACTTCGCCGTCTGACTTCGATCGCGCCTTGGCTTCGCCTCCACAAATCAAATAGATCGCCGCAAATAAATCGCGTGGGTCTATCTGCCCGATCTCGTCGGCGCACAGACAACTGTCATTGTGCGCCGCGCATGTTCCCTCAAGTCCATTGGATGTAGTCCGCCAAGATTGCAAGAAGCCAAGCGGGCCTCCGCCTCCCCATAGCGAGCCTGGCACTAAAAGCGTCGTCGTCTTGCCGACCGAGGACGGCCCAACCAGATGAAATCCGCCGCCATCGAAACCGAGCGGATCTAGAAGTGGCCCCGTAAGGCCGATGGCCAAGAAAAACATAAGCAATTCGTGGCCATAGACCGGAACCGCGACCGTGGCTTTCCACTCTTCGAGGGAACCCTTTATCGAGAATTTTGCGCCGCGCGGCGCGCGCTCGAACACGACCGGCAGCGCGCCATCTTTGGCGACGGTCCATGCGGGCGTCGCGAAGGTTTGCCCGTCGCCGTGCCATCCGCCGCGGCTGATGGAAACTTCGCGAGCGCGGACGGTAACGCGGCAAATGAAATCGGCAAATCTTTCGCGCGCGGGGCGACTATTCGACAGACGGAAACCCTTACTCGAGAGTTCGCGCCGGATTGTGTTAATACCGTCTGATGATGCGTCGGCGCGGCTAACAATGCCCATTTGCTTCACGCCGTCGCGGTTTGTGAATTCAACGACCAAAGACCAGGATTCGCTCTCTTCCGACCTACACTCCGACCGGATGAAAAGCTCATCGCAGATCCAAATTGCAGGTTCTCCCGACACTTCGAACCAAAGGCCGGCGCTGTTGATCTTGTAGCCGTAGGGCAAGCCGTCATGTTGAGCTGGTCCGTCTTTTGCGGCATCGCCTGATTTCTGTTTTCCGTTTGTCTTGCTCTTGCCGGACCGCTGCTTTGTCGGCTCAGCGTCGGCAACTGGAGCCGAAGGCGCTTTGACTTCCTGGCCATCCGCTTCAGCCACGCCCTCGACAGAAGATGGCTCATCGCTCACCCCTTGCGATCTCCGGCGAGACCGCAACGAGCGCGATCGTTTGTCTCGGCGGCTGCGCGCAAATAGGCGGCGCCGAGGCACGCAAGAAGGCGAAATTCGGGATGCTTGACCGGAGCGCCGTCGCCGCCGCGCAGACGCCAAATATGCGCGGCCAGAGAGATCAGCCCGGGGTGCCATGGGGCGGCAATGGTCGAACTCCACGCGCCGCTTTCAAACACGTAGACAATCTTCACGGGCTCGCCGGGGCGAAGAGAGGAATCTTTGAATTCTGGATGCGGAAAGATCTTGATTTCGACGCTCGCGCCCCCGTCCACCAGCTCATAACGATCAAGAGGCAAGCCGGTCAGGGCGAGGACAAAATCAGGACCCCACGAAGAAAGCTCGCGGTCCAGGTTGATGACATCCGTCGGCCCCACAACCGGGAACCCATCGATCGACTCGTCGATCAGCGCCTCGGTATATTTTTCGACAAGAAGCTCGAAATCCCTCGAGACGCCGGCGGGCAGCTTACAGGCACCCCCACGACGAGTCTCGGCAAGCCATTTACGAAGACCAGCCTTCGGGTAGCGCACGAGCCGATTCATTTTGCAAACTGGCGGCCCTACATTTTGCGAACGCCAGCTCTGCAGGGTTCTGACCGGAACTCCGAGGTAATCGGAGACTTCGGTCTCTTTAAAAAACGCCCCTTGCAGCGTTGCTGACTCTTTGGAGTTTGGGCTACCCTCCGAGGCCAGCGCGGCCTCGATCGCAACGAGCGACGCCGACCGCAAAATATCGTTAGATTCCGACACCAAACCACTCCTACGCGGATGAGGCGAGCTGCACTCAGGCTCATTGCTTACGTAGGAATAAAATCTTTTATCAGGTAAGAAAAACAAGTAAAAACAACAGGAAAATGGAATAATCAATTATTCCATTTTCCGCTTAATTATTCCGCTTCGGTCTATTTCTCCAGGTCTTTGCTGCCATATACCGCCCACACAAACGGGCGCTTATCGCGCAGGAATTCGATCGCCTCGCGTTCATCAAGGGTCAGGCCTACGGCGTTAGCCGCGTCGACAAGCCAGTCTACAAATTCCCGGCTAGTTCTTGGCTCCCGTTCCGCAAATATTCGAATCCATAGGGTGTCATACACATCCCTCAGTGAGGCGCTCACAGAATGCCTGCGCCTCTTCCGTTCTTTGCCCACGAACGCGTCCAACAGGAGCGGATGAGTCTTCCTCATCCAATGGATCACGCTCGCCGCTTCGGGTTTTAATTCGCCCACGACATAATAGCCGACGAGCATCTCCCCGAATTTTTCTTGAGTCTCCGGGTATTTTGTGCCGGGACGCCAATCTTCAATCACTCGAATCATCAACCTGTCAAAAATGTCCTCATTGATGCGTTCACGCGGCCCGCGCCTTCCCTTCGAATTCGTTAAATTTTCTTCGCGCTGAGGATCTGTTGAGGAATCGCCAGCCGGCAGAGCCTCGACCATCGCGCCGGCATGGTCAGGATTGAGGACAGGATTAAGCTCCCTTGAAGCTTTGATCTCGACGGGCCGGCGCAATTCGATCAATGTAAAGCGAGGTTGCTTGGCCTCGCCGACTTGCCACAAGCCCCCTGTGCTGAAATTGATCCGCCAGTCATCGCTCGACCATACGCCTCGAGGGACTTCGGAAAGGGACGTTGCGCCAGGCCCTAAGCCCCAAGCGACCAAATCTCCGAGGCGCAGCAGCTCAAAGAAGCAATCATATTTCGCGGCGAGAACCTCCATGAACGGAAGGAAATCGAGGCACAGCTTTGTCAGAACTCCGCCGGCTACATATTTGCCGGCTCTGATCCTCTCGTCCCTTTCCTCTCGCTCCAAAGCCCTAGCGCCGTACTCCCATGGCACAATACCATCTATGAGAAGAGCGCGAAGATCCACACCCTTCATCAAGACCGGCTCATCCTTGGAGAAAAGCCGCAGTGGCCGGGGTCGCGGCGGCCCAGCCGGACGCCGCGCGGGAAGCACAAGATCAAGCCAACAATTCGCCTCAATCGGAACATCGCTCAACCCCCGCGCCAGTCGTTGCACGTCCGGGTCTTGAAGCACGCCGAGCCGAAAGGCTTCGACCAAGGTCTTGCCCTCAAGAAGCTCGGCGACGTTGGGGTCGTCTAAGATCGGAATACCCACCAAAGCAAAGGTTGTTCATTCGCAAAGAGCCGCAATAAGATCGCAGCGGCTCTTTATCAACCCTCAAAACTGTCATGCGATCAGATCGCGGACGAGACTATCGTACAGTTGGACTTCAGGCTTAGCGCCGGGCGCTTCCCAAACCCCACAATAGGATTCAATCGCCCGCGCCTTGACCCGCATCCCCTCAAGTGTCTTTGTTGGAATCGCAGCGATCCGCCTGGCGATCGCGTCCGTGCGGCCCATCCCTTCCTTGAAGATTGGCCACGGAACCTCGCGTTCTTCCAGGGCGCGCTCCGCCGCATAGGCCTGAGCGAATTCCTCGCCCAGACGCAGCAGCTCCAAATCCGGATTCTCGGCGCCCAGCGCATTGTTTGTCGCCGCGACCGCGCCGCCGGCGATCGCCGCCGAGCCAAGTCCACTGAGAATTTTGCGCCGAGACAACCGGGCGCCGGCGGATTTGGAAGACATCGTTCGATCGTTCATTTTTATTGCTCCAAGCCATTGAAATCATTGGGCGTAAAATTGCGCCGAGTTCAACTTTCGGTCGTCACCGCGAAGGCGTCGCCCTCAATTTGAATTGTCGTCTTCCCGTGCCGGATCAACGCGGAGAATTGTTCGCCGGCCGAGACCAGGCGAAGGCTTCGGCTCGACGTTCCGACGTCGCCGGCAATGCGCTCAGCCTCGGCCTCGAGCCTCTGCATGGCCCGGCCGGCCATGGACGCGGCCCGACGCACGCCGTCGAGCTGACGTGACGCCTCAGCGATAGAAATCTCTGTGCTTTTCGATTTGGACATTGGATTGCTCCTGAAATTGGAAAAAGGATGGTCGAAGGCTCGGATGCGGGCCGTCAGGGTTCGACCGGCGGCGCGCGGACCCTCGGCGGCCAGGCCGTCGGGAAGCGCCAGCCGCCACGCTTGTCGATCGGCGGTGATTTCCCTGTCTTGGCGAGGACGTCAGCCCACCACGCATCGCCCGCCGGCGAGTCGCGCCTCACCCAAACGCCAGGCGACGCGGTTGGCTTAGCGACGCTTGCGGTTTGACCGCCCCGCGACCGCTTCGCCTCGGCGTCGCGCACGAGAAAGCGGCGAACCTCGGCATGCCAATCCAAACGGATCGGGCCGGTCGACGCAGCCCAAAGCCTCAAATCGCGGACCGACCTCGCAACCTCTTCCTCGGACAGCCCTTCGGCCTTGCCAAAGGCTCGATCCTCATCGCTAGCCTCGAAATCGGCAGGCAGCGGCCCAGCTTCACGCGCGGGCGCGCCCTCTCTCGGAAAAGGGGTAGTTTGGGGAGTTAAAGAGGGGGGTGGGGGGGGAGAAACCGAGGGGAAAGAAGGGGGAAGGGGTTGCACATCGTCACGCCGTGACGCGGCGCGGCGGCGCTCGCGGCAACGTTGCTGACGCATCCGCGCGCCTTCGCGAAGCCGGGCCAGGCGCTCTTCACGCTCGCGCTCCTTGGCCTGCTCGAGAGCCGCCACGGCCGCGGCGATCTGCTCACCGGAGCAGCCTTCCTCCAACAAAGCTCTGGCGATAGGGCCAAAAGTCGCCACGACTCAGCTCTCCACCGCGGGCTGGCCGAGGGACGTGAAGGATCGAAATGCAATCTCCACGTCCTCGAAATCGAGCTCCTGATGGATCGAACTGAGGTAAGCAGCCTTGAAACGAATGTCCTCGACCGAAACGCAACGCCACCCTAGGAGAGCCGTCAACGCTTCGTTATCCGCGACCACAGCCGCATCATGGTCCTCCCATGAGGCATCAACCCCGAGCTCGCGTTCCTTCGCCTCAAACTCTTCGAATATCTTGTCGATGTTGGCCAGTCGCTCCACGCGCGCTTCGAAGAAAAGCGCCCTCATCCGAGCTTCCGCTTCCGCCGGCAGGACCCTTTCAACCATTCTAAAGACGTCCCGATCCCTATAGTCGAAACAATCGTTTAGATGTTGCTTGCAATCGGCGGCAGTTTCTCCCTCGATATGAATTCCTCCAAAGACAAACGCTTTCGAGCCGCGCCGGATAGACTTGCGCCAGGCCTTATATTGCGAGCGGATTTCATCCTCTTTTTTCGCAGCCTCGTTTTTAATTTTGAGCGTCTGTTTATGCGCTTCGACGAGACGCTGAAGTTCGGGCGAGATCGCCGGCGCTGCGTCGGCGGCTTTGGTCAGCGCACCGAAGACGGCGCCGGCTGACCCGGCGGCGAAGAATAAACGACGATTTAGCAAGCCTTTGGCGCTTACCGGAACAAGGTTGTTCGGCATTGTGGTTACTCCCTATTGGTAGGTCAGCGATCTAATGATATGCTACATATCACGACCGAAATTGACGATCAATAGGCGATCATAAGATATGTTAGAGATCACAGGGGCGCAAATGAGGGCGGCGAGGGCATTAGTGCGTTGGCGCGCAGAAGACCTGGCAGAGGCGTCAAAGATCGGCGTTGCCACAATTAGACGGGCGGAGGGGACAGACGGCGCGCTTTCAATGACGCCTGCCAACCAAGCCGCCATCCGAGCCGCCCTGGAGGCGGCGGGCGTCGAGTTCATCGCCGAGAACGGCGGCGGCCCGGGTGTGAGACTCAGAAAAGGCGCCAGCCAATGACCACCTGGACTCATAGAATCATTCGATATTCGGACGGTCGCGGCTTTAGCCTTCACGAAGTCTTTTACGACGAGGCCGACAATCCGGTCGACATGACGGCCGAGCCAATCTCGTTCACGGTCGAGACCGCCGAGGGACCTTCGGCGCTGATCGAAATGCTCAAACAAGCGCTTCTCGATGCGGAACGAGGCGCGGTCCTCGACGAATCTACTGTCCGCGCAGCCGCAGCTCGCTCAACCTCGGACGAATGACCGGCTTGCGATCCCCGGTTGGCGGTGCAGCGGCGGCGCGGGCGTAAGATTGCGAAAAAGTGGCCCCGATTGTCCTTGATTTTTGTAATCATTTGGATACATTTCATGTACACACTCGTTCGGTCGTCGGTTTTCGACGAATGGCTTGCCAAGCTTTTAGATCAGCGCGGCAAGGCTAGGATTTTAGCCAGGCTCACGAGCTTCTCACTTGGTAATTTTGGAGATTGCGAGCCGGTTGGCGAGGGCGTCTCAGAAATGCGCATTCACTTTGGCCCTGGCTACAGGGTCTATTTCGTGAGAAATGGCGCGACGGTTTACGTGCTTCTGAACGGTGGCGACAAAGACTCCCAAAAACGGGATATCGAGCAGGCCAAGGCCATGGCTCGAGCCCTGAAAGGTGGCGTGTGATGATCGATTATGCGACCTTCGATATATCGGATTATCTTGACAATGATGAGGTCATTGCCGAGTACCTTTCCGCTGCGGCGTCAGATCCGAACCCGGATGTTCTGCTTATCGCCATGAGCCACGTAGCCAAGGCGCGCGGCATGGGTCAGATCGCCAAGGCCGCAGGCCTCGGACGTGAGAGTCTGTACAGGGCTCTTTCGCCCGGCTCTCATCCGCGTTTCGAAACCGTGAGCGCTGTATTGCGAGCTCTGAACGTCCATCTCGCTGTGGCGCCGAACGCAGATAAAGCGGAAGAAAGTGAACATGAATGCGCCTCCCACGGGGCGTAGCCGCTCGCCCATCGATGAGAACCTCTTTTCCAAGATCGAGGCCGACCTGCTCGTCTTGAAGTGGATGGTTGGCTTCGTGCTAGCCCTGCTCGCCGGGATCGCCTTGAAGCTTTTTCTGCATTGAACTTAGGATCTCGCTGGGCGGCGAGGAAACGATTTCGGCGGATTGTCCGCCTGCTCGCAAGAGTGAACCTCGCTCGCGGGGAGCAAGAAGGATGACTGAGATCCAATTCATCGGCTTTATCGTTGCGCCGCTCGCGCTTCTCGCCGTCGGATGGGCTGTCGCGCTCGCCGTCGATTGGCGAGCCCATCACGGCGACTAGCCGGCCACCCCTCGACGCTGTGAGGTCAACACGATGACCGATCTCCGCTATTCCGTGACCATAGAGCCTCTCTCAGAGGCCGATGGCGGCGGCTTCGTCGCCTTTGTTCCAGATCTGCCGGGCTGCATGAGCGACGGCGAGACGCCGGAAGAGGCGCTCGCGAATGTCAAAGGCGCAATTGAAACATGGATCGACGCCGCTGACGCCCCGGCGCACGCCAATGGGATGGCTGACCTCGTGAGCGGCAAGGAAGAGCTGTTGACGGCGAAGGAAGCCCTCGCGCTGGCGGAGGCCGCGACGCCGCTTGCATTCTGGCGGAGCAAACGGGTGATGACCCAGGGCGAGCTCGCCGCGCGCGCTGGCGTTTCGCAAAGCGCCATCGCCGATATGGAGCGCGGCGAGCGCGCCGGCGCTGCAGCGGTCCTCAAGCGCGTGGCTGAGGCGCTTGGCGTTCGGATCGAAGATCTTATCTCCGAATGAGCAATCCACTTCCGTGGCGGCGCTTGGGCAAAACCATTGGCCGGGCAGTCGTGTTTCTGCATGAACGCTTCGGCGGATTGTCCGCCTGCTCGCAAGTTAGAGAATCTCGCGCGCGAGGAGCAAGGGGGGCGAGAAGAAGGCGCCCGGTTTTTGTGTGTCAGGATGACCGGAAACCCCGCAGCGGCAGCCCATTCTGCGTTTCGCCCCGTCGGAGGCTGACGGCTCTCGCGAACCTCAAGGCAGATCAGCAGTTAAAACCGTAGCAGCCAACGATCGCCGACGAAAGCTCAAAGACCGAGGAGCCGGTCGGCGGGGGCAAATCCGCACGGGCGGCCCTCGCCAAAGGACTCCGGTTCCCGGTTTACCGGGAACCGAGGAGGCGATAGCGGCGATTGGCGCGCGCCAGGTCTCGCCGGAATCGACGAAAACCAGAGAGGTCCGGGGGGATGGATGGACGGAAGTTTTTCGGCGGTCTTACGCCAAAAACTGCGCCGAAGGGTCTTCGAGGAAACTCAGCGCAGCCTATTCAGCGCGGCGAGGCGTTCGAAAAAGTCGGGCTTGTTTTGCTGGGCGGGCGCGGATTGCGGTTCCGGCGTCGGCTGCGGCAGGGGCCTTTCGACGGCGGGCGCTTCCGGTGCGGTGAAGAGCGTCTTGCGCCAAGCCTCGTCCGGGAGGGCCCGGACCTTCGCGATATAGGCCCACTCGTCATCCGTGAGCGATGAGAGGCCGAGATATTCGGCGATCGCGAGATTGTAGATGCGGCAATCGAGCAAGTGATTGTCGCGCTCGGACGCCTTCAGCTTCCAGACCTTGCGCGGCTTGCCGCGAAGGGTCTCCTCGGCGAGATATTCGGCCGTGATCTGCCGGAAATAGGTTTCGTCGAGCCAGGTTCCGAAATGGCAATATCCGCTCGGATCGCTTGTGGCGCCGGAGCGCAGGCCTTCCTTGCGGAGGTCGGCATAGAACGCGCCCTTGAGCGGCCAGGTCCCGACCGGCCAGAGCTGGCAGCCTTTCTTGACCTTCCGGCCGGCGAGATCGATGTCGACCAGGCTCGGCGTGCCGATCGGCGGCTTGCCCCAGCCGTCGCGGCCGTCGACGGCGAGAACGACGTCGCGCCCGGTTATGTCGTGAAGCCGCTGATTCCGCCGCACCCAGGAATAGACGACATGCGTGCGATAGCCTGAATCGATCGCGAAGGCGTCGAGCCGCCGGGGCCGGCCAAAGGCGTCCGGGAACTCGCGCTCGATGGTTTGAGTCGCAAGCCTCTCGAACGCGCCGCCGTCAGGATCTTCGGTCCCACCATCGATATAGAAAGCGTCGACGACCCAGCTTTGCCGATCCGGCGCAAAGGCGATGATCTCGACCCATATGCCGCGCATCTGGACGTCGGCGGCGCCGATGAGCATGAGGCCGCGCGGCGGGACATGGCCGCGCTTGTGGCCCTCCTCGCGGCGCTCGAGCAGCCGGACGTGATCCGGTGCGTCGCCCTTAATTTCGTAAGGCAAGCCGAGCCAGAGGTTCCAGAACGTCTTCAGCTTCGACGGATCGTCGCCGGCCGAGATATGCGCCTTGGCGACCTCGTCCCAAGGCACGAAAGGGCTCGAGAGCGTGTCGAAATGATAAGAGGGGAACGCGCCCGGCCGCGTCGCCGTCGGGACCCATCGGCCCTTGCGCATGAGCGCGTTTTTCTCATGCGGCTCGATGATGACGCCGCAGCATGGCGCCACATAATGCGCCTTGTGCGGGTAGGTTCGCTCGAACCGGAAGTTCGGCCCGAACTCAAAGACGAATTCGGAGGCCGAGCCGTCCGCGTTGCGGCAATGCGGGCAGGGCACATGCCAGCGCCGTTGATCGCCGGCGGCGTGCCGCGCCTCGATTTTCGAGCCGCCTTTGATCGTCGGCGTCGAGATGTCGGCCTTTTTCCAGTCGCCTTGCGCCAGAAAGGACATGAGGCGGCCGTCGGAGATCTCGATCGGATCGCCCTGGCCGTCGAGATCGTCCGGATATTGGTCGATTTCGTCGCGGAGCAGCTTTTTGATCGTCTTCGAGCGCAGATCCGCCGCCGAGGTCGCAATGGCGAGGGTGAGCGCCCCGCCGGGATATTTCTTCGAGTAGGTCGTCGAGCCTTCGGCCGAGCGGGACGTCTGCGGCGCCACTTTTTTGCGGAGCGTCTTGGTCGATTCGATCGCTGGCTGCAGCTTGTCGCGGTTGAAATCGGACAGGGCCGCGTCGGTCGGCTGAACGACCATCATGCGGCAAGGATCGCGGTCGATCGAATGGCCGATCGCGGCGATGAGCAGGGTCGTGAAGCCGGTTTGCGCCGATTTCTGCGCTGCGATCTCATTGACGCCCGAGTCGGGCCCGAGCATATCGAGCGGCTCCTTGATGTAGGGGGTCAGCTCAAGGTCCCAGGGCTCGCCGGCGCGCGGGCCATCGGGCACGACGAGGTTTTCGGACGCCCAGCGCGACGGAGGGATGGGCTCCGGCGGCGCGAAGCCCTCGGCGAGGGCGGCCGCGACGATCGCGCGCGCCGAATGCTTGAATTGGAGCGTCACGCGGCGGCCTCTTTCTCTGCGCCGGCATGGGCCGCGACGCTTTCCTCAAAGATCCTGCGCATCTCGCGCTCGAGGGCTTTGCGGACGTCGAGCACCATCGATTTCATCAAAGTGCGCGCGCCGTGCGGACCTTCCCGGCCGACGGCGGCGGCGATCTCGTCGGCGCGGGACGGGAGCTGCTCAAGGCCCCGCACGATGGCCTCGGCGCATTCGCTCATGGCTGCGGAGACGTCCTCGACGGCGATGAGCTTGCCGAGCCTTTCCTCGAGGTCCAGGCGGGAGAGCTCGGCTTGGTAGGACATCCGGCGCGCCTGCTCGCGGGCGAGGCTCTTGTCGTTCGGATCAGCGCCGGCGCTAGCCGCGAAGGGGGCCATCCTGTCGGGCGGCGCGACGAGGCTCTCGCGATCTTGGACCCCTTCACGGATCGCGTCCCGCGTTTCGCTGCGGATGCGGTCATAGGCGACGAGATTGACCAGCTTGCTGTTGCGAGGGCCGAGGCGCGTCTCAAGCAGGCCTTGGGCTTCGAGCTTCGTGATCCGCCGCGACATGACGCTCGCGGCGATTCCCTTTTGTCGCGCGAGTTCGTTGATGCCGATCCAAAAATCGTCGAGTTCAGCCGTCGAGGTCATCTGATTTGTCCATGACTATTGCCTGCAACACTACTATTATGCCACCATTACCTCAAAAAATTCAAGCACTTACTAGCAAAATCCCGGACTGCGGCGGCACCGCAGGTCAGAAAGGGAGGGGGAAGGACCCGCGAATATATTTCTCGTACCACTGATGGTCCTGTCCGATGATTTTGCGGCGATCTTTCCGGCGCGCTGCTCGAGCGAAGCCAACGGCCGAGACTTCAGCGAGCGCCGCGCTATCGCTTGTGTGGATAGTTGCAGGCCCGCGCCGCGCGCAGATCGAATATCGCGCAGAACGCCGTCGCGCCTTCGATTGTAGACTTTGTTGTGGCCCTGCGCGCCGACCGCCAGCGCCATCCATCGCAAAGACGGTCTTCTATGAGGGCTTCATAGATTTGCGCCGCCGGAGCACCGCACGCCCCCTCGACTGAGATTTGGGGTCCTCTAGCTGCACAATTTTGTGTAGCTAACAAAAACAGCAACTTACCGGAAGTCCATAAACGCTCCAGCCGGACAGCTACAACTCGCCGAAGATAGCCCGCCGCTCCAGCGCCGCGCCGCGTCCGATCGCCGTGAAGACATAGAAACCGGTTCGGGATGACCCGTCTCCGAACGATCGGAAACCGGGTCGTTTCGACCGCAGCTTGTCAAGAAAGCAGTTCCGCATCACTTCGACCTGCGACGTACTCTTGCCTGTTAAGTGTTTGACTTTCTTCACGAAGCTCAAAATTGAGCCAACAGAATTCGTCAGCAAACCAGAGCGCAGGGCGCGAAATCACTCATAGCCGAAAATTCGGTTATGGGATTTTCCGAGGTCGCTTCTCGTCATCCTACGGTCGCGGCTAGACTCGACCGTTATTTCGAGATGGACCGCGACGCCTTTTCGCTTCTGGTCATGGGATTCACAGGCGAAAGCGCACTGAACCTCATCAACGTCGCGCAGGCCGAGACAGTCTCGAAACCGGTTCGGAAGACGGCCGCCGAACGATCGGAAACCGGGCCCAAGCCCAACTCATCCCGGCGAGAAAGCCGTCCCGCGTCATATCCACACACATTGGTCTTTCACACGGTAAGTCTTTGATTTGAAACAATCCAAAATTGGATTGCCCAAATTCCCGCCGGAGATCAGCACGGCCCATGCCACTGCGCCGCCGGCTCTTTGGAACTGTGGCGTTGGCCGCGTCACACCCGAGCCAAGCCTTCGGTGCAAGCACAAATGTACGGAAATCCCGTAATTATCTCTTGCCGTATATACGGAAATTCCGTATATATGCCGCATGCAAACGGTCGTCGAAACGCCTTCCTATCTCAACGCCGCACGGCAGGCCGGCCTCTCGGATGAGGATCGCTTCAATGTCGTCAGCGAGCTCGCCGCCAACCCGGCTTTGGGCGATCTGTGACCTTGATTGTTCTCTCGCTTTCAGAGAACGCAATTTTGCGTTCTGTGAGGAAAGTCAAAGACATAGCACAGGTGCGACGAAGATCGTCTATGTCGAAAGTTCCGGTTCGCAGGCCGCGGCAAAGGCAAGAGCGGCGGCTATCGGATCATCTCGCTTTACGTCGGCCCCCATATTCCTGTCTTCCTGCTCACCGTCTTCGGCAAGGGCGAGAAGGCCAATCTGACAAAGGCGGAGCGAAACGACCTCGGCGCACTTGCGAAACGTCTCGTCGACTCCTATCGCAGCAAAATCACGAAGCTTGGAGCCGCTCCATGAGCAAAAAAGCATTCGATAAAATCGCCAGCGGGCTTTCCGAGGCCATCGCTTTCGCCGAAGGCCGTGCCGATTTGGCCGAATATCGCATCCATGTCCCGTCGCAGATCGACGTGAAGGCTTTGCGCAAGCGGCTCGGCTTGACGCAGCCGGAATTCGCCGCGCGCTTCGGCTTCAATGTCGGCCGGCTGCGGGATTGGGAGCAAGGCCGCTCCAATCCTGATAGCGCCGCTCGCGCCTATCTTGTCGTGATCGACCGCGAGCCCGACGCCGTGCGCCGCGCGCTGGAGGCCGCCTAGACTCGCCGCCGCCAAAATCCTCGGCGCCAGCCCTCGCTAGGAGAAAACGCCGTGCCCAACGCAATCTTCAGCTCATCGCCTTAAGCAGATGCTTCAGCACTGCCGGCGGCACAGCGGTCTGCGCCGAGGCGTAGAAGACCTTCACGACTTCGCCTTGCGTCAGCTCTTTCGGCAAAGACGGCCCATAGAGCTTGCGCATTGGAAATCGCTTGCTTGTGGTGCGCGCTCTAAACCCCTCGACCCCGCGCCCAACGATCCCAAAAGACCGCTTGAAGAGATGGTCGACACCCCAGGTCTTGGCGTCGATCGCCTTTCCCGTATTTTTTACGGGAAAATCCTTGATCGGAAGACCCTTGCCGGTCGCGACGATCTGATAAGTCAGCCGATCCGGCGCGGCCCGCGCCCAGCCCCGGCCAGAATCCTTCATATGCGACGTGATCGAGGCGTATTTAATCACGCCAGTGTCCGTCTTGAGCGCCCGCTGAACTTGCGTGCGCACTTTGTCGCCGCCTTCGTTCAGCCCGCGCGCGATGGCCTTCGAAATCACCTTCTCTAAACCAGAGCTTTTGAACCCCTCGGCTTTGACGCGAAAAACCAACATAGACAGCCCCCATAAGACGAAAATAATAAAAGAACCAACGCCATTCTGCGATCAAGCCGCCCGTATCCTCTGAAAACGAACTGAGAACATGTCCTTTCGTATAGTGGGTTTACGGTGGTAGCGGACCTCCGCTACCCACCGATTGTACGATCTTATGCGAATGACGCCGCTCTTGGGGAAGACAGCACGCTATCTTATTTTCAGAAGGCTTTGGGATGGGGGCGCGTTCCATCGTGGCTTTGGCTTAGCTGTTCTTATTCGTCACATAAGAAACTGATCGTGGGTCCGATTGGTATGGCCGCGACGGCGTCATTGACGTAGAGGAAACGCTCGCGTCGGCAGGTGCGACAGCTTCCAGGACTTGAACAAAGCGTCGGTTCAGGCGCAGGTGAGCGCAGCGAGGCCGCCGATCCGCTATCCAGCCGTGAAGGTCGTCTTCTTCTAATGATGGAATGGGCGGACTGAGCGGAAGACAAGGCGTCATCAGCACTTAAGGCGAACTTGATAAGCCGTGCAGTACCAAACGCAGTGCCGACTCACTTGCGTAGCATGAGCAGGCGAACGATGTCGCCTTCCCACCGTTGGGCGGTTGCCGCATATCGCAGAGGCTACGGGAATCGACGCGATTGCGCTCTTCCGAGCGAATGCGATGTTCGTGCCGTCGGTCGTCCTCTGCCGTAGCGGTGAGACATCGCGACCGCTCACAACCCTGCAAGAACATAGCCGGTATTTAGAGTGCTTCGGAAAAGCGGACACGACTGAGTCGCGCTTTCGCCAAGTCGTCTGCTGCATATTCAGCCATTGTACCGCGAGCTAACTGCTATTCCCGCGCATCGTGCGCTTTTGAAACGAGATAGGTAGCGTGGCTCAGCCCGAGCAGCGACGTGAAGGTCGCGCCGAGCTGGGGTAGACTTTGGAATATGGCGTCGTGCGCATTCAGCATTGTAACCATCTTGATGTCGCTCATCCATTCCAACAAGAAACTGAAGAAGCCGAACACCAGAATAATGGTGATCATCACGTTCTGCAGGCGCGCCACATCGACCGTATCGGAGTTTGAGTTTTCCTCCCCCATGAAAACATCGGCGAGCGAGGCGCCCGCGGGGGATGCGCGCTTGTCAAGACCCGTCGTCTGGGCGCCGAAGAAAGCCGCTCCGCGGCTCGTTGCATCCTGAGAGTCGCCTGCAGTGTTGAGTTCGACCTCCTTGTCCTTTGTCCCCAGAATGAGGGTCGACAACATGGTCGAAGTGGTCGCGATTCCGAGCGCCGCCGCGACCGATGCGGGGATGCTCGGAAAAGCATGATAGCTCGTCAGAGCTTCCGGTGACTGAAGAATGCCGGCGAATCCGACATTGAACATCGCGAGCGCCAGATAGCCGCCCAGCACCACCACCGTCCATAGCGTCACCTGAGCGCGGGCAAGGGAGACGCGGTTGCGCGTGTCGATCCAGATTCCCGCAATTCGGCCCTTGGTTGAAAGGCCGAGGGCCACCAACAGACCTGCTGCCCCAACCAGCGTGATGATGTAGGGAACGACAATCGAGGTCGAGCCTGTGTCGGAGCTAAGGCCCGTCAGATAGGCGGTCGTCGCGTACATCCAGCCGAAATAATACTTCTTCCAAACCTGATCCTGATCCGTAGCGACCGCGGCCCGCCAAATGAGGGCGCAGGAGGGCCCGGACGCCTCCTGCGAACATTTTCGCGCCTCGTTCAGAACGTCGTCCGCCTTAGTCCACACGATCTTGTCGGCGTCCTCCGGCAACGTCAGCGACGTGGCTCCGCCTAGCAGGGCTTCACAGACGCCAGCCTGTTTTTCGCTCGGAAAGCTCTGACGCTCGTTCACGCACAAGGTCGCCATCTCGGTTAGGAACAGCTGCTGATAGCCCAGATCTGTTGAGACCAGAGAGTTGCGGGCGCCGCTCATGGAAAGGCCCGAAATCGCCGACATGGCCCCACCGACGATGAACAAAAGCACGCCGATGATCCCCATCAGCCAAGGGATCCCGCGTTGAAAGCCCTTCGCGATCATAGCGGGAGACAACGCCAGGGGCTTGCCGTCCGGCAATCCGGTCCCAGTGAGCGCATTGACCAGCGGCGCCCCGTCCGCGCCGCCGACGAGCGTCGCAGCGCGGGAAAATATATCGAACGTGCTTCCATTCCTCAGTTCGAACCGGAGTTGATTGGCGATGGAATCCGCACTCGTCGAGCTCCAAGGCTTTGGCGGTGGTCTGTCGGTGGTGAGGTTCAGCTTCGAAGGGTCCTCGCCAGCTGGCCAAACAATGAGCCGGCTCTGCGGCGCGGACGCATTCTTGGCCTGATCGACGATCGCCATGAGCGCGCGAACCGAGTCGCCGTAGCGCTGATCATTGATCGCCGGCAGCGGCTCGCGCCTCTCGAAGCCCAGCCCTCCTGAGGACGCGGCCAGTTGCGCGACGAGACGGCGTGCGCCGTTCACGGCGCCCGTCCCATCGGCGAGGCCAATCCCCATGAGACGCGTTTCCGCCCAGACGATTTGAGCCAGTTCCCCAGCGGTGAGCGCCATCACGACCTCCCCTATCCGAGCAGTGACCGCCGTTCACTGTCCCTGGTTCATGAGTGGCGGCCAACGCCGCCCTACGGCGCATTATAGATAGTCGACGGAAATCTAATTGGACAAACGCTATCCTCAGCTCAACATCACGTCAATCCGGCGAAACCTGTAGCGAGCCTTGCATTGCTCAGGGGTCGACCGGTCGCCAGTCCTTGAAACGGTGTTGGCTCAAAGTGAAAAATGCAAGAAAGAGGTAAAGACTATTGCGTGATACATTCGTTCACACTACTATCCTGCAGTCAACTTGGTCCCCAGCAGCGCCGTTGCCTGCTTGGCGCGTCTCTTTTTGCGCCGCGAAAAGCGAACTTGTTCCGGGTTCTTTCGCTTCTTCCGGGTCCCCACAGAACTTCCGGTGCGAGATTTTGCATCGGCGTAGATAAAGGCCCAGACTGGACGGAGGAGAATTGAGATGCCAGTAGCTCTTAGTTATCCCGGTGTTTATGTTCAGGAAATTCCAAGCAGCGTCCATACGATCACGGGCGTGGCGACTTCGATAACAGCTTTCATCGGGCGCGCCGCGCGCGGTCCCGAAGACACGCCAGTCACGATCAACAGTTTCGCCGACTTCGAGCGTACTTTCGGCGGTGTCTGGCTGAACAGCAGTCTTGGCTACGCGGTGCGCGATTTTTTTCTCAATGGAGGAGGGCAGGCGATCATCGTGCGGCTCTACAAAGCCGACACGAGTCAGAACGCCAATCCGGCGGCGAGCAAGATCAGGGTTGGCGATTTCAGATTCACCGCGGCGAGCAGGGGCGCTTGGGGGGCTGGTCTGCGGGCCAAGATCGACGTCAACTCGTCGGCCGACGTCGCGAAAAAATACGGCCTCGCCGCCACCGACATGTTCAACTTGAGCATCCGTGAAGTGGATGCGAGTGGGAACACGCTGTCGCAGGAAATCTTTCGAAACCTGTCGGTGAAGGACAGTCCTCGGCGCGTCGACAAGGTGCTGCAGGCTCAATCCAAACTCTTAACTTGGGATGGCGCCTGGCCTCCGGCGACCCTGCCGAACATCGCGCTGAACGACGACGACATCACGAAAGATGAAGCCGCGCTTGCCGTGGCGAAGGCTGCGAATCCTCAGGTTCCCAACGACATCGTGGCGGCGCAAGCGGCGGTGGACGCCGCACACGCCGCGGTCGCGGCCTCCGACGGACTTGCGCTGACCAAAGTCGACAACTTCACGCCCGTTGGCGGGCAGGCGAACAAGAGCGGTCTCTATGCGCTGGAGGGTGCGGATCTCTTCAATCTCCTGTGCATCCCGCCCTATCTCGCGTCCGGCGACGTCGATCCCGCTCTCGTCGCCGAGGCCGCGGCCTATTGCGAAACGCGCCGCGCTTTCCTGATCGTCGATCCTCCAAGCAATTGGACTCAGAAAGCGACGGCGATCAAAGACTTCACCGATACGACAGACAGGGTGGGGACTCGAAGCAAGAATTCGGCTATATTCTTTCCGCGGCTGGTGGAGCCCAATCCACTCCGAGATAATCAATTGGAGACTTTCGTCCCGTGCGGCGCCATTGCAGGCGTTTTCGCGAGCACGGACGCCAATCGCGGCGTCTGGAAGGCTCCTGCCGGGATCCAAGCCCCCATTGTTGGTGCTACCCGGCTGTCCGTGGGCTTGACGGATGCCGACAATGGGGAGTTGAACCAGCTCGGGATCAATTGCCTGCGTTCGTTTCCAGTCATCGGAACGGTGGCGTGGGGCGCGCGGACTTTACGCGGCGCGGATCAACTGGCGGACGATTACAAATACATTCCCGTTCGGCGCACGGCGCTGTTCATCGAGGAGAGTTTGTATCGGGGCCTGAAATGGGCCGTGTTCGAGCCCAATGACGCTCCGCTTTGGGCGCAGATCCGCCTCAACGTCGGGGCCTTCATGCAAACTCTGTTTCGACAGGGGGCGTTTCAAGGCTCGACCCCCCGCGAGGCCTATTTCGTGAAATGCGACAGCGAAACCACGACCCAGAACGACATCAATCTTGGCGTTGTCAACGTCGTGGTGGGTTTCGCTCCTCTGAAGCCGGCGGAGTTCGTTGTTATCAGCATTCAGCAGATTGCAGGCCAGATAGCGGTCTAATCTCTAGAGGGGAAGAGCCATGGCCTCGTTCAGCGTCAATGCGCAACGTTTCGATCCCTACAAGAATTTCAAGTTTCGCGTGAAATGGGACGGCAAATACGTCGCCGGCGTCAGCAAGGTCGGCGCGCTCAAGCGAACGACGGAGGTCGTGAAACATCGCGAGGGCGGCGATCCTTCGAGCTCCCGCAAATCGCCCGGACGTTCTGAGTACGATGCGATATCGCTCGAACGAGGGGTCACGCACGACAAGGAATTCGAACAGTGGGCCAACAAGGTTTGGAATTTCGGTTCCGGTCTTGGCAAAGAAGTATCGCTGAAAGACTTCCGAAAGGACATCATCCTCGAAATCTACAATGAGGCCGGGCAGCTTGTCGTCGGTTATAAAGTGTATCGTTGCTGGGTGTCCGAGTTTCAGGCCGAGGCGGATCTCGACGCCAACGCAAACGCGGTGCTGATCCAGAGCATCAAGCTCGAGAACGAGGGCTGGGAGCGTGACACCAGCGTGACGGAGCCCACTGAGCCGAGCTTTGTCGAGCCCCAGTAGGCGCGTCCGAAAGTCGGGCTGGATCGTCCGGTGGACCGTTTCGAGCCAAGGCGAATCTGGCGAGGACGCTATCTATGATGACCGACGGAACAGCGGAGATGGTGCGGGCCTACGAAGACGGCCTTGGGGCGTCGTTGGGCGAACGTGGCCTCATCCTGCTAAGACTCGTTTTTCCGGACGAGACCGAAGCGTCGAGAGCATCGACTCCTGTGGGACGCCGCGACGCCGCGTTGCTTGACCTCTTCAGCCGCATGTTCGGCGGCGTCGCAGAGGCGCTGACGGATTGCCCGCGTTGCGGCGAGAAGATTGAAATGGAGGTGCCGCTCGACGCCATTCGAGCGCCGGCGCCCACTGACGAATCCACCCGCTTCACGCTGACTATCGATGGGGGGCAGATCGTCTATCGTCTCCCGAATGCCGGCGACCTCGCCGCGCTCGGGGCGGCCAAGGAGTTAGGAGACGTGGAGACGGCGAGGCGTGCGCTTGTCCGGCGATGTTTCGTCGCCAAGGAGGACCGGAGCGACTTGTCAGAGCATGACATAGAGAGATTGGCGGCGGCAATGAGCGAGTCCGTGGCCAAGGCGGACCCGCAAGCGCAGGTTCTGTTGGAATTAGATTGTCCATCCTGTGCGGCTCGCTGGTCGGCGCCGTTCGACATCGTCGAATTTCTCTGGCGCCGCATGGAGGCGCGCGTAAGCGTCTTGTTGCGTGAAGTCCATGTGATCGCCAGTTCATACGGTTGGACCGAAGACGAAATCCTCGCGCTCAGCCCGTTCCGCCGCCGTCGGTACCTGGAGTTGATTGGCGCATGAGCGATATGATCGCATACCTCGCCGCGCGGAGCGTGCGTGCGCCGGCCGCCGCGGCTTCGGACGCCGAGGCGCGGTCAAGCTTGGGCGTGCAACCGCGTCTGCCGACCCGTCTACGAGGCGGGGGCGATGGGCGAGCCTGGGCGCGGACCGACGCGCGTCGGAAGAGGAGAACCTCTTTGCCGGCGACGGGGACGCCGCCGTTCCGCATGCCTCGCGGGCAAGCAGAGCGGAGCGCGAGCAGGGATGTCCCATGCCGGCTCCCTCGCCGGGGGCTCGGGTTTCCGGGCGCTTGTGCGAACTAATCCACGTCACAGAGCCCGAAGCGGCGCGAGATGCGGCAGCGCCGATGCGTCGCTCGCCTGTCGCAGAAAATGCGTCGCCGATGCCCGCGGTCGATCGGTCGCAGCGTCGCGCGACTGACGACTCTCGCCGCGAGGCGTCTCCGCCGCCGCCCACGATCCCCGCGCGTTACAGCACTGACGCTCAGCGAGCCCGGGCAAGCGACGAAACGCCGGAAACAAGCGACGCCGCCGATCGGCCGGCACTGACCACCCCAACACCGTCATCGACGCTGTCTATGACGACGCGCGAGCCGCGAGAGGAAGAGGCCAAGATCGCGCCGCTGAGGCCAACTGCACGCTTTGGCCCGCATAGGTCTCCGGACGCGCCCGCGGCGGAGCCATCGCCGCGAAGTGTCGTCATCGCGACTTGGGCCCCGGCGCCAGCCGCGGTGCGGTCGAATTCTTTGCCTGCTCCAGCGCCCGCGCCCATGTCTCCGCGCGTGCAAGTTACGATCGGCCGCATCGAGATACGCGCAACGCAGGCCCGAGCGCCGCAACCGCCGCCGCAACGGCGCGAGTTCGGGATATCGCTCCAAGAATATCTGGCGAAACGCGAGCGCGGGTGAGAGGCGCGCATGAGCAACTTCCGCGCCGTGGCCACAGTGACAGCGACGCTGCAGCGGGTGCTTCAGGCCGCGATCCAGGCGGATGTCGCGGGAGCGACCGTTACGACGGTGCGCCCGAGCGAAGGATCGAGCGCGAATTTGCCGACGACCGGAGTCAATCTCTTTCTCTATCAGGTCGGCGTGAATCCGCATCGCGCCAATGACGACCTGCCGACGCGGCGCGCCGACGGCGGGACAATGACCCGTCCTGTCGCGGCGTTAGATCTCTACTACCTTGTGAGTTTCTACGGCGACGAGCTCAAGCTCGAGCCGCAACGGTTGCTGGGCAGCACTATGGCTTTCCTGCACGGACAACCCCAGCTGACCCGGGCGCAGATTCAGGCCACGGTTGCGGACGCCTCGAAACCTTTCCTCGCAGGCTCGGATCTCGCGGATCAGCCCGATGTGGTTCGGTTTGCGCCAACAAGCCTGACCTTCGATGAGCTTTCGCGACTGTGGTCGGTTTTCCTGCAGACGCACTACGTCCTCTCGACGACGTTCAGGGCGTCTACGATTCTCTTGGAACAGCTGATCTCGACGCGTCCGTCGTTGCCGACGCGCGATGTGCGACTGGCGGCTGTCCCGTTGCAAAGGCCCATGATCTCTCGCGTAGCGGCGCAGGCCGGCAATGGCGCGCCGATCACGCCCGGCGCCGTGGTAAGGATCGACGGCAGCGATCTCGTTGGCGACGGGGCGTTCGTCGAGATTGACGGCGCCCTAACGCCGACTCTAAGCGCCGACGATGACCTCATCACACTGGCGCTTCCGGTGGGCCTCGCCGCCGGTCCTCACGCGGTGCTCGTCCGACGCGGCGTCAAGAACGGGACCGACGCCGACGCGCGGCCCATGTTTGCATCCAATCCGGTCGCCTTCGTTCTCCTGCCTGTCATCCACAAAACGGCGAACCAGTACGACATAGCGATTTCCGGCGTGCAGGGCGCGGGCGCCTCGCCGCGCTCCGCGATGGTGACGATCATCCTGATCCTCTCGATCGGCGTCCGGCAGACGGCGACGCTGGAGCTTCTGAACGCGCAAGCGGCGGTCGCCTATACATTCCTCGCCGTCCCGAGGGCGAGCCCGACGACGCAACTCGCGTTTGCTATCGCCGGAGTCGCGGCGGGCGACTACTTCGTCCAGGTGCGGATCGACGGTGCGGTAAGCCCGTTGGACCTTGACGCCAATCGCGCGCCGGTCTCACCCAAGGCGACGATCCCGTGAACGCGCGCTTCGAAGCCGATTGGGAGAGCCTCAATCAAGCCCGTCTGTGGCAGGAGCTGGCGCGGCTGCGGGCGTTGATCGAGAAGAAGGAGCCAAGGCCGGGCCATGATACGCTGCGATCCCCAACGGCGATCGACATCCTCGTCCGCAAGTTTGGGCTTTCGGAGTTCGAGCGCGATCTGCTGCTGCTCTGCGCCGGCGTTGAGTTCGATGAGGGTTTCTCGGAAGCGCTGCGGAGCATAGGCGCGCCGAGCCCCTGTTTTGGCCTCGCTCTCAAGGCGCTGCCCGGCGCGCATTGGAGCGCGATCGCGCCGACGGGGCCGCTGCGGTTCTGGCGGATGATCGAGGTCCGTCCTGGGGACGCGCTGACGAGCGCGCCGCTGCGCATCGAGGAGCGCATTCTCCACTATCTCGCCGGCGTGCCTCATCTCGACGAGCGCTTGCAAGGCCTTGTTCGTCCCTATCGCGCCGCGGAGCCGCTATCCACAGCGCAATACGAAACGGCCCGTCGGCTGGCTGGCCTTTGGTCCGACGCCGGGGCGCGTGGCAAGCCATGGCCAGCCGCCCAGCTGGTTGGGCCGGAGGATGCCGGCGCAGTCGCCGTGGCCGCCGCAGCTTGCGCGGCCCGAGACCTCGGCCTTTGCGTCATGCGAGGCGCAGACCTTCCGCTCGCGGCGAGCGACCGCGCGGCGTTTCAACGGCTGTGGGAACGTGAGGCGGCGCTCGGCGAGAGCGGGCTGATAGTCCTCATCGAGGATGCAGATGGTCCCGAGACGCTGCGGGCTGCGGCGGCCTTCGCCGAACATGCGCGATCCGCCGTGATCTTCGCCTGCCGCGAGCCCCTGCGCGTTTCGGGCCGACCCTGACGCGTCTCGATCTCGAAAAACCGCCGCGTGCGGAACAGGCGGCGCTCTGGCGGTCCGCGCTCGCTCCGCTCGAAGCGCGCCGGCAAGAGCAAGAGGGCGAGCGCAAGCCGCTCGACGAGTCGATCGAGCGGCTCGTCAATCAGTTCGATCTCTCGGCGGCCGCGATCGCCGCGCGACGGCGCCGCTTGTGACCGGCGACGGGACGGACGCTGACTCCGTCGGCGAGCAGCTCTGGGACGCCTGCCGCATCCAGTCGCGCGAACGGCTGGGGGACCAAGCCCAGCGCCTGGAGACGGCGACGAAGTGGGAAGATCTCGTGCTGCCGGAGGCGCAGAAGGCGGCTCTGCAGGAGATCGTCGCGCAAGTCCGCCAGCGCGCGAAGGTCTACGATCAATGGGGCTTTGCGGCGAAGAGCGCGCGCGGCCTGGGCGTGAGCGCTCTGTTCTCCGGAACCTCTGGCACAGGCAAGACGCTTGCCGCGGAGATAATGGCGAATGAGCTGCGGCTTGATCTTTACCGGATCGACCTCAGCCAGGTCGTCAGCAAATACATCGGCGAGACCGAAAAGAATCTTCGCCGCGTGTTCGAGGCGGCGGAGGCCGCGGGCGCGGTGCTGCTGTTCGACGAGGCCGACGCGCTGTTCGGCAAGCGCTCTGAGGTCAAGGACAGCCACGATCGTTACGCCAACATGGAGGTGAGCTATTTGCTTCAGCGCATGGAGTCCTATCGCGGTCTCGCGGTTCTGACGACCAACATGCAGCAAGCGCTCGATCCGGCGTTCAAGCGCCGCCTGCGCTTCATCATCCACTTCCCGTTCCCGGACGAGGTCGAGCGCGCCGAAATCTGGCGGCGGGTATTCCCGCGCGATGCTCCGCTTGACGGCGTCGACGTCACGCGTCTCGCCCGCCTCAACGTCGCCGGCGGCAATATCCGCAACATCGCTCTCGGCGCGGCGTTTCTCGCGGCCGACGAGCGGTCTCCGGTGCGCATGGCGCACTTGTTGCGCGCCGCACGAGCGGAATGCGCGAAGCTCGAGCGTCCGCTGACCGACGGCGAAATCTTGGGGTGGGCCGAACAATGAACACCTGCGAGCGACGCCCTCCGCTCTATGAGTTCCGCATCGACGAACTCGTGCTGGAAGGGTTTTCGCCTGGCGAGCGTCACGCAATCGCCGCCGCGATGGAGCGTGAATTGACGCGACTCTTGTCCGCCGCAGACGCTCCGTTCGCGGCGGCGGGCGCGCGCAGCCTTTCGGTCGGCTCGCTCGACGCGGGGTCTTCAACATCGACGCTGGGGCGTCGCCGGCCGCGGTCGGCGTCGCCGCGGCGCGCGCCCTGAGCCGAAGCCTCGCGACTTTGACGACCGGGAGCGCATCCGCGGCAACGGCCCCGGCAAGCCGGGATGTTCAGGGAAGCGCGCCCTGTCGGGGAGGCCCGAAGCGATGAGCGGCGCCTCGACCAGAACCCAGTCGGCGCCAATCCCTGCGGCGAAAGCGAGGCAGGGGAGCGAAGCGGAGCGCCAACGTCGGGCATTCCCGCAACGCGCGGCTGGTTGCCGCCCGTCGCCGACTCGCCGCGCCTGCGCATCGGCCGAGCGAACGACCCCAGCGAAACGGAGGCGGACGCCGCCGCTGAACAGGCGCTCTCGGAGCCGGCGAAGGACGCGGCGCCGTCGCTCGGAGCAGGGCAGGGGCGCGGATTCTCAAGGCCAGGACGTCGCCTCGGGGCCGCCCGCCGCCGCCCCGGCTGGACTGGAGCAGCAAATCGCCGCCGCCGCCGGCGAGGGCCGCGCCCTCACCCGAGAGCAGCGCGATTTTTTGAGCCGCGCTTCGGCCATGACTTTGCGGCGGTGCGCGTCCACGCCGGACCATCCGCCGCGAAGGCCGCAAAGGATGCCGACGCCCAAGCGTTTGCGCTTGGCGACGACATCTTCTTCGGCGCGGGCGAATACCGGTCAGAAAGCGAGGCTGGCCGGCGCCTGCTGGCCCACGAGCTGGCGCATACTATCCAGGCGCGCCCCAATGTCGTGGCCCGCCGGGCGCTGCCGTTGGCGAACGATCTTCCCGATGCGTCCGCTGATGCAGGCCCCGCTCAACCCGGCGCTGATGACGCGGCGAACGCCCTTGCCAGCGCACCCGAGGGAGACGAGAGCGTCGCCCGCGATCGGCTTAATGCGCTCGATCCTCTGACGCAGTCGCAGGCTCTTGCGCGAATGCGAGAGCGGCTCCCTGCGGGCGAGGCGGACAAAGCTTCGGGGTTCGCGCACACGGAGGGCGAGGAGCCGAAGCGAAGGCCGCATTCAAGGCCCCCGCTCAGGTAGTCGGCGGCGGGGACGAGAAGACCACGACGCCCGGCGAGCGACGCCGAGGCGTCGAGACTCGCGCGCAGTCGGCGGCGCCGGCGCCGGTTGAGACTGTCGCTGAAGAGCCGGGCGCGACGACGACTGCGGCACACGAGCGGGCGAGCGCGAGCGCCGTCGCGAAAATGCAGGAGGCGATCCGAACCGTCTCGGGCGAAGCGGGCGCGGAGACGCGCCGTTGCGGAACTCGCCGTCGCGCCTGATGCGCCAAAGGCCGATGGCGGGGCGGCGCGCCCGCGCCACAGGGCGCTGCGGCGGCGGCTGCCCAGGTGGCGATCGCGGCGCTCGGCCAGCGGCTTGCCGGTTCGATGAGGCGAAGAGCCTGCCCATCCATTTTCAGGAGGACAGCGGCGGGCCGCCAGGTGATCCTGTCGCCTTCACGTCAGCGCGAGAGCGCGCGGGGCCTCGCGGCTTCGTTCATCGCGCGCACTGCCGCAAAGATCGAAACGGTGATCGCCGCGGCTCTGGCGGCGGCGGGGGCCCTGACTGCGCTCGACGCAGCGCGGGCGGAGGTCGCCGGCCAGGTCGCTGCGCAAGGGGCGGCGGTCCGCGACGACGCTGACAAGTCGCATAAGAGTGTGAGCGGCCAGGCCGCGCGCGTGCGCTCCTCGATCGACGCGAAGCGGGCTGGAGCCGACAGCGCCGCGACGGCCGACATCAAGGCGGCGAGGGATCGCGCCCAAACGGCGCACAACAAGGCGAGCGCGACGATCGGCGCGCGCGCCGACCTGGAAAAGGAGCGCATTTCCAAAGGCTATCGGAACGCCGAGGGGCCAATGGCGGCAGTCGGCGATGATGCCGCGGGAAAGGCCGCCGGAGCCGCGGCTGCATGGAAATCGAAACTGCCCCCATACGAAACCGACTGGAGCATCCTGGACGGGCCGGTCGAGAACGACAGGATCGACGCCAAGAAGGAGGCCGTCGATAAGGTCGCCGCCGAATATGGCAAGAGTTTCCGCGAGAGCGCCACGGACCAAGCCAAAAAGATTCCCGACAGCAAGGCGGAGGTGCTGGCTAAGGTCGACGACATCACGCGACAGGCGGGCGCCGGACTCACGGCGCAGCTTGAACAGATAAGCCAGGGCGCGAACGCGCAGGAGAAGGGCGCGAAGGCGCAATCGACGCAATCGGCGCAGAAGACGAAGGCGGCGCTGGACTCGAGCGCCACGCAAAATCTCGCCGCGCTCGATAGCGCCGAAAAGCAGCACAGCGCGGCCCTCGAGACGCAGGGCGGCGGGGCGCAGGATGCGCTCGACAAGTCGACGGCGGCCGGCATTTCCGGCCTCGCGGACGGCGTCTCCCAGGCGAGCGGTGAACTGATTGGCTCGATTCACAGCTTCGTCGGATCGGCCGCCGAGACCCCGAGCCCGCCGCGCGATGAACTGGCCGCGGCGCTGGACGAGACCAGCGCCAACGTCGAGGGGGGGCCGGTGGGCGCGATGGCGTCGCAGATCACGACCGTCGCGCCGTCGCTGGCGGAGACAAACGCCGCTCTGAGCGAGCAGGGCGCAGGCGCGCTCAAGGCGACGGCCGCCGCGGCAAAACAGGGTTTTGACGGCGTCGGGAAGGCGTTCGTGACCAGAGCCGCAGGGGTGAACCAACAGGCGGCGCAGGGCTTTGCGGCGCTGACCAAATCCACTCACAAGTCGGCCTATGGCATCGGCGCCCAGGCCGAGGCCGGTTTCCTGGAAGCGGGGGACAATGCGGCCGCGGCCTACAAGAACTTCGGCGATCTGGTGGAGGACAATTTCCGCGTCGGGCGCGAGCAGATGCTGGCCGGCCTGTGGAGCAAGGAAACCCAGGGCAAGCTCGACGCCGACATGGGCAAGTACGCCGAAGAGGCCGCCAGCCATGTGCAGCCGCGGTGGAAGCGCGTCTTGAAATGGGTGGTGACCATCGTCGTGATCGTCGCGGTAATCGCGATCACGGTGGCGAGCGCGGGGGCGCTGGGACCCGTCGGCGTCATCCTGCTCGGCGCAGCGCTTGGCGCCGCCGCAGGCGCGGTGCAGACCATCGCGGACAATCTCATCGATGGCAAACCCTGGTCGGAGGGTGTGGTCAAGGCGATGATCGTGGGCGCCATCGGCGGGGCGGTCGGCGGCGCTGGCGGCGTTCTCCTGAAGGGTGTCGGCTCGGTTGCGCTGAAGATTGGGCTGGAGGCGGGCATCAACATTGTCGGCGGCGTCGCAGGAGAGGCGGTCGGCAGCCTCGCCGTCGGCGAGAGACGATCAACTGGACCGGCGCACTGATGGGCGCGTTGATCGGCGCTGGCGTCGGCGCCGGGCCGGCATCGCCGGCGCGCTGAAAGGCAAGATCAGGGTTGGCGGCATCGGCGAACCCGCGGCCGCCCCGGCTCCCCGACCCGCCATCGAGCCGCCGCCGGCGCCGCCGGCAAGCTGCGGTCCTTCCTGCAGCAGAGCAAGATCCTCGCGCCGCGCCCCGGCGCGGCCCCCTGCCGGAAGTCAATGTCGGCGCGGGCGGCGCGGAGCCGGCGGCTCCGGGCCCCAGCGCCGCCCCGGAACCCGCGTCAAGTCCCGCCGCGGCACCCGAGGCCGCAGCGCCTCCTTCGGCGACCGCCAAGCCTGCGGCGGCTCCCGCCGCGACGCCGGAGCCCGCCGCCCCGGCCGTAGGAGCCGAAGCGCCTACTCCCGCGCCCGCCGCTCCAGAAACATCCGCGGTCACGCCTGCGGAGGGTCCCCAGCCGGCCCCGGGTTCGACGCAAAGCCTCGCGTTACGCCAGCCGAAGGCGGCGGGTCAGGGCCATCGCCGGAGCAGGCGGCGCAGCCGCCGCTTCCCGACAACGTGCGCCCGATCGGCTCGGCGGAACCCGGTATCGCGGGGAACAACCGCGCTTGCGCACGCAGCGTCCGATGACCACCGCGGAAGATTTTGCAGCACGCGCGAAAGCGAGGGACGCCGCGCGGGCCATACCGGACAGACCGCCGACCGAGCCGCAGGTTCAACGCCAGCCGGTCGCGGGGAGGCCGCGGGCGCGGAAGGACAGGCGCCCCAGCCCAGCGCAATGCCGGACCAGCCGAAAATGGCGGCCATCGAAGGCGGCGGGCAGGGCCCAAGGCCCCTCAATGTCCCATGGGGCCGAGCCGCCGCGCATGGGCGGCGGGACCGAGCCGACCCGCGCCGGCGGTCGCTCACCCTTTGAGCCGCGCGCGACCGTGGAGCCGGGAGGCGGCGGCAAACCGCCGAGCGGAGAGCATGGGCTCGAGCCGGCGCCAGCGAAACCGCTCGAACCTGCCGAAGTTGCGCCTGCCAAAAAGCCGGTGACACCTGCCAGCGACGCGGCGCCGGCCAAATCCAAGCCGTCCGCCAAGGCCGAAGAGGCCGCGCCATCCGCCAAGCCCGAAGAGGCTGCGCCATCCGCCAAGCCCGAAGAGGCCGCGCCATCCGCCAAGCCCAAAGAGGCTGGGCCGCCGGCCAAGCCCGAACCGTTTGATATGAAGCAAATCGGCGCGGACGCCGAGGCCCCACAAATACTGGCCCCGGAAGACTTCTCTAGCGTCAAATTGAAGCCCGGCCAAGATGCGCTGTATATTCTTCGTGACGCTGAAGGCACAATATTGAAAGTCGGCAAGACTTCCGCGAATGGCGCAGTAAACCGGTTCTCTGTGTATAAACGAGCGGGGACACTGACCGGAAAGAATGTACAGCTCGAGGTTCATCCATTGAAGGCCGGCGGTCGCAATGCAGAGTTCTACGAGCAAGCTTTGCGAGAGCAGATGGAAGGTCAAGGGCACGCTCTGCCATGGGACAACACAAGTCAAAGGCTCGGGCGTCCCGGTTTTGGCACGCCTGGGGAGGGAGTTCGTAAGAGTCACGTCACCAAAGGCGAAATGGCGGAGCTGCTTACGGAGTATAAAGGAAACTTGCAGGAGGTAGGTCGGGAGCTTGGGTTGCACAGGCGAACTGTCGATCTATGGGCCAAAGCTTTGGGGCTCTTGCCCAAGAATTTCAAGTAAGGGCGATCAGGATGTCCGAAAAGAACATTACCGACATTGTCCCCGAAGGATTCTGGGCGCTCATCGAAGGCGCCAATCAAGACACGAAACGGTTTCGCGAGATGCTCAAGACAATGAATCGGGAACAGATCAATCATTTTTACTGGACGTACGAAGAACTCGCCAATCGTATCAGAGCCGAGCGCTATTCGCCCTACGTAGCTCCGGGCCTTTCCGAAGATGGCCTGGCCGAGCTGGCGAACTGGGTGGTCGCGCAGGGGAAGGCGTATTACCGCAAGATCCTGGATCATCCGGAACTCATCCCGCCCAAGAAGAATGACGCGGGACTGCTAAGCGAAGTTGTCAAAGAGTACGAGCAGCGTTTCAAGGGCGACGTTCCTCCAAACATGCACGAATGGGACAACGAGTGGAAACAGCATGGAAAAAAAAGCCCATGGGCCTGACGCTGAAAGGGCCGGTTCCTCAGCGGCGTCCAGCCGCGCCGCGTCTTATCGCCACGATCTTTTGTAAGGCCGCAGAGGGGAAGCCGAGTGACGACTGATGTCTCTGGCACGAGGGCGCGCGCAGATCGCTTTCCGGGTTCCGAAGCTCTTAGCCGCGGCAGCCGACGCGCTCCCGGCGAGGCGCTGCGTTCGCCCGTCGCAACGGAAATCCTCAAATTCTCCTCGTCCTCGCCGACAGGGGTTCTTGATAGCCATCGAGGCAAGCGCGCAACTCGCCGTCTCGCCGAATTTCGGAGGGGCATCCCCGCAACTTGGGCCAAAACGCCATGACCACGTTCCCCGGATCCCCTCGCGTGCTCAAGGGCGCATTGGTGTCGATCGATCCACTGACCCAGGTCCCGAGCGTCATCGTGTTCCAATACAATCCCGATACGCTCACCCGCACGCTGAAGCCGCGGGCGCCGACCGGCGACGCCGCCCGCTCCGAGGCGCAAAGGCTCACCGGCCCGCCCGAGGAGACGATCAAGGTCGATATCGAGATCGACGCTACCGACCATCTCGAGACTGGCGACGGCGTCGCGAGAGGAGTAGGCATCTATCCACAGATCTCCGCCCTAGAGATGCTGACCTACCCCCCAAGCGCAACCGTCATCGCCAACACCATCCTGCTCGCGACGGGCGTGATCGAAATCGTTCCCGCGGACGGGCCTCTGACCCTGTTCATCTGGGGGGCGCAACGCATATTGCCCGTTCGCGTGACGGATTGCGCGATCACCGAAGAGGCCCACGATCCCGCGCTCAATCCGATCCGAGCCAAGGCCGCGTTGGGATTGAGAGTTCTCAGCTACAACGATCTCTCGATCACCAACCCCGGCTATTACATCTTCCTGGCCCATCAGATCGTGAAGGAAACCATGAGCCGCGTGAACGTGGTCAATGATCTGTCGAGCGTGATGGGCGAGAATATCCGCATCATGTGAGCCGTTTTCGAATAATGAGTTAGAGAGCGCACGGCGTTTTGCTGAGGACGCGACGAACTTGGAAGAGCGATATGTTCGATCACACAAGCCGCTACTATACGATTCCCACGGCGACGATCGTCCTGCCGGACGGACGCGAGATTGCCTTTGCGCGCCGGCGCTTCCTGCCGCGCTCCGATCGCCTGCCGCTGCTTGCCGAAGCAGCCGTCACTCCCGGCGATCGCATCGATCTGCTCGCCAATCGCGTCTACGGCGATCCGCTCGCGTTTTGGCGCATCTGCGACGCCAACGACGTCATAGATCCGCAGGACATGATGCGGGACGCTGCAAGCAATCCGGCCGTTCGTCTCCGCGTGCCCACTCCACAGGCCTGAATCTCGCTCCTCCTTTGGTGTTTTTCATGTTCCTCGGGGTTAACCTCTCTCTCCTGATCGGGCCGACGTTGCCGCTTCCGGCCACGCCCGATATTGCGGAGGCGGTGCAGAGCGTGTCGGTGACGCAGAACGACGAAGGCCGATCCGGGTTTCAGATCGTGCTTCAAGTCGGCCGAGTGGGACTCGCCGACATGTTGGACTACCGGCTGCTGCTCAATCCGCTGTTGCGGCCTTTCAATCGCGTGATCCTGACGATGCTCTTCAACGCTGTGCCGCAAGTGATCATGGATGGGATCATCACGACGATCCAGATGTCGCCGGGCAGTCAACCAGGGGCGGCCACGTTGACTCTGACCGGCGAAGATGTGAGCGTGATGATGGACATGAAGAAGAAGCGGAGCAGTTACATCGCCATGAGCGAGCCGCTGATTGCGGCGGCGATCATCGCCAGCTACGCGCAATATGGGCTCATTCCGATGATCATTCCGCCGGTTGCGCTCGATCAGCCGCTGCCCATCGAGCGGACGCCTGTGCAACAGGGCACAGACCTCGAGCATCTCAAGGCCATCGGCGAGCGGTTCGGGCATGTGTTCTATGTCGAGCCCGGACCCGTCCCCGGGATCAACACCGCGTACTGGGGGCCGCCCCGGCGAATAGGCTTGCCACAGAGCGCGCTCACGGTCGGATCGGGGCCGGAGAGCAACGTCGAGTCGATCAGTTTCTCCTACAACGGACTGGCGCCCGCCATCGTGGATGATGTGGTCACCGATAAGCGGCTCAACGCGACCCTGCCGGTGATGACGTTCGCCAGCCTGCGGCTGCCGCCGCTCGCGCTGCTTCCGGCGTTGCCGACGCAGCTTCCGAATGTTCGCACGACGCTGCTTGACAACAGCTCCGGGCTCGACGTCATGCAGGCCTACGGGCGCGCGCAGGGCGCGACCGACAAATCCGTTGACAACGTCGCCACCGCGCAAGGCGAACTCGACGGGCTTCGATATGGCGGCGTGCTCCGAGCCCGGAGCATCGTCGGTCTGCGCGGCGCGGGCTTCACGAACGACGGGCTCTATTACGTCAAGAGCGTGAGCCATTCGATCAGCAAAGGTCAGTACAAGCAGAGATTCAGCCTGGCGCGCGAAGGCGTCGGCGCGCTTACGCCGGCGGTGATTCCATGAAGCATCTCTATGGGAAATATCGCGGTGAGGTGAAGAACAACCTCGATCCGATGCTGCTCGGCCGCCTCCAGGTGACGGCGCCGGCGGCGCTCGGTTCCGCCTTGGTCTGGGCGATGCCGTGCGCGCCCTTCGCCGGTTCGGGCGTCGGCTTCTTCGCCCTGCCGCCGGTCGGCGCCAATGTCTGGGTGGAGTTCGAGGCGGGCAATCCGGAATCGCCGATCTGGAGCGGCTGCTTTTGGGGGCTTGGCGAATGGCCCGCTTCTATGGCGCTGCCGACGATGAAGGTGATCAAGACGGTCACCGCCACTATCACGATCAACGATCTTCCCGGCCTGGGCGGCGTCACTATCGAGACGAAGACGGGGATGAAGATTGCTTTTGACGCCACCTCGATCCAGATCAGCAACGGCGTCGCCTCCGTCAAGCTGGAGGGACCAAAAGTCTCGATCAACGGCCAGGCGTTGGAGGTGATATGAGCCCGGGATATCTCCTCGATGCGACGTCCCAACTTCTTTGCGCTCACGGCGGGAAGGCGCAGCCGGCCGCGCCGGCTGCGCGCGTGAGGGTCAGCGGGCAACCCGTCGTGATCCAGTCCACCGCCTACGCGGTCGCGGGATGCGCCCTCACTGGCACGCCGAATCCTCCCTGCGCCACGGCGCAATTCGTAAGCGCCGCTACACGCGTGACGAGCATGAATCAGCCGGTGCTGTTGCAGGACAGCCAGTCGCAATGCGCGCCGACGGGCACGCCGCTGAGCGTGCTGGTCACGCAGATCAGGGTGAAAGGGACATGACCAACTTCGCTTTCCCCTATCAATTTGACGGCGGCGGCCGGACGACTCTGGCCGACGACGACCGGCACATCCGCGACCTCATCGAACAGACGTTGTTCACAACGCCAGGCGAGCGGATCAATCGGCCCAATTTCGGCGCCGCCCTGAGCCAGCTTGTGTTCGCGCCAAACAGTCCGGAACTTGCGACGGCGACCCAATTCCTTGTGCAGGGCGCGCTTCAGCAATGGCTGGGCGATTTGATCGTCGTTCAGCAGGTCGACGTGTCCGCGGAGGATTCGACGCTCACCGTCGTGGTGAAATATGCGGTCAGGAGAACGCAGGAGATCAAGACCGCCACGTTCGCGACCGGAGGCGGGCTGTGAACGCCTATGTCTGTTGCGACGAGAAACGGCGCGCGGCGGTGGCGGCCTCCACGCTGAACGGCATCGACTATCTAGAGGTCCTTGACGCCGACGCTCCGACGCCGGCGGATCGACAGCGCATTCTTCGAGTACACTTTCTGAAGCCGGCCCCGCCGGGATTGACGCCCGCAAACGTGATCATCACGGGCGGCGACCGCATCACGGGCGTCAGCGCCGACGACGTCAGCTATGGCGCTGATGCTGTTGTGGTGCATCTCAACGCCTACGGCGATTTCTCGACCTATCGCCTGCAATTTGTCGCCGCGAGCGGTTCCGCATTCAATCCAGCAAGCCTGGACCCGCAGCTGTCTTTCGTGGACTTTTCCTTCAAGGCGGCATGCTCCACCGAATTCGATCCGGCCCGGCGATTCGCGGCGAGCGCGCCGCCGCCGCGGCTCGCTCCGAACATCGACTACCTTGCGAAGGACTACAACAGCTTTCGGCAATTGATGCTCGACCGGCTCTCGACCGTCGCGCCACGATGGACTGAGCGGAATCCCGCCGATCTTGGCGTCGCGCTTGTCGAACTCTTCGCCCACGTCGGCGACCTCTTGAGCTATCGGCAGGACGCCGTAGCGACTGAGGCCTATCTGGGAACCGCGAGGCGACGCGTTTCGGTCCGCCGGCACGCGAGGCTTGTCGACTATTTCCTGCACGAAGGCGTCAACGCGCGCGCCTTCCTCCACTTCGAAGTGGACAGCGACGTTGTGCTGAAGCAAGGCGCGCAGGCCTACACCGCCATGCCCGGACAGGCGGCGCGGCTCGCGCCCGGATCGGACGCGCTCGCCAGGGTCCCCGCAATGGGCCCGGAGACTTTCGAGACGATGGAGGACGCGACCCTGTTCGCGGCGCATAACCGCCTGTCGTTCCACACCTTTGGCGACGGACGATGCCGACTGCCCGCGGGGGCGACGAGCGCGACGCTGAAGGGCTCGCTCGACAAACTGAAAGTCGGCGACGTTCTCATTTTTCAGGAGGCGCTCAACCCGCGGACAGGCCATTCCGGGGACGCTGATCCGGCGCGGCGCTGGGCGGTGCGCCTCACCAAGGTCACGCTGGACCAGGACCCGATCGGCGGCAGTTTCCTCACGCCTCCTATAGCTGGGGCGACGCCGATCACAAGGATCGAATGGTCGCGCGACGACGCGACTCCTTTCGCATTCCCGTTTTCCGCATCGCTGACATCGAACGGAGTCGCGAAGCAACTCGACGACGTGACCGTAGCTTTCGGCAATATCGTGCTCGCTGATCACGGCGCGAGCTTCATCGACCAGACGCTAGGCGAGGTCCCCGCCCCGAAATTGTTCCGGCCGCCGTCGGGCGCCGATCCTTGCACCCCGGGCGAACCCACGCCGATCCCGGCCCGCTATCGACCCCGGCTGAGGGGCAGTCCGCTTGTCCATGCGGCGCCTTATGACCCCCTTTTACCGCCTCCTTCCGCCGCGGCGACATTGCGCACGAAACCGGAGGAAGCGACGCCGCCCGTCGCGCTGACCGAGCTTCGCGCCGGCCAGCAGCCTGCAGCGTGGAAAGTGCGCCGCGATCTCTTGGCCAGCGAGGCCGAAGCGGCCGACTTCGTTGTCGAAACCGAGTCCGACGGCTCAACCTATCTTCGCTTTGGCGATGATGTCCATGGTCAGCGGCCGCCGCAGGGCGCGACCTTTGAGGCCCGATACCGCGTCGGCGAGGCGACGCGTGGCAATGTCGCTGCCGACGCAATCAGCCATGTCGTCAGCGCGGATCCCGCCATTCGAAGTGTCCGCAATCCTTTACCTGCTCAAGGCGGCGTCGCGCCCGAGAGCATGGAGCACGCACGACGCGCCGCGCCGATCGCCTTTCGCGTCCAGCGTCGGGCGGTCACGGCTGAAGACTACGAAACCCTCGCCGAAACGCACCCGGAGGTGTTGCGCGCCGCGGCGGCGTTCCGGTGGACCGGCAGTTGGTCGACGGTCTTCGTCACCGTCGAGCGCCGCGGCGGCGCTGCGATCGACGCGGACTTCGCCAACCGAGTTCGTGTCTTCTTGGAGCCCTATCGTCTCGCGGGACACGATCTGCAAGTGAACGGTCCGAAATATGTCGCGTTGGAGATCGAGATGCGCGTGATCGCGAAACCCGATCACTTCCGATCGGACATCGAGCAGGCGCTGATGGCAGTTTTCAGCTCGGGATTGACGCCTGACGGCGGGCGCGGCGTCTTCTCTCCAGACAAATTTGTTTTTGGGCAGGCGGTCTATCTCAGCCCGCTCTACGCGGTGGCGCAAGCCGTGGACGGCGTCGCGGCCGCGCAGGTCACGAAGTTCCAACGGCGGGGGCGGCCTGATGCCAGAGCGCTTGTCACAGGCAAGCTGGACATGGCGCGCCTCGAGATCGCGCGGCTCGATAACGATCCCGACTTCCCTGAGCGCGGCGTTTTCCGCGCGATCGTGGAGGGTGGAAAATGACGTCCGGCTCCGCGCCGTTCGGCGCTTCGATCGGTGAAGCGCGGCGCACGCCGCTTCTGACCTACAACCGCCCCGGTCTTGCGCAAATCTCTTATCGGGTCGGCGACTACGCTTCGTTCAAGGATACGATGCTCGAGAGCCTCGCCCTTCAGACTGGCCTGCACACGGGCGAAACCTCGGATTTGTCCGTGGCGCTGGTGGATGCGTTCGCGACAATGTCAGACGTCCTGACCTTCTATCAGGAGCGCATCGCAAATGAGTCGTATTTGCCCACCGCGAAGGAGCGACGCTCGGCGCTCGAACTCGCGCGACTGATCGACTACCGCCCGCGGCCCGGCGTCGCCGCTAGCGCCGCCGTTGCCTTCACGCTGGAGGACGCACCCGGAGCCTCCGATCAGGCGGCGCAGCCGTTGACGATAGGCGCGCGGCTGAAGGTTCAGAGCTTGCCGCAATCTGGCGAGGCGCCGCTGACTTTCGAGACCATCGAAGACATCGAAGCGCGGCCGGAATGGAACGCGATGCGTCCGCTGCGCGCACAGCCACAGACCCTCGACGTCGGCATGCAGAGCGTGATCCTGAGCGGCGCCAATGTGGACATGAGCCCTGGCGACTTGATCCTTGTCGTCGCGGGCGACAGGGATGCGAAGCGCGTGGTGAAGGTGACCCGCGATCAGGCTAGAGACCAGACCCGCGTCGACCTGGCCGAGGCGCCCCCGGACCCGCCGCCTTTTCATTTTCCAATCCTGCCGCCCTGGCCGATCGAGATCTTTTTCGGCATTGCTCCCAAGCTCACGAACAGTTACGTTTCCTCCAACATTTTGGGTTTCAGCTGGCGGCAGCACGATTTCAGCGCGCTGGCGACGGTGCATAAGTGGTCGCTGCCGGCATTGACCCTCAATTTCGCGCGACAGGTGTCATTTCCTCCGTTCAGCGTAGAGCAGGGAGCGTTCGCGTTTCGTCAACGCGCTCCGATCTTTGGCCACAACGCGCCGAAATACCTTGCCCTGACCAATGGACAGCCGGGCTTGCTCGCCGCATATCCCAATAATTGGGATGCGACCCCGCGCACCTTGTCCGACGATGATCCATTGGCCAACGGAGACATCTATCTTGACCGAACCTATCCGAACGTCGTCGCTGGAAGCTGGGCGATTCTGGACAGTCGCTACGAGCGCAGGATATGCCGAGTGAAGGAAGTCGGAGAGACTTCGCGCGCGGACTACGGGCTGAGCGGCAAGACGACACGGCTGCGGGTTGACAGCGCCGACGGCTTTTCCGGCCTATCCTTGCGTGAAACGACGGTCTACGTTCAAAGCGAACAGCTGCCTCTCGCAGATCTGCCGATCCTCGATCCGGTGGCGGGGGCGAGCGTTACGCTGGACCGCACCTATTTCGGGCTTACGATCGGACGGAGCGTCGTCCTGACGGGCGCGCGCGCCGATCTCGATGGCGTCGTCGAAAGCGAGGTGCTCACCTTGTCGGACGTCACTTTCGGGGCCGGTTACACGACGCTCTCGTTCGACCAGGCTTTGGCCAACAGCTACGTGCGCGACAGCGTCACCGTAAACGCGAATGTGGCGTTGGCGACCCATGGCGAGACGGTGAGAGAGATCCTCGGCTCGGGGGATTCAAGCCAGCCGTTCCAGCGCTTTGCTCTGCGCCAGTCGCCGCTGACCTACGTGAACAGCGATTCGGCGAGCGGCGCGCGCTCGACGCTAGAGGTCCGCGCCAACAGTTTGCTGTGGCGCGAGTCGCCGAGCTTCTTCGGACAGGGCCCTAACGACCGCGTCTATGCGGTGCGCATCGACGACGACGGGACGGCGGCGGTCGAATTCGGCGACGGCGTGGTCGGCGCCCGGCTTGCGACCGGGAACGAGAACGTCCAGGCGACGTATCGTAAAGGGGGAGGGAAAGTCGGCAACGTCGACGCTGGGAGGCTGTCCTTGCTCCCCGTCCGTCCCATGGGGGTTCGGTCGGCGATCAATCCCCTTGCGGCGGCGGGGGCGACCGATGCCGAAACGCTCGATGAGATTCGCAACAACGCTGCGCTGACCGTCCTGACGCTGGACCGGATCGTGTCGCTTAGCGACTATGAAGATTTCGCGAGAGCGTTCCAGGGCGTGGGCAAGGCGCTCGCGACCTGGAGCTGGAGCGGACAGCGACAGGGGGTCTTTGTCACGGTCGCCGGCGCGGGGGGCGAAGAATTGCTGGAGAGCGGGCAGACCTACAAGAGCTTGCTGGCGGCTATGCGCGCAGCGGGCGATCCGCATGTGTCCCTGCGCGTTCAGTCTTACCGGCAGGCGTTCTTCAGATTGTCGGCGACCATCATCGTCGCCGCAGACTATGAAATCGCCAGTGTGCTCGCGTCAGTGGACGCTGCGTTGCGCACCGCTTTTTCCTTCGACGTGCGAAGTTTTGGCCAGCCGGCGACGCTCAGTGAAGCCATGGCGACGATGCAGGCCGTCGCTGGCGTCGTCGCCGTCGATATCGTCCGGTTCTTTCGCATAGACGACCCCAACGGCGGCGGGATCTACATGGCGCTCGCTGCGGCGGCGCCGCGTTCGGGCGACGACGGCGCGCTGATCGCGGCCGAATTGCTAACGCTCGATCCCAGGCCCGTCGACCTCGTGGGAGCACTCGGATGACCTTCGACGAGCGCACGCTCTTGGACATGCTGCCCGCGGTCTATCGCACCCGCGACCAAGGCGGCGATCTGTCGGCGCTCTTGAGCGTCGTCGCGGATCAGCTCGCACTGCTGGAGGAGGACCTCGCTCAGCTTTACGACGACCAATTCATTGAGACCTGCGCGGACTGGGCCGTGCCTTACATCGGCAGCCTGATCGGCCATCGCCAGTTGCATGGAGTGACGCCGCAGATCAGCAGTCCGCGAGCCGAAGTCGCCAATACACTCGCGTTGCGGCGCGGTAAGGGCACGGCGGCCACGCTCGAGCTCCTGGCGTGGGACGTCACGGGTTGGGAAGCGCTTGTCGTCGAACAATTCGAGAGGCTGGCGATCACGTCCTATCTGAACCATCTCAATCCCGGCGCATCGACGTTCGCCAAAGTGCGTGGAGCCCAGCGGGGCGAACGGCCAGGCGGACCGTTCGACCGAAATCTACGATTCGTCGAGATTCGCAATCCGACCCGCCGCGCTGAAGCCGCGAACATCGCCAATGTCACGATCGCCTTGTGGCGCCTTCGCACCAACTTTCTGTCCTCGTCGCCGGCTGCGCGGATCGACGTGAGCCGTTACCTGTTCAACCCGCTTGGAGCGCCAATCGAGCTTTTCAGCGCCGCTGCGCCCAAGGATGACGCCGCCCTATCTCTGGACGCGCGCAACTTTTCCCAGCCGTTCGAGCGTTGGGCGCTGGCGGCGGCCAAAGACCAGTTCTATGGCGCGGACAAGAGCTTCTTCATAGAAGGCGTGACGCTCGACGCGCTTGCCGTCTGCGATCTGTCCGACATGGGCGCCGCATGGGCGCATACGCCGCCCGCGGGCAAGGTCGCCGTCGATCCGAAATTGGGGCGGATCGCATTCGGAACGCCCCCGGCAACGACGCCGAAGGTGAGCTTCCACAGCGGCGCTGTGGGGGAAATGGGCGGGGGGTCCTACGATAGGGTCGCGACTTTCGCGACGCTCTCGCCCGTCGTCGTCACGCCGACGCAGCGGGCGACGATCCAGGCGGCGCTGACAGCGGCAGCCGGTGGAGGCGCGGTGGAGATCGCGGACAACGGCGTCTACGCGGAGACGCTCTCGGTGAATGTCTCGACAGCTGGCGCAAGCCTAGAGATTCGCTCGGCGGACAAGCTGAGGCCGATGCTTTCGCTCGGCGGTGAATTGACGATCGCCGGAGCGGACGGCTCGCAGGTGAGCCTCAACGGCCTTCTGATCGCGGGCAAAAGCGTCCATGTGCAGGCGACGCCCAACAACCGGTTGAACGCCTTGGCGCTGCGGCATTGCACGCTTCCCCCCGGCCTCTCGTTGACCGGGGCGGGAGCCCCAACTCAGCCGCTCGCGCCAAGTCTGGTGATCGAGACGGGCGTGACTTTGCAGATCGACAACTGCATTCTCGGCGGTCTGCGGGTCGCCCCCGGCGCGCGCGTGACGATCACCAACAGCATCATCGACGCGACTTCGCCAAGCGGGGTCGCCTACGCCGGTCTCGACGGCGTCTCCGCAGGCGGAGCGCTGACCGTTTCGAACACCACGATCGTCGGCAAGGTGCACACGAACGAGTTCACGGAAGCGTCGAACGTAATTTTTTTCGCGAGGCTAGACGCAGGCGACCCCTGGGTCGCGCCTATCATCGCCGAGCGGCGACAAACCGGCTCGGTTCGATTCTCCTATGTGCCGCCGAGAGCGCGCGTCCCGCGGCCCTATCAATGCCAACCCGCGCCTGCGGCCGATCCGACCTCGATACAGCCGGTCTTTGTCTCGCTGAATTACGGCGATGCGGCTTATGGCCAGCTCAGTCGGCGCACGCCGCGCGAAATCCGCGAGGGCTCGGAGGACGGGTCTGAGATGGGCGCTTTTCGCCTTCTGTATCAGCCGCAGCGGGAAACCAATCTGCGCCTGCGGCTCGACGAATATTTGCGTTTTGGGCTGGAGGCCGGCGTCGCTTACGCGACGTGAGCCTGAGTGGGGGGTCGTTATGAAGGGGGACATCAGCCGCGACACGTTCGACGCCAAGAAGCACTATGATGGCGTCGTCATGCAGCAGGGTCGCGTCCAACTCGACGCCGACTGGAACGAGCAACAGGACATCCATCGCCGACGGGCTGAAATCCAGGCGAAAGATGTTGTGGGGGCTTCCGGCGCGCCGCTGCACGACGCCGGCTTTCAGATCACAACGGACGGGACGGCTCTCACCGTCGGTTCCGGTCGCTACTACGTCGACGGCCTGCTTTGTGAAAACGACGCCGCGCTCGATTACCTCGCCCAGCCCGACTATCCCCGGGCGACGGCGATCGCAGATCTGATGAATGCGGCGCATGCGACTGCGATGATCGTCTATCTCCATGTTTGGCGGCGGACGATCACCGCGCTCGAGGACCCGTCGATCCGTGAAACCGCCCTCGGCGGCCCTGACACAGCAATTCGGATCAAGACGGCGTGGCAGGTTAAAGTGCTGCCGGTGAGCCCGGCCACGCCGGGCGCGGTCGCCTGTGGAGACGTGGTTCCGGAGTGGACCGCGCTGACGACGCCTGGAACGGGTCTGATGAGCGCCCGCGCACAGCCCGTCCAGGCGGCAATTAACCCGTGTCTGTTGCCCCCGGGCGCGGGCTATACGCGCCTCGAAAATCAGCTTTACAGGGTCGAGGTCCATAAGGCCGGGCAGCTCGCGACGGCGACATTCAAATGGTCGCGCGACAACGGTTCGATCGTCACCGCGATCGAAAAGTTCAACGGGCTGCAGGTGACCGTTCACGACCTCGGTCGCGATGAGACCCTCGGCTTTTCCAACGGTCAGTGGGTGGAAGTGCTCGACGCCGCGACGGAACTGGCGGGTCTCCCAGGGCCTCTCTTCCAAATCGACCACGTTGACGAGGCGACGCGGCTTGTCGTGCTGAAGACGGCGCCCCCCGCCATCGATCCTGCGCTGTCGCCGAGGCTGCGGCGCTGGGACAGCGCGGGCGATATCCCGCTTGCCGCCCCAGCAGGCGGAGATGGCTGGATTACGCTGGAAGAGGGCGTCGAAGTGATCTTCGAAGCGGGCGACTATCGCACCGGCGATTCCTGGCTCATCCCGGCTCGCACGGTCACGGGAACCGTGGATTGGCCCTTCACAACGCCGCAGCCGCCGCGCGGCGACAGGATCCATGTCTGCCGACTCGCCGTGGCGTCCTTTTTAGGAGGAAAAATCCAAAGCCTGCAGGACTGCCGGAAGTCGTTCTCACCGTTGGCGGAGACGCCCCCTGCGCTCCACGTCGCCGGCACGAGTTGGGTTAATGACGATGATCTCGATCAGGCGCTGTTGCTGACGAACGGTCTGCGCATCATCCTCGACGGCGCAATCACGCCTCCTCCTGCGGGAGGAGCGGCCGAGAGCGTGAGCGCGGCGTTAAGCGTGACGATGGAGGCGCCGCTGGAGCTTCCCCCATTGGCGCAGGCGGGGCCCAGCGCCGTGGCGACGCATGTGATCGCGCTGAACGGCGACATCGATTTCCCTGCGCCCAATGTGATCGAGTGGAAGCCGCGCGCCGGCGGAGCCGAACTTGCCAGCCTGTCGACATACCTTGCCTCTCAGGCGCCCAACCCGGTCACGCGAGTACGGGTGCAGGTGCGGCTGCGCGGCCATGCAATTTGGCAGGACAACGTCAATCAGCGGCTCTACGTCGATGGGCGCGCGCTCGGAGTAGATGGAATTCGCCGGGACGGCGTTACCCAGCGGGTGGACCTGCTGTTTCCCTCCGGCGACGGGCGCAGAGCCAGCGACCTCGAGAGTTGGTTCTATCTGCGGCTGCAGGCGCCGCAGTCGAACCTCCTCGGCATTGCGGTCGCCCCCCAATTGATCAATGCGGGAGGGACCGCGTCAGGCACGGTCACGCTCGATTTTCCTGCATCCTCGGATGCTGGCGTGAACGTTGCTCTGAGCGCGTCCGCGGGCATCACAGTTTCCCCGGCGACCATCAATATTCCCAAGGACCATACCCAGAATCCGGCGCCATTCACGATCTCCACATCTGCCGCCGCAGCAAATACCGCTGACGCGCTGATCACCGCCACGTTGAACGCCACTGTGAGAAATGCGATGATCACGGTGCAGGTCGTGAAAGTTTCCATCTCGCCGGCGGAACTGACGGTGTTCGCCGGCCACAGCCAGCAGTTTTCCGCCAATGTCGTCGGCGCAGCGGTTGACAATGGCGTGACGTGGAGCATTCAGGACCTCAACAACGTGAATACGAACGCCGGAGGAACGGTCAACCAAGGCCTTTACATCGCACCGGCTACCGCGGGGGACTTCCAGATCGTTGCAACATCCACCGCCAACCCGGCTCAGTCCGCGAAGGCGAAGGTGCATGTGCGCCTCAAGCAGAAGGACAAGGACAAGGATAAGGAGAAGGACAAGGACAAGGACAAGGAGCGAGAGAAACACCCGCCGGATAAGCTGGTGAAGGAAGTTGAAAAGCACGCCGTCTTGGACGCGAAGGCGATGGAAATCCAGTTCGTCAGCTTGGCTATGCCGAGTGAGACAGTCGTTTCAGACGCGGGCTTCGAAGTGGGCGACGCGGCTGCTCCTGGGCGGGCCTTCATTCGGCCGAGCGAGCGTCCAAACCTCACGCCGCGGGCCGCGCCTTGAGGCGCGTTTGACTAGCGCCGGCGCGCTGCTGGTGCTGGCCGACCCCTTCGACGTGCAGGCCGCGACTTTCGTCGAGGCCAACGCCGAAGCGGACGTTCTGCGCGTCACGCCGCGAGACCTGTCGCGCGAAGGCTGGAAGATTCGGTCGGGTGACCCGAATTCCCTGATCGCGGTCTGCGGGTCTCGACGCATCCGACGCGACGAGATTCGCGGCGTTCTGCCCCGGCTTAGTCACGTCGATGAGTCGCAGGTCCCGCACATTGCGGTCGAGGATCGCGCCTATGTCGCAAGCGAAATGACCGCCTTCATGCTGGCCTTCCTGAGCGCCCTCGAGCGCGGCGTCCACAACCGTCCGACCTCGCAATCTCTGTGCGGCCCGCTTTGGTCGCCGGAACACTGGCGACGGCTTGCCGACGCACTGGGGATAGCGGTTCGGTTTCAGCCGCGCCTGGCAAGCCTCGACCTGGCAATCGACAAAGCGAATCCCTTGGACGATGCGCCGCGCACCGTCGTCACGCTCGTCGGGGACGCAGTATTCGGCGACGCTCGCCTTGGACCCGCAGTCGCCGCGCTGGCGCGAGCGGCGCGGGCGGAAATGCTTCGGGCGGAGTTCGCGGGCGAAGGGGACGATGCGCTGTTCGTGCACGCGAGTCCGCTCGTCAATCTGGCTGACCGGGACATTGCGATGGCGACGCTCGACCTGTTCCGATTCCGAACCTCGGGCGCGGCGTGATCTTGCTCTGGGGCGTCGCCGAGGACAGCCCGCTCATGGCGACGCGGGCAGCCTTGCTGGGCCGGGGCGCCGAAGTGTTCTTCCTGGATCAACGGCGCGTTCACGAAACCCTGATCGATCTGCGCGCGCGGGCGGTCGGCGAAATCCGCCTCGGCGATGATCGTTGCGATCTGTCGTCAGTGAAGGCGGTCTATTTGCGTTGTGGAGAGTCGCGGCTGCTCACCTCAGGCGCGGACAAGGACTCGGCGCTCGCCGGTCACGCTCGCGCAGTGGACGAGGCCGTTTCGGCGTTTCTCGACGCAACGCCGGCTCTTGTCGTGAACGCGTTTGAGGCGATGGCGACGAACAGTTCCAAACCCTATCAACTCGATTTGATTCGCGCGCAGGGCTTCGCAGTTCCCGACACGCTGGTGACGACCGATCCAGCCGCAGTCAGAGACTTTCTCGCGGGGCATGGCGAGCTGATCTACAAATCGGTGAGCAGCGTGCGCAGCATCGTCAAGCGACTGAAACCTGACGATTGGGATCGACTTTCGGACATTGTCTGGTGTCCGACGCAGTTCCAACAATACGTCCGCGGACGCGACTACCGCGTCCACGTCATCGGCAAGGCGGTCTTTTGTTCGGAGGTCGTCAGCGACGCGGACGACTATCGTTACGCCGGCCGTGAGGGGGAAGGCGTCGACCTCTACGCGAGCGCGCTGCCGGGCGAGGTCGAAGAGAGGTGCCGAGCGCTCGTCACGTCGCTGGGACTGGCTGCGGCTGGCGTCGATCTGCGTTTGACCCCCTCCGGAGAGTGGGTGTGCTTCGAGGTCAATCCCTCGCCGGCTTTCACCTATTACGAGGCGGCGACGAACCAACCTATGACTCACGCGATGGCGAACCTGCTTATAACTGGCAGTTGACGCGTGACCTTCAGAGAGCGTCAATCGGCGTGCAATTTTGGATCTGACGGGGAGCGGTCCTTATTCCATGCTTATTCACAGTTCAGGTCGCGGTAGCTTACTCGGATGCGCGCACAGCGCTCGATTTCCTCCGCGACGCCGCCCTCCTGGCGCCGAATCGTGTCAGGCAAGGCCCAGATGATCGTCGGGCCGACGTAGGTACGGAGCCATTCGGAGTCGTGAGTTCGATTTCGGTCGGAACTCGCAATGAGCCGAGGCGCCGTCCCCAATTTGGACTCGGATCACGAGTTGATTTCGGATTGGCTCAATCCAAAATCATTATGATCCATGGCGCGGTCATTATTGCGGCGCAGCGCGGCGATGACGCGCGATCTTGGCTCTGCGCCGGGCGCGACGGCTCCAAAATGTGTTTGGACGGGCTCGGCGATGATTGCGCGCGGCCGCGCCTTCCACCGGCTCGGGAGTCGCGGCCATGGCTTCGGACGCGACTGCGCCGACAAGCGCCGCAGCGGCGCCGAATGCGAGAAGACCATCTAAGAAAGAGCGACGAGACATCATGTTTTGCGAATCCTTTCAGGTGGCGGCGCGCAAGGCGCAAGGCGCGTCAGGCTGCCTATGCGGTTTTTCTCTTTGACCCCTGTCCGCATTCGCGGTCGGCGTTCCCAGAGGATTTTAATTTAAAGGAACGCGGAGCATCGAACAAGACGGCGCCTGGACAGCGCGCGCGAGGCGCCCTCAATGATCCTTGTGTGCGCCCGCGTCGCTCACACGGTCCGCGGTCGCCACCACGAGCATGACAACCGCGAAGGCCATCATGGTTCCAATAAGCCACGCAAGAGTGACGGTGTCGGCATAGTGGTCAATGTCCATGAACCATTCCAGCACATGGACCGCCGCTATCGCCACAATCGAGCCGAGCAGCTTCTGCTTCAGCAAGGAGAATCCGATTCTGATCAGCCCGTTCGGCATATCGGGATGCTCGGCCGGATTGAGTTGTCTAATGAAATTCTCGTAGCTCGAGCAGATCACAATCAAGATAAGATTGGCGGTGAGCGAGAGATCGACGAGACTAAGGACGCTGACGAGCGCCTCTGAATTGGGAACGTCCTTCAAATGCAACACAAATTCGACGAGCTTGACGACGAACTTGTAAAGCAGCCCCGCCAAACCAATGATGAGCCCAAAAATAAACGGCGCCGCCAGCCAGCGGCTACCGAAGATGACCGCCTGGACGCCTCGTTCTATAGCGTTCATATCTTTCAAAGCCTCGCGCGCGTCGGCAGGGGACCAGAGCGCTTCCCGATCGGATGGAGTCATCTGATCGAAAAGGAATTGCTCAGATTCACGGAGTTGGAGCATGCTCCAGGGCAAATGATATGATTTTTAGTTGCGCCGGAGCGCCTAGAATGACCCAAATAATGTCCCCAATCCGATCACCGCGGCGAGGCCAAGAAGACCGCCTACGATCGAAACCATGACGATGTCGAGATAGCTCTCGCGATGGGTCGAGCCGCAGACCGCGAGCAGCGTGACCACGGCGCCATTATGCGGAAGGCTGTCGAGCGTGCCTGCGCCGATCACGGCGATGCGGTGCAACAACGCCGGGTTGACGCCCTGCTCGGCGGCGAGACGCATATAGGAGGCGCCGAGCGCGTCGAGCGCGATCGTCAATCCGCCCGACGCCGAGCCGGTGAGGGAGGCGAGCACATTTGTCGCCACCGCCAGCGACACCAGCGGGCCGCCTTCGATTCCAAGCACCCAATCGCGCACCATGGCGAAAGCAGGGAGGGCAGCGACGACCGAGCCGAAGCCGACGAGGCTCGCGACGCTCAACACCGGTAGGGCGGAGGCGTTGGCCCCGGCGTCCATGGTTGCGCGCAGCGCCGGTAGACGCCGAAAATTGATGGCGACGAGCACAACGACGGCGGCCGCGAGCGCTGCGACGACGGACCATACGCCGCCGACGGCGGACAGCGATGTCGAGCCCCAAGCTTCATCGGCGAGATATGAGGCGTTGAGACGAGGCAATATAAACAGCGACATCAGGAGATTGACGCCAACCACGATAACCAGCGGCAAGACGGCCAGAGCGATGGATGGAGCGACGGCGCCCGGATGGCCACGGCGTATCTCCGCTGGATCGAACGCGCTGGCGGTCGTCGCGCGCTCGCGGACGATCTCATCCTCCACAGCGTCCATGGCGAGGTCGGCGGTCGCGCCATAGCCTTCACCCTTGCTGCGCGCCTTGGCTTCGGCGCGGGCGAGCCACCAAAGGCCGAACCCCGCCATGATGAGCGAGGCGATGACGCCAAGACCCGGCGCCGCGAAAGGCGTGGTGCCGAAGAACGGCATCGGGATCGCATTCTGAATCGCCGGCGTTCCGGGCAGAGCCGACATGGTGAAGGTCGACGTGCCGAGCGCGATGGCCGCCGGCATGAGCCGCTTCGGGATCCCCGCCGCGCGAAACAGTTCATGCGCCATCGGGGCGAGCACGAAGAACGCTACGAAGAGGCTGACGCCGCCATAGGTGACCAGCGCGCCGGCGAGAACGACGGCCAGCACCGCTCGTCGCGCGCCGAGACGCTCGGTCATAAAGTCGGCGATGGAGGACACGGAGCCGCTATCCTCCATGAGCTTGCCGAACAGGGCGCCCAGAAGAAAAATCGGGAAGAATTGCATGATGAAACGCGCGGCGCTCCCCATGAAGGTTTGCGTCCAATGGGCGAGCAGCGGCTCGCCGGCTAATCCGGCGGCGAGGATCGCGGCGGCGGGCGCGAGCAGAAGCACGCTCCAGCCCCGATAGGCGAGCCAGATCAGCAGCCCTAGAGCGACAAGAATGCCGAGAAGCCCCATGCTCAGATCCCTTCCAGAAGAACATCGACATCGAGCGTCGAGCGGCATCCGAGATCCGACGCATGCGTCTCCAAAAAGGCTTGCGCGGACCTGCGCCCCTCATCACGCAGCAGGGTGAAGAAGTCCCATTCCGCATTGAGCTTGGAGGAGGCGCCGAGGTCGGTCATCAATTCGCTCGCGATTCGGTGGAGGCGCATGCCCGCCCATTGCGCGCCCTCGCTGTCGCCTGGATCGGCGACGCGCCGAAGCAAGCTGATCATGCGCAGCTCCTTTAGGAGAACGGCGTTAAAGGACACTTCGTTCAGACGGTTCAAAATCTCCGACGCGGAACGCGGCGATTCTTTGCGCTCGACCGGGTTGATCTGAACGAGAATCGTGTCTTGTGATTTGCATTCCCGAATGAGGGGCGTGATCGTAGGATTGCCGGAATAGCCTCCGTCCCAGTAAAGTTCGCCATCGATCTCTACGGCCTGAAACATGGTCGGCAGGCAAGCCGAGCCAAGCAAAACGTCGGCCGTGATCGCATCGTTCTTGAACACATGACCGCGGCCGGTCCGGACATTGGTGGCGGTGATGAAGAGCTTTATGGGCGCTTGCGCCAGCCGCGTGAAATCGATGAGCTCGGCGAGAATTTCGCGTAACGGATTCTTCCCCATCGGATTCAAGTCGTAGGGCGACAACAAGCGAGACATGAGGTCAATGCCGACATAGATGGGCGAAGAGTCCAGCGTCCAGCGGCCGAGGAGCACATCAAGCGGCCCGCGCCGGAACGGGCTGAATCGGGCGGCGTCGGAGACGCGGCGCCAGAACGTCTCGAGCGCCTGGCGCGCGCCGGCCGGCCCGCCCTTCACGTAGCCGTCGACCAGCGCCGCCGCGTTCATCGCGCCGGCCGAGGTGCCGGAAATGCCGTCGATCTCAAGCCAGGGCTCCTCAAGCAGACGATCGAGCACGCCCCAGGTGAACGCCCCGTGCGAGCCTCCGCCCTGCAGCGCAAGATCGATAAGGATGGGATCGCGTGCGATTGCAGTCTTGGCAGGCTCCATTGTCAACCGACCTCGCGATAGTCATCTGGGTAGGCTATCGTAATCTGTATCTTGTAAGGCGCCCAGATCGGAGCGTAGCACAAATTCGCGGCGCGAAATGAAGAAGCAAACCCCTCGATTCGCCGGATTCGAGCGGATCATATTGTGGTCAACAAACGCGACAGTGTGACGAACTGGGCTTCGGGCCTGGCGCAAAACGTCGGCGCCACGTCATTTCCATCACATCTGCCGGCGTTTGTTCTTCCACGGTGAAGGGCGAAATTCGTCGTCGCTTCCTTGAGGGCTGTCGTTACGCGCAAGCCGGCCTGGCGAGGTTCGACGTAATTGATCTGCCCATTGCTCTTCCAAGGGAGATCGCCGCTAAGCGTGGCCAGCGATCCAAAGCTTATGTAATGTTCGGCCTGAACTTCGGCTGGCCGCTATCGCCGCAATGGCTATGAATTCCACAATTCGCCGAGTCTGGCGTCGGCCCGGTGATTGTTTTAGTAATTGAAGCGAGCCATTGCGCTCGCCTCAATTTAGTCGAACCGTCTAGACCGCAAGCAGCACGAGGCCTGAATGACACAGATGCTCGGTTCAATCTCGAAAAGCAGCGCCTTTGCCAAGGAACAGCCGCTTATTGATGATATACGTCTGCTCGGCCAGTTGCTCGGCGACACCATTCGCGAGCAAGATGGCGCCGAAGCATTCGAGCGGATCGAGGCCATTCGTCGTCTCAGCGTCGCCGTCGAACGCGCCGCGGACCCGAAAGTTGGCCGCGAGCTCGACGCGATTGTGCGCGGGTTGACGGCGGAACAGGCCATGTCGGTGATCCGGGCCTTCAGCTATTTCTCGCACCTTGCCAATATTGCCGAGGATAGGCATCATATTCGTCGTCGCGCAGCGCTGGAGGATCAGACCGAAAGGCCCGCAAATGACGGGAGTCTCGCCTCGACTTTCACGCGATTGGCCGCTGCAGGAGTAGCGCCGGAGACGATTGCCGCGGCGCTCGGCGGAAGTTTGGTTTCTCCGGTGCTGACCGCGCATCCGACCGAGGTGCAGCGCAAGAGCCTGCGCGACGCCGAACGCTCGATTGCGAGCCTCCTCGTTGCACGGGAAAGCTTGCAAGGCGGACGGGAGAAGAAACAGAACGAGGCTCTGTTGCGGGCGCGGATAGCGCAACTCTGGCAGACCCGGCTGTTGCGCTATGCGCGATTGAGCGTCCGCGACGAAATCGAAAATGCGTTAGGCTTTTACCAAACGACCTTCCTACAGGAAATTCCGCGCCTTTACGATGAAATCGAAGAAAGGCTTGGCGGCTTGCATGTGGCGCCCTTCTTTCGCATGGCGTCATGGATCGGCGGCGACCGGGACGGCAATCCCAATGTGAACTCGCAAACGCTGTCGCTTGCGCTTCGTCGACAGTGCGAGACGGCGCTGCGTCACTATCTGGCGGAAATTCGCGAACTCAGCGGCGAACTCTCGATCTCGAGCCTTCTCGTCGGGCGCACGCCGGACTTGCAGTCCCTGGCGGACCGATCCGGCGACGAGAACCCGCATCGAGAGGACGAGCCTTATCGGCGTGCGCTAATCGGCGTCCATGCGCGCTTGTCAGCAACTCTAGTGAAGCTGACCGGCGTCGAATCGGTGAGACATGCGCCGCCCGCCGAACCCTATCTTGACGCCAAGGAGCTGCAGACCGATCTCGGCGTCATTGAAAGTTCGCTCAACGCGAATCATGGAAGCGCCTTGATTCCCGCGCGGCTCAAACCTTTGCGCAGGGCTGTCGACGTCTTCGGCTTTCATCTCGCCACGGTCGATCTTCGCCAAAGCTCCGACCGACACCAAGAGACGCTCGCGGAACTACTGGCCATCGCGCGTGTGGCCGCAGATTATGGAAACCTTGACGAATTGCGCAAGCAGGAACTCCTTCTCGATCTTCTTCGAGACCCGCGACCGCTGCGCGTGCCCGGCGTGCAATATTCTGAACGCACAAGGGAAGAGCTCGAAATCTTCGAGGCCGCGCGGGATCTGCGCAAATCATTCGGCGAACAAGCGATTCGCCACTACATCATAAGCCACACTGAAACGATCAGCGATCTCCTTGAAGCGCTTGTGCTGCTCAAGGAATGCGGCATGATGCATGGCGCGCTGGGGGATACCGACTCTGTAGTGGAGTTGCTGGTTGTTCCCCTCTTCGAGACAATTGAGGATTTGCGCAACGCCGAATCAATCATGCAAGCTTTTTACGCGCTGCCAGGAGTCGGCGATCTGATCCGCGCATCGGGCGCGCAGCAGGAAATCATGCTTGGCTATTCCGACAGCAACAAGGATGGCGGCTTTTTCACCAGCAATTGGGAACTCTACCGCGCCTCTACCGCGCTTGCCAAATTCTTCAAGGAGCACGAGGGCGTCACGCTACGTCTTTTTCACGGGCGCGGCGGAACGGTTGGGCGCGGCGGCGGACCGAGCTATCAAGCAATCCTCGCGCAGCCGCCAGAAACAGTGAACGGACAGATCAGATTAACCGAACAAGGCGAGGTCATCGCATCCAAATACTCAAACCCCGCCATTGGCCGACACAATCTCGAAGCTCTTGTAGCGGCCTCGCTCGAAGCAACGCTTCTTCCGCCTACGACGCCAGCGCCGGATGAGTTTCTTTTAGCCGCCGATCAGCTTTCTCGGGTGAGCATGGCGGCTTATCGCGCGCTCGTATATGACTTTCCAGGCTTCGTCGATTTCTTCTTCGCCGCTACGCCGATCGCAGAAATCGCCGAGTTGAACATCGGCTCGCGTCCGGCCTCACGCCGCTCGACGCGACGTATCGAAGATCTCCGCGCCATTCCCTGGAGCTTTTCGTGGGGTCAGTCGCGCATCGCTCTGCCCGGCTGGCTTGGCTTTGGATCCGCGGTGGAAACGTTCACCAGGGAGGCTCCCGTAGAACGCATGGCTTTGTTGAGGCGCATGAGCGACGAATGGCCGTTCTTCCGCGTTCTTCTATCAAACATGGACATGGTGCTCGCCAAGGCGGATATGGTTCTTGCGAAGCGTTACGCGGATCTCGTCCCCGACCAGGAGCTCGCCCAGACGGTTTTTGGCGCCTTGGAGCAGGAATGGACACGCACAGTGATAGCTCTCAACAGCATCACCGGCACAACCGAGCGCCTTGCCGATAACCCGACTCTGGCGCGCTCGATCAAGCACCGTTTTCCCTATATTGCGCCGCTCAATCATCTCCAGGTCGAGCTTATTCGCCGCTGGCGAAGCGGCAAGCATGACGACAAAACCCTGCGCGGCATTCTCATCTCGATCAACGGAATCGCTGCAGGTCTGCGCAACACAGGGTGAGGTTCCCGAAAGATGCCGCCAGGCGCCATCTTAAGCTACACGCTGCCGAGAACGGGAATCTTGATCTCAAAATGATTGATCTCTGACGCCGTATCGGGATTGCAATCAGGACCTCTCCGGGCCGGCTAGGATTGACCGTGATCCAGCATCGTAATCTCCATTGTCCAGTCGCAGCGATTCCGTCTGCCTGTCGATGCTGCGCTGGGCCGGTTCATCGACCAGCGCAGCATTGACGATTTCATTGGGCGCTCGCTGGCCTAAGTTAACCTGCCTCAGCCCATTGGGGGCAGACCGCAGTCGCACGCTTTGTCGCGACCAAAAGGCGGTCGGCGTTAGTCGCTCGGATTGCCGGGGCCTTCAGGATGCAGCGGGCTTCCGCCGAGGCCGTCGCGGCCGCGCGTTCCCGAGTGATGGTACCGGATGCGGTCCTGGCGCGAAAGACTGAGAGCGTGCTGGGTCGGCTGATAGAGGCCATAGTGCTGATAGAGGCCATAGTATTGAGTTGCGCCGACAGGATAGCGCTCCCGCGCCGTGGCCATTGCGACCGAGGCGAATACTGCCGTGGTGGCGAGTCCCATCCCGGCGGCGTGAAGCGCGCCGCTATGCTTCCAAAAAGCTGCAAAGCCTTCTTTCGCGTTGGAGCCAACGCGCCTTACGGGAGGCATTATGATGTTCGTGTTCATGGTGCGATGCTCCATATTTGTCTACCAGCGGTTATTTAGACAAAGTATGGTCGTCGCTCTATTGTACTTTCGTAATTATAAGCATTACTTGGTATGCGAATCTATACCAAGGTTTGGTTGATCCAGGTGTTGAAAAAAGCGGTGAACTGCTCAAAGCATAGCATCCCACTCGATTCATCCTTCGGAATTGGGATCATGGGTCGACGCCGAGAAAATCGCCCGCTTTGGCGCGTTCATTCGCCAAAATATCACGAGCGGCGAGGTTCGCTTCCGCAAACGTGCTGTCGATGTTGTCGATTGCATCATCCGCGTTCACGCTTCGAAAGCGGTCCTGGAACAGGCGGTCCTCGTCGATCGGGCGAAGCATCCAGATGTTCGCAGTATGGAATCGCCGAGCCATAAGAGAGCCGAATTCCTGACCCCCGATTCGTAGCCTCCGTCCGCCTCGGCTTTGGATGATCGAGCGCGGCGCCCGGGACGCCGCTTCCTAATGCGAGAGGCAACGGCGTAGCTGATCAAAAGGGGGCGCGAGCATCCGAAGCCTTGCGGCGCAGCGCCTATGTTATTTTAGTAAAGATTGTCAATCGTCACTATGCTGCACTTTGAACGCTCAGGCGGCCTCGGCTTGGCCGGACTTCACCCGCCAAAAATGACGCTGCGGAAGCGGCGCAAGGCGAAGACGAAATAGACCCCGCCGATGATGGCCATTGCGATGAACTGCGGCCAGACAATGGAAAAATCCGCGCCGCGATAGAGCACCGCCTGGGCGAAAGCGACGAAATGCGGCGTCGGGCTGATCGTCTGCATCAGATATTGCAGCCAGACCGGCATGCTCTCCATCGGAGTGGTGCTTCCCGAAAGCAGCATCATGACCAGCAGCACGGGGATCGCCAGCAGTCCGAACTGCCCCATCGTGGAGGCGATCGTGCCCAGAAGAATGCCGAGCGCCGCCACCGTGAAGACGTAAAAGCACGACCCGCCGAGAAACAGCGAGATCGATCCGGCGATCGGCACTTGCAGCCACCACTGCACCACAAGCGTCAGCGAAAGTCCGGCCGCGGCCAGAATAACGAGGCCATTGGCCAGGATCTTTGACAGCATGATCTCGGACGGCACAATGGGCATGACGAGAAGATGCTCGACCGTGCCTTGCTCGCGTTCGCGAATGAGCGCCGCGCCGGTCAGAATCACCGTCAAAAGGGTAAGATTATTGATGACCTGCATCACCGAGGTGAACCAGCTTGATTTCAAGTTGGAATTGAATTTCGCCCGCATTACGACATTGACCGGGATGTCGAGGCCTCCCTCGCGCCCGGAGAGGAAGGCCGCGACCTCATTGTAGATGATGCTCTCGATATAGATCGCGCCGTTGCCGGCCTGCGTGATAGCCGTGGCGTCTACGTTCACTTGGATCGACGTCGCCCGCCCGGAGAGAATATCGGCCTGAAAGTTGGGCGGGATTTCGATGACGAAGACAAGACGTCCCGAGTCCATCGCTGCGTCAATGTCCGTTGCCGCGATCTCTACGGCTGGTTTGAAGAGCGGCGGAGTGAGCCCATCCGCGATTCGGCGCGACAGGTCGGAATGGTCTTCGTCGACGACGCCGACAGCGAGATTGGTCGCCTCCATCGAAGCGCCTGTGGCCACGGCGTAGACGGCGACGCTGAAAGCGTAGACGACAAGGGCCAGCATGATAGGGTCGGCCAGTATGCTCCGCATCTCCTTGATCATCAGCCGATAGATGTTGACGACATGCCCGCCGAGGCCGCTAAACCCCTTAGCCCGCGTCTCCGGCGGCCCCGCCTCTTTTTTCGAGGCCGCCTCTTGGCGCCTGGGGGACATCTTAAGCCTCCTGTTTCCGCAGCACGATCAGCGCGGCGATGAGGTAGAAGAGCGCGAAAACCGCGAGGATAATGAGGTCGAACCACAAATCGGAGAGGCCGAGCCCCTTCGTAAAGGCGCCGACGCTGATCGGCTGATACCAGGCCGCGGGAAATGTCAGGCCCAGAAACCTCCCCTCGCCGGACAAGGAGGACACCGGCACGATCAGGCCAGAAAAGTTCACGGCCGGAATGACGGCGAGGATGGAGGTTGCGAAGACGGCCGCGACCTGCGTGCGGGTGAAGGTCGAGACAAGCTGGCCGAAGCCGGTCGTCGAGAACACATAGAGCAGGGTTCCAAGCGCGAGCGTGCCGGGAGACCCCTTGACCGGCACCTTGAACACGAAGATCGCCATCAGCACCAGGAGGGAGAAAGCCACCATTCCCACGGCGACAGAGGGAAGTTGCTTGCCGAAGAGAAACTCGAATTTGCTGATGGGCGTCGAGCGGAAATTGGCTATGGAGCCGGTCTCCTTCTCGCGCACCACCGCAATGGCCGACATGATGGCGGGGACCAGGATCAGCATCAGCACGATGACGCTCGGGACCATGGCGTTGACGCTCTTGAAGGATTGGTTGTAGCGGAACCGATCTTCAATATTAAGGCCGCCAAGGTAGACGTTGGAGAGGCCGTTGGGGCCGAGCCGCTCCACGGCGCGATCCTTCGCGTAAAGCAAGGCGAGTCCGTTGACATAGCCCCTCGCCGTTTCACCCCGGAACGGCATGGAGCCGTCGATCCACACGGCGATGTCCGGCGGATGCAAACTTTCGAGATCGCGGCCGAAACCGGGCGGTATTTCGATGACGAGGCTCAGCTCGCCGCTTCTGAACCGGGCCTCCATCTCCGCTGTGCTGCTGACGGGAGGCTGTTCGGAGAAATATCGCGAACCCGAGAAGCTTTCGAGCAGGGTGCGGCTTTCCGGCGTCTGGTCCCCATCGAAGGCCGCATATTTCAGATTTTCGACGTCGAAGGAAATGCCGTAGCCGAAGGCCATCATCAAGACCAGAGGACCAACGAAAGCGAAGACCAGCCGGATGGGGTCGCGCAGCAACTCCATGGTTTCGCGCCGGGCGTAAGCCCAGAGACGCTCGGGATCGAAGCGTTTCGAAACAATTGCATGGTCGTCCGCCGCCGGCGCGGCGTCAGGCGCTGGCGGCTCCGACTTCTGCGGGCGGTCGACGCCCGCCGCATCGACGAGATAGCTGATGAAGGCGTCTTCGAGGGAATCGCTCCCGCGTTCCTTCACAAGGTCCTGCGGCGCTCCCACCGCAAGCACCTTGCCCGCATGCATCAGCGAGATGCGGTCGCAGCGCTCCGCCTCGTTCATGAAATGGGTCGAGAGGAAGATCGTGACGCCGTCGTCCCGCGAGAGGTCGATCAGCGTGCGCCAGAAGGCGTCGCGCGCGATCGGATCGACGCCGGACGTCGGCTCGTCGAGGATGAGGATGGCCGGCCGGTGCAGCACCGCCACCGCGAGCTGAAGTCTCTGCTTGATGCCGAGCGGCAGGCTTTCCGGCCGCGCGTCCTCCATTTGCTTCAGGTCGTAGCGTTGCAACAGCTCCTCAACGCGGCCTTCGATCTCCTTGGCGGGCAAGTGGTAAAGATGCGCGTGCAAATCGAGATTCTGCCGGACTGTGAGTTCGCCGTAGAGGGAAAACGCCTGGGACATATAGCCGACATTGCGGCGCATCTGCATGTTGTCGGCGCCCATCGGCTTCCCGAACAGCTTCGCCCAGCCTTCGGTCGCCGGCAGAAGCCCCGTCAGCATCTTCATGGTGGTGGTTTTTCCGCAGCCGTTCGAGCCGAGGAAGCCAAAAATTTCGCCCCGCCCAATGCGGAAACTGACGTGGTCCACGGCGACGAAATTGCCGAAGCGGCGGGTCAGCCCTCCCGCCTCGATCGCGGGGATTTCGTCAGCGCTGGCCGGGCGCGGCCGCACGATCACCTCCTGATGCTGCGCGCGCTTCTCTTGCGGAAGAAGGGCGATGAAGGCGCCTTCGAGCGACGTCTCATTAGCTTGGGCGAGGATTTCCTTCGGCGCGCCGCGAGCGATCACCTTGCCGTCGTCCATGGCGGCGAGCCAGTCGAAGCGTTCGGCCTCGTCCATATAGGCGGTCGCCACGATGACGCTCATCCGCGGACGCCGCGTCCTGATCGAATTGATAAGGTCCCAGAACTGTCCGCGCGAGAGCGGATCGACGCCGGTCGTCGGCTCGTCGAGAATGAGCAGGTCCGGGTCATGGATCAAGGCGCAGCAGAGGCTGAGTTTCTGCTTCATGCCGCCGGACAATTTGCCAGCTGGGCGATCTTCGAACGGATCAAGCGCCGTCGCCTTCAAGAGTTCGTCGATGCGCGCGTGGCGTTCGGCGGCGGACTGGCCGAACAGACGGCCGAAAAAATCGATATTCTCGAAAACGGTGAGCGTCGGATAGAGATTGCGGCCGAGCCCTTGCGGCATGTAGGCGATGCGGGCGCAATTTGCCGTGCGAAAGGCGGCGTCCGCCATGTTTCCGTCGAAGACGGTCACTTGGCCGCTTTGGATCTTGCGCACGCCGGACACAAGCGCGAGCAGCGTGGATTTGCCGACGCCATCCGGCCCGATGAGCCCCACCATGCAGCGCGCGGGGATGTCGATGGTCACGTCGTCGAGTGCGTTGATGGTCCCGTATCGGTGCGTTACGCGCTCGAGCCGGGCGATGACGGGATCGGTCATTGAGGAAGCTTCACCACGAGGTCGTCCGGCCATGCGATCGAGGGGCTGGTGCGGGCGAAGCCGATGCCGCGAACGCCCGTCTTCACCTGCTGGTGGTAACGCTCCAGAACCTTGGGGTTCACCTGGAGCTTGACTCGAAACATCAGCTTCTGACGCTCATCGGCGGTTTCGACGCTCTTTGGCGTGAACTGCGCATCGGTCGCGACGAATCCAACCGTTGCGGGGATGACATATTCGGGAATGGGATCCGCGATGATGCGGGCCTCGTCGCCGAGGGCGAGCTTGCCCACGTCGGTCGCTGGCAGGTAGATCGTCATGTAGACATCGTTCAGATCGAGGATCGTCAGCACGCGCTGGCCCGGTACGACCACTTCCCCGGCGCGGGCGAGCCTGTATTGCACGCGTCCGTTTCTCGGGGAGACGAGCACTTGATCGACCAAAATCGCTTCGAGCCGCTGGACGTCGGCCTCGGCCGACTTGATCGCGAACTGGGCCTGATCGCGCTGGTCGGTGGCCGCGCGGTATCCGGCCTCGGCGTTTTCGAACCTGTTACGGCGCTGGTCGACAACCTGTTGGGTTATGTTCCCTCGCTCTAGAAGGCTCTTCCCACGTTCCAGATCGGTTTTTGCGAAGGTCAAGTCGCTGCTGCGTTGGGCGATGAGCGCTTCGGCCGCCGACAGCGCCTTCTTTGAGCCCAGCACCTGAGCCTGCGCGCCCGCAAGCTGGGCTTCGATTTCCGGCGAAGAGATCGTGCCGACGACCTGTCCCGCTGTCACCTCGTCGCCTTCATCCACGGTCAGCGTCGCGAGCCGGCCGGCGTATTTCGCCGCGACGTCCACCTGCGTCGCTTCGATTCGTCCATTCGATTTCACGATCCCGTCGGGCATGGTGCGGCCGCGCAGACGAGCGATCAGGGTCTGCACCGCCGCTTGGGCTCGCGCTCTGGGGCTTTGCGCCGCCGGTTCGGCCCGCGCGTCGGAAATAAACGGGCCCCCTCCCGAGGATAGTCCCGCCGATCGGGGCGCAGGAAAAGCGCCGGCGACGAGAACAGACGCCAAAAGAACGGCGGCGGGCTTGCAAAGAGACATTCAGGGCCCTCTCTGGACGGGATGCGTCCCAAGCTTAAGCTTAGAGCGTGATACGGTCGCGGCGTCCATCATAGTCCATTCTCGCGCGGTCGCAGAAGGCGTAAGGCGCGCATGCCGTGAGGCAAGGGTCAGCCAAGAGATAGCCGAGAGATGGCTGGCGGCGCTGGCTCTGGCGCAAACGGCTGAAGCGGGGCATATTCGCCCAAACTCGCCGTTTGAGGAAATGAACCCGGATGCAGGATGATCTTTACAAGGGCCGTCGTTTCGACCTGGAGATCATCATCCTCGGCGTCCACCAATGTTTGCTGTTCGAGCTCAGCTTGCGAGACCTCGCGGAAGTGATGGCCGAGCAGGGAGTTTGCGCGGCCCATAGGACGATCTGCGCAGGATCCGATCAGGCCCTTCGTGGGGCTCAGGAGGTCCGTTCAAACGCGCAAGGCTTCGCATCAAAGATGACGGGACGCTCGAAATCTGGACCCCGGTTCTCGCCGCCTAAACCGCACCTGCTCCTGAGCGTCTCCTTGCACTGACTTCGAAAGCGTGAACCAGAGCCGGCATGACCGACATTGTCACCTTAACGCTCAACCCGGCGCTGGATCTCTCCACATCGGTGAACAGGCTGATCCCAGGCCACAAGCTGCGTTGCGAGGGGCTCCGGCGCGATCCGGGCGGCGGCGGCGTGAACGTCGCCCGAGTGATCAATCGGTTGGGCGGCGACGTGACTGCTGTCTTTCCTGCTGGAGGACCGTCCGGCGCGATGCTGCAGCAGCTTCTTCGGCACGAAAGGGTCGCGAGCCACGTCATCCTCACCCGCCAGGACACGCGCGAGAACGTTCACGTTTTCGAGGTGGAAACGAAGCAGCAGTACAGGTTCGTGTTGCCTGGGCCACCGCTCAGCCAATCGGCTTGGCGACGCTGCCGTAGCGCCGTCGTCTCGGGATCGCGCGCGGCGAAATATGTCGTCTGCAGCGGCAGTCTGCCGCCAGGCGCGCCGGAGAACGTCTATGCGCGCTTGGCCAGAGACGCGAAGCGGGCAGGCGCTCGGTTTGTCGTCGACAGCTCCGGACCAGCGCTTCGCGCGGCCTTGGACGAAGGCGTCTATCTGGCCAAGCCAAGCCTAAGCGAGCTCCGTCACCTGACCGGTCGGAAATTGGACACCGAGGCTTCCTGGATTGAGGCTTGCCGTCAGCTGGTCGCCGCGGACGCGGCCTGCATCATCGCTCTGACGCTCGGTGAGTGCGGCGCGCTGCTGGTGACGCGCGAGGCCACGCTGCGGGCTGAGGCGCTGCCGATCGACGCGGCGACCACCATTGGCGCCGGCGACAGCTTCCTGGCCGCGTTGATTCAGAGCTTTACGCAAGCCCTCCCGATGGCGGAGGCGCTGCGCATGGCTGTCGCCGCCGGGGCTGGGGCGCTTCTGGGCTCGGGAACAGGACTTTGCGTGCGAAAAGATGTCGAACGCCTGATGCTGCAAGTACGAATTAAGGAGCGCTGAGCAGAGCTCCAGCGCCGCGCTCCGCGAGGAAAGCGGCGTCCCCGCGCCCGGTTTCCTTCATGGCAACTCCAGATCGAGCCAGGACGCAGCAAGTTGGTCTTTGGCGCCGATCAAGGTTGCGTAATGCGCGGAAACGCCGGTCGCCGTAACGACCGCCCATTTCGCGCATTCATAACTCAGGTGACAAAACGGAAATATAGCATCGGCCGGCATTCCGACGACTGGCTTAAGAATTTCGCGCATTTCTTGGCACAGCTCCGCGTGTCTCCCCTCTTCGTCATGCCACTCCGGCTGAAAATCGGCGAGGGCGTCTCGAAAGTCGCCGAGCGCTGCGAAGCTAATAAATATATTGCTGGTTTCTTTGAGCTCGCATTCTTTGAGTTTCGCCAGTCCTTCGTATTTGGCGGCGACTGGCTCCCGATAGAGAAAGGCGCAACGCTCGACTAGGCCCACATTGTGGGCGTTTTCATCTTCAAAGGTCTTAACCAGGTGGTTGATATTGGCTTCAAGAGCCGCCCACGCCATGATCACCGAAGCGGAGACGCTCCAAAAGATCGGATTGCATTCCTTGTCGAAGGCGCGCTCCGCATTCTCGGACTCTATACGGTGAGCCTGCCTCGCAAGAACCGCCGCAGCTTGAATGTGATAAGCGGCGAGATTCGCGCGCAGCTGCGCGTCACGCCTTGCAGCGCCCCCTGCATCGGCTAAAGCCGGGGCGCGGGTAATATGCTCGACCTTTGGTGTTGCTGCCTTGGCCATTTGTTTCCTCTTCGCCATAGCTGACGCTCGTCAGCGCGAAATTGTTAGCTTACGTTATAGCTCCGGGCGATCTCGGCGTCTGCCGCCGAATTTCGATCCAAATGGATCTTCGCGACTTTCCGTGCTCGGGCTTTCTCGGCCGGCTCTTAGCGTGCAAATGGGGCATGTGAAAGATGGCGAATTGGTGTTGGGCCCGGGGCTGAAGGTCGGCAGCAGGACGAACTTCGGGGATAATCGCTGGGTCCGCGTCGGCTTTTGGGAAGGGAATGGCAGCCTGTCTCGGCTGCGGCGCGCTCTCGATTTAGCGGCGCAGCTGGCGTGTCCGCAACTGCAGAGCGGTCCAAGGGGCGCCGATGATCTTCAAGCTGCGGGTGGACGCCGACGATGTCGCAACGAGGATGTATGCGGAAGCTATTTGTCGGAAAGCTTTCGGCGGCAGCTACTCCGGCTGCACGCCGGACCCGTCGCGGCGCCGAGTTCGCGCGGCTTTTCGGCCATTCCGCCGGAGGTAGGGACAGCGAAGGTTGTTGGCGCGTTCGCCCACGATAAGCGGCAACGCCATTTTGCCGCAGATCAAGCCGGACTGCCGGCGCGGGCGGCGTCGCATCCCTAATTCGGCGCCGCCGCGAAGAGTTAGGGCGCAGCGGGCCGCTGCGCCTTAAGCGCGCCGTTGGCGGCTATTGCTTGGCGCCGGCGTCGATCCAGGCGGAGATCGCCTCGACGATGTCCGTGGCGAGGTACGGTCCACCGGGCGGCATTTGTGGAAAGGTGCTGCCGTCGAACGGCGCCTTTCCGGACAGCGCGAGGATGATGTTGGATGTCTTGCCGCTCCCCTTGGTAAGGATCGGAAAGCCGGGGATCGCATCTTTGGTGACGAAATATTGGTACTTCTCGTCGGGGGTGCTTCCCCCTTTTTCCCACATGACGCCATGCGGAGCCCCGCTAATAGGAATGTTGTTGTTCGTTACGAATGTCTGCAGCGCAGTCTGAACTTCAGCGAACGTTGTGAAAACAATTTTGGCCATCAGAGCCTTCTCCTCGCCATGAATTATGTCGCTCACTGGATGGATCGGAAATGAGCTTCGCGGTCAGCGCCGGCTCACCGCCGCCGAACGTTCTATAAAGGATCGCAGGGAGGCTGCTTCATCGGCGTCGATCGACTCCGGCGGCGCCGTCGAATTGGAAGGCGCGGCGCCGATGAGACGGCTCATATCGCCGCCGATCGATTGCCCCTGCGTGCCATGACAGCCCTGGCAGCCGCCCATTTGGAACGGGCTTCCTGGGGCGCCATTAAGGTAGACGTTCTTAAACGGAACCGTGACGCCGTTGGGCGCGGCTCCAAAGAAATTCTGAAGCGTCTGATTGGTCTCAACCACGATATTGGCGAGATAATAGTAGCTATACGTGTCTGACGAGGCCGGAGACGCGGGCGGTCCATCGATCGGCGTCGCCTGGACCCCGACGAGCTTGTAGTACTGCCAGACCGTCGCGGGGTCCTTGGCCTTGAAAGCCGCGTGAACCGCGTCGTTGACCGGCGGAATCTGCGAATGGATCGGGTGCGCGCGGGTCACCGGGATGTTCGGGAGGTTGGTGCCAGTGTTCTCGAATCTTAGATCTTCCGCGTTGATGTTGTTTGCGTCGTCGAAGTCGTCGACCTGCTCCCAGCTCGCAAATACGAAAGTCGGGAACGACTTCGTTTTGTGGATGATGTGCAGAGCGACGAGGCCGAAGACCGCATTGTTGTACTGCTGATTGACGAACTGCTGGCCAGTGTAGTAGATCACCTTGCGTGTGTAGAAGCGGCCGCTCTTTGTCTCGACGTCAGTCAACCGGCGCCATGCCGCTTTGATCTCGATAGCGCCCTCTCCAGCGTCGCCGTTCACCTTGGCGTCGCCGCACGGCAGCGAGACGATGGACGAATCGAAGCCGCATATTCCGCCGTATTGAGCAAGGTTGCCTTTTGTCTTCGTCAAGGCGGCGTTAAGCGTCGAACAGTTCCCGAGACTGTCGCATTTCGTAAGGCCGTTTTTATTGGCGTAGTCAAAGACGGCGCGACTTACTTTCGCCTCGTAGACGAGGCGAATGTTCTTGTGCGCAAACATGTTGCACAGGCCGATCTCGCTTGATTCGTCGAGATTATTGAAGATGTCGAGCGTCGCATTGTTGGCCGCCGTGATTGGGGGACCGGTATACTTGTAAGACGGCGCGCGCGAGTCGAAGCTCGGGTCGGTCTGCCCGCCTGCCGGGAACAGTTCATTCTTGTGCCGGTAGGTCTGCCAAACAAGCAGCGGGTAGTTGCTGGCGCTGTCGGCCTTGATGGTCAGGAAGTCGGCGTTGACGTTGGATCGTCCGCGCGTTCCGGTGGTCGCCGGATCCAGCGCAGTCCAATTCAGGGCGATGAACTCACGCCAAGCAAAGATGGCCAAGTCTTGAATGCTGGCCCCCGACCCGGTGGGCACATCGTGCGGCACCTCGGGGCTGATGAGATCACTCGGGAGCGGAACCTGGGCCAATGCGGGCTGCGCAATCCATAAGGCTTGCAACGCGAGGACGGCGAGCGAATATCGGGTTGATGATCGTCCAGTCATTCAATTCCCTTGTGAAATAAATAATATTCAATGATGATAGTTATCGATAGTTTCCTATTACAAATTTGGCCCGGGAACAACCGAAATTTTGACCGATGGCGCCGACGCCGTGTCGTTCCAAGCGGTAGCATCGCGCATACGCCCTGACCGGGTTGGCGCCGCAACCTACCGAGCAGCCGTTCGGTAAGGCCCTATACATGCAGCGCGCGCCATTGGTGAGCGATTACATTTCCGGTTGCGTTTCTCTGGTCACTTATTGGTCTATTTGGCGCTAAATGGAATCACTCAGATAGAGGGTGTTGGCGGGAGCGTATCCCCGAAGTTGCGCATCATCGCCGGATTTGCTGTTTTTGGAGTCTTGAGGTTGAGCACAGGGAGGGCGATGATCGGGAAGATTGTAGGTTGCGATAGCCTATCGGACTCTCGATGCGCCTAGCCGATAAGATCGGTGCCCGCTGCCGTCGCAACATGCCGAATGCTAGAATGCGGGGCGGCCGCGGCTGAACGGGAAGGACTTGCGGCCCGAATTGTGGAGCAAACGGTCTGGGTACGGGGCGCTCCGTTTTAGGTGTTAGCTCTGGCGGCGGTATTTGATCAACCACAGCAAGCAATTGAATCAACGAATTATGGTGTGCATCGCCCCAGTCGAATCATAAATGCAACGACAGTCATATTTGCGTCGCGCGCTACAATCTATCGTTGCGTGCATTTGGCCATGAGTTACGATATTCTCATCAATCAATGATGCTGGCCGTGGATTGAACAAACGTGGCGCCGTTAGGTCATCATGGCGTAACATAGCGGGTAAAAGATTCAAGTGCATGACGATATATCATTGGCATTCGTTTCGCTGTCTCGTGATTCAATGGAACCCGCAGCGCTCGCCAATCGTTCAGCTATTTAGGCCGCGTTATTCTACCTAGGGGAAAGGCCGCGCGGATTCGTCGACTTTAAAAAAAATCGTCTTACGGGGGAGCGATATGTTGAGGGACGGGAACAAGCGCCCGCGGCTTCAATCGCCGCGGCTACGATTCATGTTTTGGCGCGGGGTCGAGACGCTTCTGGTTTTCATCGGAAGCTCGGCGCACTGCTCAGCGCAAACTGCCAACCTGATATTCGCCAACCCACCCCGCCTTGAGGAGAGCACGAGCGCGCCGCCGCGCGAGACGGAATTGATCGCTCCGCAAGCGGCGCTCGGTTTGACCGGCAAGCGGCAACTCGATCTCAACATTGTCTACACCGACAATAAGATTTGGAACCCAGCCTCCAACCGGTTCGACAAGGTGCGGTTGCGCAGCTATGCGGGCGCCGACGCCAATCCTGAGGCCCCATATGTCGCGCCGTTGATCGAGGTGAAGCCCGGCGAGCGCGTCGGGATTACGCTGCATAATAAGTTGCCAGCTGACCCGAGCTGCCTCGGGCACGACGCCAATCCCGACGCGCCGCATTGCTTCAACGGCACCAATCTCCATGCGCACGGCCTCTGGGTCAGCCCGACAGGAAATAGCGATAATGTGCTCTTGTCGATCAACCCAGGCGTCGACTTCGAATATGAATACAACATACCGGCGGATCATCCTTCAGGGACCTTCTGGTATCATTCGCATCGGCATGGCTCGACTGCCTTGCAGGTCTCCAGCGGCATGGCAGGCGCGCTCATCGTGCGTGGAGAGCGTCCGCCGACGCCAAAAACAAATGGAGACATCGATGTAATCCTGAAAAACCAGGATCTCAGCGCGCTGGAGGAACGGATCCTCGTCCTTCAGCAAATCCAATATGCATGTCTCGATGCAAAGGGCGATATTAAGGTCCAAAAGGATAGCTCTGGCAATGTCGTCGCCTGGGTTTGCAATCCCGGCGATGTTGGCGGAATCGAATTCTATTCCGATCCGAGCGGTCAAGGCCAGTTTGGGCCAGGCACCTGGAATCAGTCTGGGCGCTATACAACAATCAATGGGCTCGTTCGGCCTGTTTTTCAGGCCAGAGCCGGACGCGTCGAGCGCTGGCGCCTGATCCATGCCGGTGTGCGCGACACGATTACCCTCGCGTTTCGTCGCAAAAAGCCGGGGGCGCCCTCTGCGGCCGCCCTGCGCCCCGCCGAGCTTGAAAGCTACATCTCGGAGTATTGCACCGGCGATCCTCTGGCCTACCATCAAATTGCAGCCGACGGGCTAACGATGGCTAAAGCGCATCCAGGGACCCTCACAACTCTACAGCCCGGCTACCGGTATGATGCTCTTGTGGTCTTTCCCGAGTCCGGGGACTATTGCGTCACCAATGAATCGGCGCCGGCCGCGGGCAGCGTCAGCCGCCAAGCCGTCAGCCGGCAATTGCTAGGCACGGTCGAAGTCGCGCCGGGGGCGACAGTTTCCAATATTGGCTCTTATTTGACAGAAGCGTTGATCTCTGTGGCTGAACGGACGTTGGCGCAGCCCGTCCGCGGCAAAGTCGTCGCGGATCTGAAGGATGGGTTGAAGCTCACAAGTTTTGTGCCCCATCCGGACATTGAAGATGGCGAACTGACCGGCAAGCAAGAGCTCGTATTCTTCATCGATGTGCCGCAAAACGGCAATGTGAAGTTCGAGGTTGGCAATAAATCGATCGATCCGAAAAATTTCGATTCGAACGCGTTCAAGCCGCTTCCCTATGATCCCAATCGGGTGGATCGAACGTTGCGGCTTGGGGGCGTCGATGAGTGGACGCTGCAATCAGGATTTGTCAGCCATCCGTTCCACATTCATGTCAATCCGTTCCAGATCGTCGAAATTATCGATCCTAACGGGCATGACGTGAGCGCGCCGGGAGCTGTCGACAACGGCGGCGGTCAGATTGATCCGCAATATCCAGGTCTGAAGGGCGTATGGAAGGATACGCTCTGGGTCAAGAATTTGATCTCGAACCCAGCCGATTTTCCGGCAAAGCTTCCGAGTTCCGTCTATACGATCAAGGTTCGAACCCGCTACCAACGTTACATCGGCGAATATGTGCTGCACTGTCATATCCTGGATCACGAAGATCAGGGCATGATGCAGAATGTTGAGATCGTATTGCCTGACGGCATAGGCGGACTGGTTAGCAGCCTTCACTGAATTTTCGTCGCAAGGCGGAGAGCGAACTGCGCCTCAATCATTAGGCTTCGGCATGCGCCGCCTAAAGCGGTTGCGCGCGTCTTTGCATCGAGGTGCGGATTACCACTGCAATTTATTCTTGGGAGGGAACTATGCTGACACGCAGACAGATCATCAAAAATGCGGCGGTGAGCACAAGCTTGCTCGTGACGGCAGGCGGGAACGTTTTGGCGCAGACCGGTCCGGCGACGTATGTGAGGCGCGATATTTCCAGCCTACCCAGCGGCGGGACCGAGTTGAAGGCTTTGCACAAAGGGGTCGCCGCCATGAAGTCGCGACCTGCGACCGACCCGACGAGCTGGCTTTTCCAGGCCAACATCCACGGCACCTACGATCCGACGCCGCCCCAGTTTGCGGACGTATGGGGAACCTGCCAGCACGGCAGTTTCTTCTTCCTGTCCTGGCATCGCATGTATCTTTACTTTTTTGAGCGTATTCTTCGTAGCGCCAGCGAGGACAACGCGTTTGCTCTTCCTTATTGGAACTACTCGAAGTCTACGGAACGCAGCCTGCCGGAGATATTTCGTCAACCCGCCACGAGCGCCAATCCGCTCTTTGTTTCAGAACGGCGACCGAGCATCAATGCAGGCGGCCAGCTGACCGCGAGCCAGACCAGCGCGACGACAGCGCTCGCGTCAACCGTCTTTGATTCCCCGACCGGTTCAGGATCGAGTTTCGGCGGCCAAAGGGTCGCGGCTCCCATACATTTCTCCGGTCCGCATGGGCTCCTGGAATCGCAGCCGCATGACATCATTCATGTCATCGTCGGCGGCAATGGGTGGATGTCTGACCCGAATCTGGCGGCGCGCGATCCGATCTTTTGGCTGCATCATTGCAATATAGATCGACTCTGGGCGCATTGGATTGCTTCGGACCAAGGCCGCAGCAATCCCTCCAAATCGGAAAAAGCCTGGTACGACACCAAGTTTACATTCTACAATGAAAAAGCGCAGAAAGTGACGTTGACGGGGGCCGAGGTCACCGACTTTGTGCGCCAACTGCATTATACTTATGACGATCTGCCAAGCGAGATCGCCGCAGCCCAAGAGTCCGCGACGCCGGAGGCCGCAACGAGCGAGGCCGCGCCAAGCCGGGTTTTAGCCGCGCAGCCTCAAGCTGCGTCTGCGCTTGCTCTTGGCCCGAAGGACGCCGCCGTCACCCTCCATCCAGTCGGCGGTCCGACCCCCGAAGCCGCGGTGGGCGGACCGGGCGCGGGACCGACCGTCCTCTCCTTCGATGGAATCAATTACCGATACCCGATCGGGGTGTATTACGAGGTCTATCTAAACCGGCCTGCCGACGCGCCGACGGACCCCGAGGGACCCTATTACGCCGGCAATATCACCTTTTTCGCCTTGGGCCATGCCCAGGGCGAGACTCGTGAGGTTTCGGATGCGCGCACCACGCTCGATGTCGGCCGCGTGCTCGCGCACCAGCGTGAGCTCGGCATATGGAGCGGCGGCGACGTCAAGGTGGAGCTACATCCCCAGGGCGTTGAGGAAGCGGTAAGCGCCGAAGCGGCGCCGGCGCGTCCGCTCGCGACGATCGGCCAGATCCGTCTTCTTGGGAAATGAGGCAAGGGCGTAAGGCCTTTGTCGCTTTCCGCGCCAAAGCCGGGCCAGTCCCCGGCTTTCGGCCGCGGGAGAGCGTGGTCATAATGGCCGAGGGCTCCGTGCGCCCGCGGTCGAATGTCGTTCGTTCTTTCGCCAGGAATAAAGTGTTCGATCCCCGGTTTTGATGGTCTGGCTGTGCTGGGGGGACGATGCCGAGGGCCCGGTTTATGGGGGCTGCTTAGGTCCTAGAGCATGTTCCGAAAAAGTTGATCGACTTTTTCGATCAGAACATGCTCCAACTCTTTGAATTAGAGTGATTCCTTTTCGATCAGATGATTCTATCTGATCGGGAAGCGCTCCAGAACGGGCTGTAGAGCTTGTTCGGGTCGCCGACCAAGAAACTGCCAACGAAGGTGTGGGCGATACCTTTGACCGCTGATCAACTGCGTCGCAATAGGACTACAAATCCTTCGACCGGAATGTTGGCTTCAAGGCGGATTGTCGTCGGAACGCTTGTGAGAGGGCTGAAGGCTTCCGTGGAAAGGACCTCGATATAGGCGGGGTTATGCGAGAATCGTCCCGAAGAGAGCAACTCGTACCCATCGTGATTTCCAGTTTCGAAACTGAGGGCGAATATTCCACCAGGTAAAAGGCGTTTCCCCACAGACTCGAATAATTGAGCTAGGTCACCAAAATAGACCAGAACGTCCAGCGCAATGATCAGCTCAAATTGCCGATCGCAATTTGTGAGATATTCGATCGCCTCGCTTTGAACGAGATGCTGATATAGACCGCGTTCCTTTGCTTTCTCCAACATGCCCGGAGAAATATCGACGCCAATAAGATTATCTCCAAAGGATACAAGATACTTTGCGGCCAAACCTGTCCCGCATCCGAGATCAAGAACATTTGAGAAGCGTTCATGAGTTTCGGTGAGTAGCGCGCAGCATGTTGCAGGAACATTGTATTTTAGATTCTCAACGAGATGTTTGTCGAAACGCGGCGCGTAGCTATCAAAGCTTGCTTTTAAATACCTGCTCGGAGCGCGCGAATGAACATGCCCGACAAGAACCTCAAAGTGATAGCTTATAATCGGATCGTCCGGATCTTGCTCGAGCAGCATCCTTCCTAGGCGCACAGCCGCTTCGCGGCGTCCAAACCCGATGAGCGCTTGGAATGCTTCGCGGCATACAATTGTGATATCCTCGGCTCGGTCGCCGGCAATAGAACGATATACTTCTATTGCCTGCTTGGCGGAATTGTCGATCAATGTCGCGATCATGCGGGCGCGGGCGAATTTTTGTATAATTAGCGTCTCGTGCGGACAAGCTTGCGCAGCCTTTTCAAGGGCGATGGAGGCTGGCAAAAAGTCGCCCAGAAGATACAAAGCTTGGCCGAGACAAGCGTAAATGGCCATAGATACGACGCTCTCACTCAAAGCTCTGCTCAATAAGTCGGCCGAGCTTCTAAAGCGACGCAACTCGAAATGTAGCAGACCGAGCCCGGTCAAAGCCTCCGCGGAGGACGCATCGATGCGGAGCGCTTCAAGGAAGGCATTTTCGGCCGCGGCTTTATCGCCGATTTCGTTTTCGACGCCCGCGAGAATGAGCCATGTTTGCAATTGATCTCGATCAAGCGCTAAAGACGCGACTAAAACGTCGCGCGCGTCGGCAAGTTTGCCAGCAGCGCGCAAAGCGCCGCCAAGCTCGGCCAAATTGGTCGGCTCATTCGGCGCGAGCCTTGTCGCTGTAGAAAGCGCGCTGGTGGCTTCGTTGAAACGCTTGTCCGACCAGAGAGCGAGGCCGCAATAACGGAAAATTGTTGCGAGCGGCGCGCCTTCGGCGAAGAGCTGCCTCGAACGCGGATACTGCGTCATCCACGACCGAAGTTGATTTTCGAGCCCTGGGGGAGGCGCAGAAGCAATTACAATTTCCATTACAGTTCACTTCCGCTTGGGAGCTCGCTGTTGGTATAGTGACGCGTGGAACTTGCCCCTGGCTGTTCGCTGCTTTGACCGTCCGCCAGAAGCTCCAGTTCGCGGCGAGTTTGCTCCCTTGCGAGCTTGTTGACCGCCGTCGCCGTTGAACAATCAATGTGGCGGCCGGCGCGAACCTCCGCCCGATCGTAGCCTTGCAATTAAGCGCGCCATGCTCTTCAGCCTCGACCGAAGCGCCAGTCGGGTCGCATGCTCTTGATGATCATCATCTCGGCAAGGTTCTGGCGGGTGAGGAGACCGACGAGGAGCCCGTTGGGATCGGTGACGGCCAGAACCGCGGCTCGCGGTCCTCGGAGCCGATCGAGCACGGCCTTGAGCGGGGTTGAGTTCCGCACGGTCTCAATTGGCGCGCGCATGAATGTGGCGATCGGGGCCTCGCGGTCGTAATTCTTCAGGGCCGAGAGCATGTCCTCCCGCACAATGAGGCCGATCGGCTTCCCAAAAGCGTCGACGACCGGGAATTCGTGCTGTGCGGTCGCGAGCAGCGTCTCGATCGCCGCGGCCAGGTTCGCTTCGACGGGGATCGCATTGAAGCGCGTCTCCATTGCGTCGGCGACGGAAAGCCCATGCGCCGCTTCGTCGAAGGCCGTCATCTGCGCCTCTCCCGCAGCGGCCATATAAACAAAGATCGCGATGAAGATCAGGAGCGGATTGCCGAAGAGGCCGAGAAAGCCGAGCGCAAACGCGAAGGCCTGCCCGATGGAGGCTGCGACCTGCGTCGCTCTGACGCCCCCGAGTTTCATGGCGAGCAGCGCGCGCAGGACGCGGCCGCCGTCCATCGGGAAGGCGGGGATCATGTTGAAAAGGACCAGGAAAACATTGGCGGCGGCGAGCCGCGCAAGAAGCGACACGCGCGGATCGTCGATCCTCGCCAAATTGTCGGGATGAATCGCGCCGAGAACGAGAAACAGGAGGAAGGCGATGACGACGTTCACCATCGGTCCCGCAACCGCAACCGCGAGCTCCTGCGCGGGCTTCTCCGGCATGCGCGGCATCAGCGCCACGCCGCCGATAGGAAGCAGGATCACCTCCGGGGTCTCGATGCCGAAGCGGCGCGCCATGAGGATGTGGCCGAATTCGTGAAGCACGACGCAGCCGAAGATGAGCGCGATGAAGAGCACGCTGTCGCGCGCGGCGGGCGCCCCTCCCTTCAGCCAGGCGCTGACCCCGATCCAGGCGAGGAGCAGAAAGAAGGTGAGATGCACGCGGAGGGTCGTCGCGCCGAAGCGGCCGATCGTCAAGGACCAGGACATGGGACTTCCTCCGGCGCGATTTTCGTTTCGGAAATTATCCATTCTGGCTCGCGAGCGCCAGATCGACGCGGCGAAGTCTCGAACCGACCAGCCGGCGGCGCTTGGACATTCTCCTTGACGGTGACAATGGCGGCGAGGCTCTGCCGCGATCCTTGGATTGCGACCTCGGCCTAGGCGGGAACTGCCAACGCGCATGAGCGGCCTCGCGCGGCGAGCATATTAGGATGCGGAGGCGGACGGCTGCAATCAAATCCGGTCTCGTCACGTTCAGGGCGGTCCTCGGAGCTGACATCGCCGAGGCGCGGACGCGAATCACCCAGCCAAAGGCCGCCATTCTGAACCGAGGACTGCTTTGGCCGGGCGGCCTATGCTGAACTCAAGAGCGCCGGGGACCATAATGACCGCTCGCGGCCGGCGCCCGTTCTCCAACATAGCGAAGCGGAGCGCTTCGCAACGGTTGACAAAGAGGCCGCCGCATTGCCCGGCTCGATCCCGCACGACCCAGTTGCCGCGGCTATCCCTGCCCATGAAGACGTGAGACGATCTCGACAGCGGCCGCAAAGGAGGCTCGCAGGCGTCGATAGAGTCCAAAGGTTCGATCCGCGCCATATCGCTTTCCATTTCAAGATCGGCTGTCGAGCGCCGCCGATTCTGCGACCGATCCCATAACCTGCCCCTTCGGGCGTAAAAATTCGAGACGGAAGAGTCTCCCTCGCAATAAATGGGAGATAAAGAGGCAATTCGAATCCGGGTTGAACGGCGAGCATCACGAGTCAGTTGCGCGTGACCGTCATCGCCGGCCGGTTGATTGAGCCCGCACGCGGCTCCAGTCATCCGCCTGGCGCTCGACCGGCCTCCAGCGTTAGACTCCAAGGCAGCAAAACGTCGTGCAGCCCATCGATGACGAACTGCACCGCCAGCGCGGCGAGGTTGATCCCTAGCACGCGTCCAATCACATTGCCGCCCGTAACGCCGAGGACTCGCACTATGATGCGGGTTTGGAGCAGCGACGCCAGCACAATCGCCAGCGCCGCCATAAGCATCATGACAACCACCAGGGCATGCGCCGGATCGCCGTCGGCGCGGCCCATCAGCAGCACGACCGAGGTCATCGCCCCTGGCCCGGCGATCAACGGGAAGGCCAGAGGGAAGACGGTGATGTCGTCATGCGAGGAAGCTTCGGCTTCCGCCACGCCGTGCGTAGCGGATTGACGGCCGAACACCATGGCGGTGGCCAATAGGAATAGCAGCAACCCGCCGGCTACCCGAAAAGCCGGCAGGCCGATTCCAAGAATCGATAACCACATCCTGCCGGCCAAGGCGAACAATAGCAGGATCGCGCCCGCCAGCAGGCTCGCCGTCCAGGCGGCGAGCCTGCGCTGGGCCGGCGGCATGGCGGCAGTCAGAGCGGCGAACACCAGCGCGGTTCCCGGCGGATCGAGGATCACCAGGAATGTGATGAAGCTGGTGAAGGCTGTGTCGATAAAGGGGGGAATGGCGGCGTCTCTGGAAGGGGGCGGGCAAGGTCTAAAGGATGGATCATCACTCCGCGGCCCGGCGTTTGAACCGCGCTACGGCTCCATCGCAGCCCGCCTATGTAATTGTCCTAAGGCGCGGTCTTCCCCAATACGTCCGCATCTCTTCGAAGGCCGCGCGCTACGCTGCGCAAGAAAGCTTGACCGCGACGCCAGTGGCGAGGATGCGCTTGAGTCGCACTCCGGTCTCTTCGACTTGAACCATACCGTCGGTTTCGTAATCGAAGCCGATGATCGCGTCGGCGTCGATGTCTTCCGCCGTCCGGATAAGTTCGCTCAAAACGAGTTCACGCCAATTGTCTTGGGAGGGGGCGCCATCGGCGGGATGCCAGGCGGAGGCGGCTTTGATCTTGCCGATTGTATAGAGAACGCGGCCGCCCTCGATGATTTCGGTTGAACTGATGCGCATATCTGCCTTCGAATTCATTGAATTCGCGATTGCTGGAGGCGTCCCGAAGCCGGAATGGCGACAGGAGACGTCCGTTGCAAAGTTAGGTAGGGAAAGGCCCGTTAGGAAACGAGATGGAGCAAAGGCGCGCAAAATATATGTTCCATAAGTCCCGCGCGGTTTTCCGGCATCAGTTCAGCAAGGTTGAATTCGGCCTTCTCGGCAGTCGCGGCGGGCTTGCTCTCCCGAAGGAAGGCTGGCTCGGTCGGCTGCCTTTGCGGGATGACAACGGCGCTGGGAGGCCGATGGCCTATCGCATGGGGGAGTGCGTCGAATGAAGCGTTTCGTGGCGGCGACCGACGGCTCCGAGGGCGCAAATCGCGCCATCGATGTCGCGGCGGAGCTTGCAAAGGCTGTTGGCGGCTCTTTGCACATTCTCAACGTGGCGGGGAATCTATCCGGCGAGGCGTTGGATGAAGTGATGCGGTCCGCCTCGCTTGAGAAAAATGTGGGCGATATTATCGACTCGCATTCGCGGGGGATTCTGATAGCCGCCGCGGAACGCGCGCGGCGATTGGGGGCGCTCGATGTCCATACGCAATCGGCTTGGGGCGACCCCGCGGAAAAGATCTTGGAATTTGCTCAGAGCGTGCGCGCGGACGCCATCGCGGTTGGAAAACGCGGTCAGGGGCGTCTTGCCGGCCTGTTGCTCGGCAGCGTGTCGCAGAAGGTCGTGAGCCTCGCCCCGCGCGTCGTGATCGTGGTTCCATGACACGCAGGACGTTATCCAGAGCCAGATTGCATTAGCCCGCCTCAATCGGGGCTCGGCAGGCGCAGCGGCTCCGCGCGAAAGGTGATGACTGCGACGTCCCGGCGGGCGACCAGATCGGGCTCCAATGCGCGGATCGCCGTCACGCCGTGAAAGACCCGATTATCCTGCAGAAAGACGGAATCCAGAGGATCGACAAGCGTGAAGTCGCCCAAGTGCCTGTGGTCCAGATCGTAGATCGACGTGACCCCGCTTTCGACGTTCTTCCTGTCGACCAGCACCACCAGCACCCAGTCGACGCCATCGCGATGCAGGCCCTCGGGCGTCGGCTGGCCGATTTGTCCGGCGAGGGCTTCGATCCGGAACTGGTGCAGCTCGACGTGCCAAGCTTGCGGCCTGTCCGGCGTAGGCGTCAATGCGTCAAACGCCCGCCGACCAACGTCGAGAAGACCGAGGGTGACCGGGTGGGCGGCGACGGCCTCGGTCACTGGTCCGAACCAACGTTCGATCCCCCCATTGAGCGGGTTGTAGTCCCGGCTCTGATAATGCGGCTGATGCGCTTTGCGGACGACGCCTTCGGCGGACACGGCGAAGGCCGCGAAGCGTCGGCGGCGATAGCGGCCGCCATCAGCCATATATGTGTCGACGCCGAGATCGTCCCAACTCGCGGCGAAGGAGGGCCATTCGGCAAGCGCCGCAGGCGTCAGGAGCGCGCGGATTTGCGCCGCGGGCGCGAAGCTGAATCCCGCCGATCGAACCTCCTCGACAATGGCCGAAATATCTCCGGTCATCGAGCGCGCAGGCTCCCGGAGCGACAGGAAACGAGAGGCGGAGTTCTTCACGCAATGATTTCCTTGGCGATTTTACCGCATTGTAAGAACTGACATTGGACCCGAAAGCCAGCATGGGCCGCCAAGCTGGAGACGAGTGAAGAGCGCGATCCGCCGGATTTCCGAAAGGCGATTTCCCGTAAGAAGCAAGCCGCGCAGGATCCTTATCGTATGGCTAGCGCGCGCAGACGAATTTATGCGGTCTGCGCAAGCTTGACTACGCCGATCGCTTTGTGTGCTGGAGCCCGTGATCAGCTCCGCCCAAGGCGGGTCATCCGACGTGAGGCTTGCGGTGAGATCCGGCGCGCCGCACGTGAGGCCAGGACGCAGAGCGTCTTGCGACTCTCCAGGCAAATTGGCGGCAAACAGAATATTCTGCTTGCCGCCGTGAATCAACGCGCCCGTTAAAAGCTATGTTTCGAGCAAAGATCCTGCCTGATCTTCAATAACGGTTCGGATGGCAATACCTGCCTTCGTAGCCGAGGTGGGTTCCGGGAGGGCAAACACGGCCATGATGACGATACCCGTAGTGGCGGTATCCATAGCCATATCCGTAATGGTGTCCCCAGTGTCCGTGATGTCCCCAATGTCCGTGACGCCCATGATGGCCGTGGTGGTGGCCGTGATGTCCATGGTGGCCATGATGTCCGCCCCGGGCGGCGGCGGGGGTAGCGGACGCGGCGACGCCGGCGGCGAGAACGACAGCGACGAAGGTTGAGCGGATGAATTGTTTTAAAGCGGTCACTTGAATGTCCTCTGGTCTATATCTTCGATTCGCTCTCGTTGTTAAGCGATAATGAAGTCTAGGCGGCCGCTCTATTAGGGGCTGTGCGCTAGCGCTCATAATGGCGATCGAAATGACCAGCTTCCAATATTCGCGATCGGCGCCTGATCTGGCTATCACGCGACGACCGCGCCGGGCAAGCATGACGCAATGAGCCGCACTGTTCGGCGATTGATGGCGCGATCGTTGGATTGGCGCTTGCCAGAAGTGATTCCGCTTCAGTTCATTGTCCATCGTCTTGACGTCCTGTTATGGGGCGCCATAGCGCACATTCGATCGCGTGACGCTGTCTCATCAATTACGCCCCTGACCGCGGCGGCCGCGATGGGCAAGCATTAACCTCGGCTTCCAGCACGCCAGGCCGCTGGCGCAAAACATTAGGGAGATAGCTGTGCGCCGTTCGCGCCTTCAACTTGTCGCCATCGGCGCGATGCTTCACACCCTCGTGTTGCTGACCTCCGCCGAGGCGGACAATCTGCCGCAACAGGTGGAGTTTCAAAGCTTGGACGGCGACACCATGCTCACCGGATACTTGTTCCGGCCAGCCGGAAAGACGACTGCGAGGAAAGTTCCGGCAATTGTAATGATGCACGGCAGGGCCGGCGCTTATTCCTCTCTCGCCGGAGGGAAATACGACGCCTCGACGCTTTCGAGGCGTCATGCCTTTTGGGGTCGTTTCTGGGCTAGTCACGGCTATGCCGCTCTGCTCGTGGATGGCTTCGGGCCGCGCGGATACGCGGGAGGATTCCCAATTCATTCCTATGATTCGCGGCCTGATGCGGTGAACGAGGTGACGGTGCGTCCGCTCGACGCTTATGGAGCGCTGAAATATCTGCGCTCTCGTTCTGACGTCGATGGCGATCGCATCGCGCTCCAGGGCTGGTCGAATGGCGGAAGCGCCGCCATCGCCGCCATGTCCGACGAGATCCTTGCCGCGACCGGTCAAAAGCCAGGGGAAGGCTTTAGGGGCGCTGTGGCTTTCTACCCGGCCTGCGCGCTGCACGACAGATTCGCCAATGGTTATCACCCTTATGCGCCGCTCCGCGTTTTTTCGGGAGACGCCGACGAAGAGGTTTCGGCCGAACGGTGCGCGCGGCTGGTCGAGGATTCGCAAGCCGCAGGCGGCGATGTCTCCATCGAGATCTATCAAGGAGCGACTCACGACTTCGACGATCCAGGCGCGAAACGGCAAAGCGTTCCTGAAAACGCTGACGCAGCCGATAGAGCGATCCCAGCTACATTGGCCTTTTTGAAGGCTCTCCTTCGCCGCTGAGGGGCGCGCTATTTTGCTCATCCTTCGGCGCCGACGCGTCAAGGGGGAGAGATCGGCGTCGTGCTCCGCTCGGTCAGAACGACGCGATTATCGGCAGCATAGAGATAGCAGGGTCCGTCGACAGCCTTGCGCGACGGATCGTCGTTGCAGTTCTTCAGCGCTTGTTCCTCGGCCTGGCGCTGCGAGGAAGCGCCTGTCGCCAGAATCAGGAGACCGCGAGCGTGAATGGCCGCCGCTTTCGGGCCAGGAGCCGCTGCGTAGCCGGTCACATCGACTCGCGCGCTGGTCGCCAGCCGGACGCCTGGAACCTGCGCCGGATCGAACATCCCCGAATAATGGATCCTCGGCATATCCCGAGACGCACGGGATCCGTCGCTTCCAGCAGCGATGATCGCCTCGTCGACCGCGAGCAAAGCGCAGGGCTCGTCGAACGTCAGCTGACAGCGTTCGAGAACCTTTTCCTCGGCGGTCTCCGGCGTCGGCCAGTCTCCCGTCCACCAGCGCGACTGCGCCTTCGGGGCAAGCGCGAAAGCGCGGTGCGGTCCTAGGGCGACATATTCGGAGATCAGCGTCCGGCGCGCTTTCGTCGTTGATTTGGGCAGCGCTTGTGAGAGGATCGGATCGAGCTCCTTCGACAGATCCTTCTTGGCGTTTCTCCCCAGGAACAACGCCGCCGCGGCCCCGGCCAGACAGAGGCTCACGACCAAAACGGCGATGATCGCCGTTCGTCGCGGCCAAAGCCGCGTTTCTCCCGTTGAAGATCTCGGCGACCCCGCCGCCGCCGCCGCCCTGGGCATTCCGGCGATCGCTTCCGCAGAAAGCGCCAGGACCTCGACTGGGCGCGCGATGTTCTTGAATTGATGCGATCCGGCGTCAGCGAAGGACGCCTCGATCTTTCCTTGGATCTGGTCATTGGCGGCCCGCGAAACGCAGATGCCGCCCGGCTCCGCGAAAGCCTGGAGCCGGGCGGCCACATTCACCCCGTCGCCGAAGAGATCATGATCCTGAACGATCACGTCGCCTATATTCACCCCTATCCTAAAAGTGATGCGCCGCGACTCCGGCAGACCGGCGTTGATCTCAGCCATTCCTTGCTGTAGTGCGATGGCGCAGCGCGCAGCGTCGACCGCGCTGGCGAATTCAAGCAGCAAGCCGTCTCCCGTCGTCTTCACGATGCGGCCCCGATGCTCCAAGATCGTCGGATCCACGAATTCTCGCCGATATCGGGTCAGCGCCGCGAGGGTCCCAGCCTCGTCGTCGCCCATCATCCGGCTGTAGCCGACGACGTCGGCCACGATGATCGCAGCGAGCTTTCGCTCGACGGTAGGTTCGTTCATCAAGCGTTCCGGTCAAATTGGGCCCCGCGTCGCCGCGACGCAAGAATTTGATTGTACGATTTAGGCGCGGCGGCGTCATCTCAGCAATCGCAAATTCGGTTTGCGAACAGGTAGCCTCTTCGCTTGAAAATGCTCTAGAGCGCCTCCCGATCAGATGGACTCATCTGATCGAAAAGGAATCGCTCAAATTCAAAGAGTTGGAGCATGTTCTGATCGAAAAAGTCGATCAACTTTTTCGGAACATGCTCTAGCAAAGATTGTCCGTCGGAGCGATGCTATGCTAGCCGCGGCCTCGGGCGGCGAGAGGATTGGTTCGTACTGGAGACAGCCATGCTTGGCTTTGGCAAAGGCTTCGTCATTTGTGTGGGCATTATGGCTTTCGCGGTCTCTGGCGTGAATGCGAAGTCGTATCTGTTTCGTGTGAGCTGCGGCCATGAAACATTTGTCGCCCAATGGGAGTCTGGCCCTGTCGATCCCGGGATCTACCACTTTCGCAATGCTACGGGAGACACGAATCTCGACTGTTCGGTTTACGACTATGATGCAAGGACGGACGGAGATATTCCTCGGCGCTGGTGCAGAGACCCCGGCCCCGCAATCGAACTATTCCCGCCAATCCTGATTCTATCGAGCATACCCCATTGCCGATGACGTGGCGCCAGGATCTCAGTGCATCGCTCTGTTGCAGAGTTAGTGGGCGCCCCGCTCGGGGAGCTGGCCGCGCGCTTCGGCGAGGTGATCGAAATGACGGCGATAGCAGCCGAGCCCCATCGTGTCCGAGCGGAGTTCTATGATGAAGTCTTGCAGCTCCGCCGCCGGCGCCATCGCCTCGACATCGTCCCAGCCCGGCCAGCCGGATTTCTCCATGTAGCCGAGTATCTGACCGCGGCGGCCGCTCAGCAGGCGTTGCGTAGCGGCGGTAAAATTGTTGGGCACGGTCACGGTCACATGATCGATCGGCTCGAGCAAGACGGGTTCAGCCTTGGCGAGCCCTTCTATGATCGCCATGCGCGTGGCGCTTTTGAACGCCATGTCTGAGCTGTCAACCGCATGGAACGTTCCGTCGACCAGCGTTACGCCGACATCGACCACAGGATAGCCGAATGGACCTTTCTGCATGGCTTCCTCGGCGGCATCGCGGACCGCCGGAATATATTGCTTCGGCACAGCGCCCCCGACGATCCTGTCGGTGAACAGGAAGCCCGCGCCGCGAGGCCGCGGCTCGATCTCCAATTTGACGTCGGCGAATTGGCCATGGCCTCCGGTCTGGCGCTTCAATCGGGAATGCTGGGAGACCGATCTCTTGATCGTTTCCTTGTAGGCGATCTTCGGCGAACTGACGGCGACCTGAAGATTGTAGATTGAAGCTAGGCGCTCCAGAGCTACGTTGAGATGGATTTCGCCTTGGCCCTTTAGGAGCATGTCGCCGGTTTCGATATTATGCTCGAGGCTGAGGGACGGATCTTCATCGACAAGCTTGTGCAAGGCGGCCGAGAGTTTCGCGTCGTCCTTCCGATCTTTCGCAGCGACGGCAAGCACATAGAGCGGCGGCGGCGGCGCGGGGAAAGGCAGCATCCCGGCGGCTCCGACGGCGCCGAGGATCGCCCCGGTCGCAACCCCTTCCAGCCGCCCGAGTGCGACCAGTTCGCCGGCGTCGGCCTCTGGCGTTCTCACCGATTCGCCCCCGACAAAGCGGGAGACGCCGCCGACGCGGATTCCGTCGAATGTTGCGCCGTCCCGCAGGACGCCGCGCCAGACGCGGCCATAGGCGAGCTTGCCGGCTTGAACCGTCTTGAAGATCTGAACCAGCGGCTGGTTGCCCGCAGGGACGCCGCAGCGCTCGGCGGTGACGCGCGAGTCGGGAGCGTCATGGCGCAAAGCCTTCCACAGACGCGCAATGCCATGCGCCTGCGCAGCCGCCCCGAAAAGAACCTCGACGATCGAGTCGTTCGCCTGGTCCTTGTGCAATTGCTGATAGATTTCGGCCGATGTCGGCGTCATATCCTCGAGCAGCTTCTCCATGAGCGCGTCGTCATGGTCGGCTAGCGCCTCGGTCAGCCCGGCGAGCGCCTCCTTCTCGGGCTCGCGCATATCCGACGGCAGCTCGATCAGCTCGGAGCTTTGCTTCGGGCGATAGCGGTAAGCGCGCTCGGCGACGACGTCGACAAAGCCGATGACGGCGTCGTCCTCGCGGATCGGGATTTGCCGCAACAGCAGCGGCCGCTTCGAATGCGCCTGAAGGGCCGCGACCATGTCGTGGACCGGGGTCGCAAGCATGTCGATCTTATTGACGAAGATGAAGTGCGGAAGCCCGCTCTCTTCGAGAGCCCGCATCAGGAGCGGCAGGCTCGATGCGCGCTCGGCCGCAGGCTCGCAGACGATGACGGCGAGATCGACCGCCGTCAGCGCGCTAGCCGTCTCGAACCCGAATTCCACAGAGCCGGGGCAATCCAGGATCGACCATCGATCGCCAAGATAAGCGCAATGACCAAGCCTCAGCTCGGTGCTCATCGTCCGGCTTCGGGCGTCGCTGGTTCGCTTGACCGGCGCGCCACCAGCGGCCATGAGAGCGTCGAACAATGTCGATTTGCCGCTGCCATATGGGCCGACGAGAGCAATCGAGCGCGGCCCGGTCGCAGAGGGCTTCGAAGAAGATCCTGTCATGATGGCGTCTCCCTTCCTCCATTTCGGCCGTCAATTGAATGCGACCCCGGCGCGGATAGACCTGCGTTGCGCCGCTGGCGGATCCGTGCCGGATCGCGGCGTCGGCGGATGCAGCCGAAATAGACGCTATGCCGATTTTCTATGTCGAAATCGGTCCCCCTATTGATTGCGCATTGCTCAACCGCCGTCGAGCCAAAAAACATCGCCCTTGGAGTTCGACTCTTGCGCTTGCGGCTCCCCTGAGAAAGGCTCGCGACATCGCGCTCGGCTTTTATGGCCCACGCTCAAGGTTACGCCACCTTTCGGCCGGGCTCGGCCGGGCGGGGCGCCGCATTCGCCTCGATCGGCTTCTTCTTCAGGCGGCGTCCGATGTAGGCGCTGAAGGCCTCCATGTAGAGATAGGTGACGGGAGTCGTGAAAAGCGTCAGAACTTGCGACACGAGAAGGCCGCCCACCACCGCGATGCCGAGGGGCTGCCTCAAATCCGCGCCGGCGCCGACGCCGATCGCGATCGGCAGGGCGCCGAGAATGGCCGCCATCGTCGTCATCATGATCGGCCGGAAGCGCAGGACGGCGGCCTCGTAGATCGCCTCCTCGGCGGATTTATGCTCCACCCGCAAGCGCTCCAAGGCGAAATCGATCATCATGATCGCGTTCTTCTTGACGATGCCGATCAGCATGATGAGGCCGATGATCGCCATCATGGTCAGGTCGAAGCCGAAAAGCCGTAAAAAGAACAATGCGCCGACCGCCGCCGAAGGAAGGCTGAGAAGAATCGTGAATGGATGGATGAAGCTTTCATAAAGAACGCCGAGGACGATGTAGACGGCGAAAAGCGCCGCCGCGATGAGGACCGGCTGGGTCGTCAGCGAACTTTGAAACTCCTGCGCGGTTCCCTGGAAGGATGTCTGCAAGGTTGGGGGTATGCCCAGCTCCTTTTCCGCTTGCTGGATCGCTGAGACAGCCTGGCCGAGTGAGACTCCCGGCCGAAGATTGAACGACAAGGTAACGGACGGGAACTGTCCTTGATGATTGACCGAAATCGTCCCCGGCGTCGGCACAAGCTTGGCGAATTGGCTGATTGGAATCAACTTGCCGGCGGCGCCATGCACATAGAGTCGCGTGAGAGCGGACACATCCTGCTGATATTGCGGCGCGACCTCGAGAATGATGTGGAAGGTGTTGAGGGGCCCGTAGAGCTGGGCGATATAGGGTTGGCCGAAAGCGTCGTAAAGCGTCTGCTCGATCGTGGTGATGTTCACGCCGAGACGCGAAGCGGCGTCGCGATTGACCTGGATCGCCAGTTGCGGGCTGCCTGTCTGTAGATCGCTCGCGACATCCTGAAGGGCCGGAAGCGATTGGAGCTTGGCCAGCACCTTCGGCGCCCATTCGCTAAGCTCCTCCGGGTTCGTGTCCAGCAGGGTGTATTGATACTGCGTGCGGGCGAGGCGCGCGCCGACCTGTATGTTCTGGATCGATTGCAGATAGGTTGAAATCCCCGGAATGGCCGCGAGTTTCGGGCGCAGGCGCTGGATGATCTGCCGAGCCGTCGCGCTTCTCTGATCGAAGGGCTTCAATTGAAGGAACAGGCGCCCGGTGTTGAGGCCCGCGCTCGCATTGCCGCCGATAAATGAACCGAAGCTCGCGACGTCGGGATCGGCGAGGATCACCCTGGCCACCGCCTCCTGCCGGTCAGCCATGCCCTGAAAGGAGATGTCCTGATCGGCCTGCGTGAAAGCGAAGATGAGGCCGGTGTCCTCTTCCGGAAAGAAGCCCTTCGGGGTCGTGACGAACAGCCAAGCCGAAAGCCCGATGAGCGTCAAATTGATCAGCATGACGGCGCGACGATGCCGAAGCGAGAGCTTCAAAAGCCGCTCGTAGCCGGCGATGGTCGCTTCGAAAGCTCTCTCGCTCCATTCATAGATGCGGCCATGGCGCGCGTCCCTCGGATTCTTGAGCACCAGCGACGCCATCATCGGCGAGAGGGTCAAGGCGATCATGGCGGACAAGACGATCGCCACGGTGACGGTGACGCCGAACTCCCGGAACAGCCGTCCGACGATGCCGGTCATGAACAGAAGCGGGATGAAAACCGCGATCAGCGAGATCGTGATCGAGACGATCGTGAACCCGATCTCCGCCGATCCGTCGAAAGCCGCCTTCATGCGGTCGCTGCCATCCTCCATATGGCGAAAGATATTTTCCAGCATCACGATGGCGTCGTCGACGACAAGGCCCACCGCGAGGGTGAGGGCCATCAGCGAAAGATTGTCGAGGCTATAGCCGAGCAGATACATGACCCCGAACGTTCCGAAGAGCGACAAGGGAACGGTGACGCTGGGAATGAGAGTCGCCCAAAAATTTCGCAAGAAGACGAAGATCACGATCACGACGAGAACGATCGTGCCGGCGAGCGTCAGCTTCACATCCGTGAAGCTTTCGCGGATTGAGGTCGAGCGGTCGCTGACGATCGTGAGATCGACGGAAGGCGGGATCGAAGCCTGAAGCGTCGGCAGGAGCGCCTTGATCTGATCGACGAGATCGATCGTGTTCGCCCCCGGCTGGCGCCATATCCCGATCATCTCGCCGCGCTTGTCGCCGATCCAGCTTGCCTGCAGGGGACTCTCCGCGCCGATCGTGACCGTGGCTACGTCGCCGACCCGCACCGGCGCGCCATTACGGTAGACAATCACGGACTTGGCGAGATCGTCCGGCGAAAAGAGCTGGCCGTTGGTCCCGATTTGATAGGCCTGCCGGGGGCCTTGCAACGTGCCGACAGGCAGGTTTGCGGTGTTGCTGGCGACGGCGCTGGCGATTTCGTCGAGGCCGATGCCCCGGGCCGCGAGCGCCAGCGGATTGACCATGATCGTTGGCGCGAATTTTTGCTGACCGAAGATTCCCACCTGGCCGACGCCGGTCAACATTGAGATGCGTTGCGCGATGTTCAAATCGGCGTATCGATCGAGCTCCGTCAGCGGCATCGACGGGGACGTGAGCCCCAGAATGAGAATTGGCTGGTCGGCGGGGTTGACCTTTCTGTAGGTCGGCGGCGTCGGGAGATTTTTCGGCAGATAGCCCTGCGCGGCGTTGATCGCGCCCTGCACATCGCCCGCCGCTCCGTCGATATTGCGCGAGAGATCGAACTGCAGCGTGACGACCGTCGTGCCGAGAATGCTCGTCGAGGTGATCTGATTGACGCCCGGAAGGTTGGCGAATTGCCGTTCAAGCGGCTGCGCGACGGAGGAGGCCATGGTCTCCGGATCCGCGCCGGGGAGATTCGCCGTTACGGCGATCGTGGGAAAGTCGACGGTTGGCAAGGCGGCGATAGGCAGAAGATTGTAGCCGACGACGCCGCTGATCATAAGTGCGGCCATGAGCAATGTCGTGGCGATCGGCCGTCTTATGGAAGCCGCAGAAATGTTCATTTTGGCGCGCTCTGACCGGTTGCCGTTGGCGAAGCGGCAGATGGCGCGTTTTGGGCGAGAGCGTTCGAAACTTGAACCTTGGCGCCTGGCCGCAGCCTGGATTGACCTGCAGTGACGACCTCTTCGCCGAGCTGCAAGCCTGACCCGATGAGCGCCATGTTGTTCTCGGTCTGGGTTACGGAAATGGGGCGCATGTCTACAGTCGAATCTGGCTTCACTACATAGGCGTAACTGCCGTTCAGTCCGGTTTGCACGGCGGCCGCGGGAATATTCACCCCATTGTAAATGACCTCAATCACGAGATGCGCATTGACGAACTGCCCCGGCCACAGAGCGTCGTCCTTGTTGGCGAATTCGGCTTTGAGCTTGACCATGCCTGTCGTCGGATCGACGGCGTTGTCGATCAGATTGAGGACGCCGGCGGCGATCTTTTTCTGATCGGCCTGGTCGAAGGCCTCGACGGTCAATGGGCCGCGCCGCATCGCCTCACGGATGCGCTGGATGGTCGCCTCCGCAAGCGTGAACACGACATAGATTGGCTGGATCTGAGTCACCGTGACCAGCGTGCTGCTATTAGCCGGGACCAGATTGCCGAGGTCGATCTGACGTATCCCGGTCACTCCGTCGATGGGAGACTTGATCGCGGCATATTCGACGTTAAGCGCGGCGGCGTCGATTTGCGCCTGATCGTTCTGTAATGTCGACTCGGCTTGGGCCACCGTGGATTTTTGCGTTGTATATTGCTGCTCGGGCGCGAATTCCCGCGTCAGAAGCTTGCCGTAGCGCTGGAGATCCGTCTGGGCGTTGGCGTGCGCGGCCTGATCCTTGGCGAGGACCGCCCGCGCCTGGTCGAGCGCTGCTTGATAGGGACGTGGATCAATCTGGATTAAAAGATCGCCCTTGTGGACTATTTGTCCTTCACGGAAATTGATCGCTGTGATGTTGCCTTCAACCCGGCTCTTGAGCGCGACTGAGTTGTAGGCTTCAACTTGGCCTAGGCCCCGCAAAATGACCGGAACGTCCCGTGCTACGGCGATCGCCGTCCGGACCGGCACGGTGGTTTGTTCTGGTTCTTTTCGCCTTTCGCTTGTCCGCGCGTATTCATAGTGAACGGCGGCCGCGAGGCCCGCCGCCGCCAGAATAAACGCCAGACCAATCAAGATCCTTCGCATGAGCGGATAAACTGCCTTGCCGCTTCGGGCGTTTCCGAGGCGGTCGTCCATGATATCAGCAACGTCCCCGTTTGGCGGGAGTTCCGGGCGTAGTCCTCAGCAAAGGCGATGTCGAGCCTTCGTTTGGACCCGGGCGATCAAAACCGCGCGAGCCAACGTTGAACAGACTTGGTTAGTTTCCGGCGGTTTTCAACTGCGCGCGCCGAGCCGGACTCTTCGCATGCCCAGGTTGTGCTTCAGATGCGCGAAGAACAACATCTCGGCGTCATGCGCTGTTGTCCGTGGCGCTTTTCACATTAATTTTTCAAGGAGGCTTTCGGCGCGCGCTTTCGCGCTTAAATATGAAACCGTCCGAGCGCAATTCGCAATGGTCCGCGGCTGCGGGTCAACCGTGCGGGCGGCCCCTGGACGACCCGAGGGAAAGGCAGGAGACGCGTCCGCTAGACCACAGGGCGCGCGACGGCAGGATCCGAGATCATGGAGCTGCTCGACAAGATCATTCATCCGCCAGCCGGCGCCAGCGCGGACTGGACCATTCCACAACGCTTCGAGGCTTACGGCGAAGCCGAGCATCGCATCTGGGTCACGCTCTATGATCGGCAGGCCCGGATCCTTCCGGGGCGCGCTTGCGACGCCTTCCTGCATGGGCTCGACGCGCTTGATCTCCATGGGGCCGGCATCCCGGACTTCCATCGCTTGAACGAGCGGCTCAGCGCCCTCACCGGATGGCGCATCGTCGCCGTGCCTGGGCTCGTGCCGGACGCAATCTTCTTCGATCATCTCGCGCATCGGCGCTTTCCCGCCGCCAATTTCATTCGCCGCGCGGACCAGCTCGATTATCTTCAGGAGCCCGACGTCTTCCATGACGTCTTCGGCCATGTTCCGCTTCTGACCGACCCGGTCTTTGCGGATTACATGCAAGCCTATGGCGAGGGCGGAATTCGCGCCCTTGGGCTTGGCCGCCTGCACAATCTGGCGCGGCTCTATTGGTACACGGTCGAATTCGGCCTCCTGCAAACCTCCGCGGGGCTCAGGATCTATGGCGCGGGGATTGTCTCCTCCAGGACGGAGTCGATCTTCGCGCTCGAATCCTCCTCGCCGCACCGAATAGGCTGCGACCTCGAGCGGGTGATGCGCACGCCTTACCGCATCGACGACTTCCAGCAAGTCTATTTCGTCATTCCGTCGCTGCAAGGGCTGCTCGATCTAACCATCAAGACCGATTTCGGCCCGATCTACGCGAGGCTGGCTGAAGCGCCGGACATTGCGATCGCCGCCGTCGCGCCAAACGACAAGGTCCTGTCGCGCGGGACCCAGGCCTATGCGCGCGGGCTCGTCGATCAATGCGCCTGAGGCGAGAATAATCAGTAGCCCAACACATATCGAGTGGAGTTCTCGCGTTTCAATTAGCGGTTCTTCGCAGAAGGATTTCGTAGAAGGATGATGTAGGATGGACCTCTTTCCGCATGAGGCGCCGCCCGCCGAAATCAGCGCGGACAATCCAGCCGGAACCGATGGGTTCGAATTCGTCGAATTCGCCCATCCGCAACCCGAGTCGCTCAAGGCGTTGTTTGAGCAAATGGGCTTCGAACGCGTGGCGCGGCACAAGTCTCGTCCGATTGATCTCTATCGCCAGGGCGACGTCACCTACATCCTGAACGCCGATGGAGAGAGCTTCGGCGGTCGCTTCATCGATCTCCATGGCCCCTCCGCGCCAGCCATGGCCTGGCGGGTCATTGACGCGGCGCAGGCTTTCTCCCACGCCGTGGCGAAGGGAGCGAAGCCCTATGCAGGCGAACGCGGCGCAAAGACGCTCGACGCCCCGGCGATCGAAGGCATTGGCGGCAGCCTCATCTATTTCATTGACCGTTATGGCGACAAAGGCTCGCCCTATGCAGGCGCCTTTGATTGGATCGGTGAAGAAGATCCGAAGCCCTTCGGTTGCGGCATAGATTATCTCGATCATCTGACCAACAATGTTTTTCGTGGCAACATGAACCGTTGGTATAGCTTCTACCAGGGCCTCTTCAATTTCCGGCAGATCCGCTATTTCGACATCGAAGGAAAAAAGACCGGCCTGTTCTCGCGCGCCTTGACGAGCCCCTGCGGCAAGATCCGCATACCGATCAATGAATCCGCCGACGACAAGAGCCAGATCGAGGAATATCTGCATCAATATAGAGGCGAGGGCATCCAGCATATCGCTTGCGGCTGCCGGAATGTCTACGAAACCGTGCGGAGCCTCGCCGCGTGCGGTCTCTCCTTCATGCCGCCGCCGCCGGACGCCTATTACGAGGGGATCGAGGGCAGATTGCCAGGGCATGGCGAACTGCTGGAGGAGTTGCGCGCAAGCGGCCTTCTCCTTGACGGCGAAGTCGTCGAAGGGGGCAGGCCGAAGCTCCTGTTGCAGATCTTCTCGAAAACAGTGATCGGGCCGATCTTTTTCGAATTCATCGAACGCAAGGGCGACGAAGGCTTCGGCGAAGGGAATTTCCGCGCCTTGTTCGAATCCATAGAAAGGGACCAGATCAGACGCGGCGTGATCAGCGCTTAGAACGCTTTCTTGGCAGGCTGGGAAAGAAATGCCCGACCGGGCGTTTCAAGCGGAACATGTGCTGGAATCAATAGTCGGCGGGCGCGTTTGACGTTATCCTGAGTTTCCAGGGGAGGCGCGCCATGCCTGATCATTATATGCACGGATTCGGCAACGAGTTCGAGACCGAAGCGCTGCCGGGCGCTCTGCCGCAGGGACAAAACTCGCCGCAGCGCTGTCCTTATGGGCTATATGCCGAGCAATTGTCGGGTTCGCCCTTCACCGCCCCGCGCAGCGCCAACGAACGCTCCTGGCTCTATCGCATACGCCCTTCGGTCAAGCATACCGGCCGTTTCGCGCGCATCAGCGTGCGCAATTGGAAAACGGCGCCGCATATCGACGACCATGGCCTTCCGCTCGGCCAATTGCGCTGGGGCCCGCAGCCGATTCCAAGCGAGTCGCTGACCTTCGTGACCGGCATGCGCACCATGACGACAGCGGGCGACGTCAACACCCAGACCGGAATGGCGGCGCATCTCTATCATGTCACCGAAGACATGACCGATGATTATTTCTACAACGCCGACGGCGAATTGCTGATCGCGCCGCAAATGGGCGGGCTCGACATAGCCACCGAGCTCGGCCTCATCGCCATCGGGCCCGGCGAAATCGCGGTCATCCCGCGCGGGATGAAGTTCAAGGTCGGGCAGAGCGATGGTCCCTCTCGCGGTTATGTGTGCGAGAATTACGGCGCGAAATTCACGCTTCCCGAACGCGGACCGATCGGCGCCAATTGCCTGGCGAACAGACGCGACTTCAAGAGTCCCGTGGCGTGGTACGAGGAGAAGGAGACGCCCTGCCGCCTCACTGTCAAATGGTGCGGCGGCTTCCATCGCACGGAGATCGGCCATTCGCCGCTCGACGTCGTCGCCTGGCACGGCAATTATGCGCCTTACAAATATGACCTGCGCAGCTTTGCGCCTGTCGGCGCCATTCTGTTCGATCACCCGGACCCTTCGATCTTCACGGTGCTGACCGCGCCATCAGGCGAGGCGGGCGTGGCGAATGTCGATTTCGTGATTTTTCCCGAGCGCTGGCTCGTGGCCGAGCATTCGTTTCGTCCGCCATGGTATCACGTCAACATCATGAGCGAGTTCATGGGCCTGATCTATGGCCAATATGACGCCAAGGCGCACGGCTTTTTGCCGGGCGGCGTCTCGCTCCACAATTGCATGCTGCCGCATGGGCCGGACAAGGAAGCCTTCGACAAGGCGAGCTTTGGCGAGCTGAAGCCGCATAAGCTTACGGACAGTTTGGCCTTCATGTTCGAAACGCGCTACCCGCAACATGTGACCGAATACGGCGCCAAGCTCCCAACATTGCAAAGCGATTACATCGATTGCTGGCGCGGTCTGGAGAAGAATTTTGATCCGAAGCGCCGGGAGTGGACAGGCCCATGAAGCTCGCGACGCTCAGAAACGGCGCGCGCGATGGCAGGCTTGTCGTGGTCTCCCGCGACGTGACGCGGGCCACCGACGCCGGCGCCATAGCCGCCACCCTTCAGGATGCGCTCGATGATTGGGCGCGCGTCGCGCCAAGTCTCGAAGCGCTCGCGGCGCAGCTTGAAATCGGCGCCGTCCCGGCGGAGCGTTTCCATGAGCATGACGCGCTCTCGCCTCTGCCCCGGGCGTTCCAATGGCTCGACGGCTCCGCCTATGTCAATCATGTCGAGCTGGTGCGCAAGGCGCGCGGCGCCGAGATGCCGCCGAGCTTCTGGAGCGATCCGCTGATGTACCAAGGCGGATCCGACGCTTTCCTCGCGCCGCGCGCGCCGATCCAGATGGCTGACGAAAGTTTCGGCATAGATTTCGAAGGCGAAGCAGCCGTTATCATCGGCGACGTTGCGATGGGCGCAAGCCGCGAGGCCGCCGCCGCCGCGATTATCCTCATCCTGCTGGTCAATGACGTGTCGCTTCGCAACCTGATTCCGGCGGAGCTCGCGAAAGGTTTCGGTTTCCTTCAGTCGAAGCCGTCGTCCGCTTTCTCGCCCGTCGCCGTCACGCCCGGCGAACTCGGCCCGGCATGGGATGGCGGAAAAGTGCATTTTCCTTTGCGCGTCAGCCTCAATGGCGCGCCGTTCGGCCGGGCGAACGCAGGCGTCGACATGACGTTCGATTTTCCAACCCTCATCGCCCATGCGGCCAAGACCAGACCTTTGACGGCGGGAACAATCATCGGCTCCGGCACCGTCTCGAACAAAGGCGCGGACGGCGGCCCCGGCCGTTCAATCGCCGATGGCGGGCTCGGCTATTCATGCCTCGCCGAGATCCGGACGGTAGAGACCATTCTGATGGGCGCGCCGAAAACGCCATTCATGCGATTTGGCGACACGGTGCGAATTGAGATGCAGGACGCCGACGGCCATTCCATTTTCGGCGCCATAGAGCAAACGGTCGAGCGCTATGCGGGAGCTGGGCGCTCCTGCGATGCCGAAGTTGGCGAGAGCGTTCCGACTGCATCCTTCGTCCCTGCTTCCGGCGGCGGACCGGGTCCCGCTTCGTCGGAAGATGCTCCTGATGCCTGATCCCGTTCTCTACGGCTATTGGCGATCGAGCGCATCCTATCGGGTGCGCATTGCGCTGAACCTCAAAGGGATTCCCGCGCAAGGCGCCTTCGTGGATCTGCGAAAGGCCGAACAGGGGAGCGAGGCCTATCGAGTGCTGAATCCGGCCGGCCTCGTGCCCTTGTGGAGCGAGGCCGATGGGTTCAGCCTCGCCCAGTCGCTGGCCATTATCGAATATCTCGACGATGTGTATCCCGACCCGCCGCTTTTGCCCGCCGAGCCGAGGCTGAGAGCGATCTGCCGCGAGATCGCCTACGCCATCGCCTGCGACATTCATCCGCTTGGCAATTTGCGGGTTCTCGAAAAGCTTTCAGCGGATTATGGCGCGGACGCCGACGCGCGCGCCGCTTGGGTCCGGCATTGGATCGGGCGGGGATTCGAGGCGATCGAAGCGCGGCTCGCCAACGCTGCTGGACGCCACGCTGTCGGAGATCGGATTACGCTGGCTGACGTCTGCCTCGCGCCGCAGGTCTATAATGCGCGCCGGTTCGCTCTCGATTTGTCGCCCTATCCGCGGATCGTCGCGGTCGACGCCGCCGCGCGCGAAGAGCCAGCCTTCGCGGCGGCCGCGCCGGAGAATCAGCCCGACGCGACCCGCCTTAGCGGATGAAACGACCCGTTGCCAGGGCATGGAGCCGTTTCATTCGGGGATGGTGCGGATCGCCAAGAGCACTTCGGCCATGAGCGATTTAACGCCTATCGTTCCGGTCGCTGTGATCGTTCCAGTCTCCGTGGCCATCTGCGAAATCGTCGGAGCGGCGTGGGGGGATGTAAGTCGGCAAAGTCACGCGATAAACAAGGACGAGGGTATCGACATTGGCGCCCGACGCATCCTGATAGGTTTGGCCGGCCATGTTTCCCTGCTGCGTAATGAAGTCATTGTCGCTGCCGACAAAGAGGAAATAGTCATTGGGAGCCTTGCGGTCTCCGACCGGCGCCACTGCAATGCTCTCCCATTTTTCGTAGAGATCGTTGCGGTCGTTTGGCAGGCCGTTGTGCAGGCCAAACCGGTTCAGCTGCGTATTGTCGTTGATATCGAGAAATTTCTCATACGCCGCCGGCGTAATGGCGCTATTGAGCACGCCGAGGGGTGCGATTGGCGCGCCAGGCTGATCATAGGCGGTCCCGGCTATGTTCGTGGCCTTTGAAATGTCGATGAGGTCGATGCTGCGGTAGACCGAGGCCGGATTGCTTGTCGTGGAGCCCGCGCTGCTGTCTCTGGCGAGCACCAGGAACTGATGGTCGTTGAGCGCGAAAAGCTCGCTTTGGGCGGCGATCAGAAGCTTTGTCTTGGTCGTCGTCTGATCCTGATAAAGCGGCAGCTGGACCACATATTCGCCGACGAGCTTCGGCTCGGGGCCGCGCAGATCATAGGCGAGGAGCCGCGTGTTGCGGCGTGTGGTCTTGGTGTTGTTCGGATCAAGGTCCTGGATCAGGGCGCTCTGCAATAGCACGAACAGCGTCTTGCGGTCCGGGCTCATCGCGAGCCCTTCAAAGCCTTGATTGTTCTGGCGGCCTGTCAAAGGGCTGCCCGGATCCGGATTGTAGGTGACCCCAATAGGCGGGCTATCTGCAGAAAAATTCTCGACGATATTGCCTGAGCTATCCTTGCGCTTCGGGATGAAGGCTTCGGGCGGACGAATGGCTCCGAGCAGCTTGCCGCCAAGCGTGTAGTGATAGACATAGGGGCCGTATTCTTCGCTCACCCACACCGTTCCGTCGCCGGGATGGACGACCGCCTCGTCGTCGACGCTGATATGCCTGTTCGATGCGATCGGCAGGTCGGGGAAATGCCCAGTCGCGGCTTGGACGCCGGAGGGATCGAGGCCTGTGGTCTTGCCGCCGTTGAAAAGGGTTGACGAGCGGTAGTGCAGCGACAACTGGTTCTGATTGGCTGTGCTCGCTCCATAGAACGGCTTCAAGGTGATGTCGAAGCGATGCAAGCGGCCGCGAAAGTCCGTCGTCCCCTGGGTGTTCCAGCCGCGGTCGGGCAGCGTGTAGAGCGTGCCGTGGTAGCCGCCATCCCAGCTATCGGACCAATCCTCGAGGTCCAGCGCCATGCCGGACCCCCATCCGCCGAGCGTCTCGCCGAATTGATCCACGGCGTTTGACGGAACGCGCGCCACGCCGACGAGCCCCTTATTGACGAATGTCGCGCCTTCGAAAGTGACCGACTGCGCTGCCGCCGAGCCGCCCGCCAGCATAAGGAATGCCGCGACGCCGGCGATAAGCCGCGTCCGTCCCGTCCGACGTGCGCGAGCGCCGCAATCGGCAAATTGTTCCGCCCTCATATGTTTGCCTCCTGATCTTTAGTTCTTCAATGGTGTGCGAGCGTCAGCCCCGAACTGTCGCGATCGCCCTTAGACTGTTCCCGATCGAAATGGCGACTCCTTCGCCTTTGCGTGCTTGGCCGCCGGCGGTCGCCGCCCGGAAGCTTGGCTTAGCTTTAGGCTTGGTTGTGTGTCATAAATATTACAAGCGATGGTCGTGTGGAGCCCGCAGCCGTCTCCGGCGCGCGACCGCTCGCTGAGGCCAGGGCTCTCGCAAAGAGCCGGGCGCTGCGCTCCAATGCGCCGCCAAATGTGACAGGAAAGAACTTAAAAGCTCGCCTCGACCCGCCAGCGGCCTTGTTCGCGCGCGGGTCGTCCGGTTGCAATCCGATCGAATCGATATGCGTTAAGGTAGCTGACTTGCGCGACGTCGGCATTGGGATGGATTCGGCGCGGCGGTCCATTCTCGGGCGCCTGCCGTGTTTGCATGGGAGCCGATCCGGCGGAGCCGCTAAGGTCGGTGGCTTTCCTGCCAGCCGCCGATGCGACGCATATGCTCCGGCGCGCCTACAGGGCGGCGCTGATTTCGCCCCGGATTCGTTGGCGGGCCTGATCCTCGCTCTCGCCCCGGCGCGGCGTCACGGCGAAAGAGGCGTCCCCTTTCAACAACCCCTTCACGATATGGAAGCCCAGAGCGCGGTAAACCTCCAGCTGTTCTTCGCCGAAGAACTGATCGCCGGTGGTCTCATGCGGGAAGGCGGGATTGCGGCGCTTGTAGTCCAAAATATAATCGTCTTCATCGCCGCTCAGGGAAGCCTTGACGTAAAGCAGAACGCCCTTTTCGCGCGGACCATATTGAATTTCGCCTGCGGCGCAATGCGGGCCGGTTTCACATGGAACAGCGGAGCCGTCCGCAGCCGCTTTAGCGAAGGCTGCGTTCGCGCTGAGAGCGCGATCCCGGATCGCCTGCCAAGGCAATTCGATGGTTGCGCCGAGATCGATGCGCGCATAACGCTCAAGGGTCAGCAGAGCGCCAAAGCTCATCGTTGGATCGGCTTCGGCGTCGATCGCTATAATCACCTTGCAGCGCCGCTTCATGAGCGAATAAACGCCGAGATTCTCGAGATGGCCGCCGTCGGTCAAATATACAGTCGGGCTCTTTTCGGTGATCAGGCCGAACATTTCCCTGAACAGAAGGAGACTGGGCGCGTCGAACAATCGCGACAAGAGCCCGGGGCTTTGATGAAAGATATATGGATTGCGTAGCCAATAGCCGAGGCGAATATTGAGGTAAGCGAGTGTGAAGGCGAGTGGCTTGATGGTCAGCGCGCCCATGTTGGATGAGACGGCCGCGCCCGATATGGCCATCGCGGCGCCGAGGTCGAGAGTAGGCTCCTTTTGCAGGATCTGCCGCGCGCCGACATAGCCTGTCGCGGCGCTCCCAACATATTCTGGCGTAAAGACAAAGAAGTCCGCGTTGCGCCCTCGTTTGTTGGCGTATTGAGACCCTTCGATGTTCAGGGAGGCGTTGACGATCGGATAGGGGCAGAGATTCGTGTCGATCTCGTGCAGCTTGGGCGCGTGCGCCCGAAGGTCTCCATATTTTTTGTCGCGCAGTTCCGGGTCCGGATCGAACAGAAACGCCTTGCTGAGGCGATCACGGTACAGGCGGAAGAGAGACGTTCTATTCGGATTGATGATGACCGCCACGACTGCCGATATGACGAAGGCGCCAAAGTAAAATGACCGCGCCCATTCGCGCCCGAGACCAATATTGGTTAGCGACAAATAACAAAGCCAAAGGAAGATCGGAACGACCATTGCGGCGAGCCATAAGGCCGCCATTGCGGCGAGCTTCTTGACCCATGCGAGCCAGCCGGTGGCGCGTTTGGCCGCCGCCACGACGTCGCCCAGATATTTGGAGAAAAACGCGAAGACAGTCCCCAACGAAGCGAGAAAGGCGCCGCCCGTAAGATACGAAGCGCCGGGGAGCTTCAACTCCGGCGGCCCCGCCCGGAACTCGCCTGAGGCGACATTTAGCAGCCAAAGGATGAAGGGCTGGGTCTCGAAGAGCGCGATGATCAAAGTCACGATGAAGAGCGCTTTCGAAACGCCCACCCATCCGCCGCGAAGCGTGGCGGCGGAGCTAAGGTTCACCGACGTAAATAGCGCCCAGACGATGAGAAAGAAAAGATTGAGTGCGGCGATGACCGCCGTGAACCAATAGCCGGAAACCCATTGGAGCCCCAGCTTCTCCCCCAAGCTGCTGAAATCCCAAACCAGAATCCTCGGTTCGCTCAGCGACGCCACGGTGGGATGCGTGACGAGCGTAATCCAAACGAAAAACAACAGAACCGGTGCGACAATTATGGCGTTGGCGACGAGACCGCGCCCGATGATCCCGAGCGCGGTGACGACATCCAAGGCGCCATGCGGAATGAGATAATTGGAGTAATCCCGGATGTGGCGCACGGAATCGGTGTCGTCGTAATTGTCAGGATTGACGAACGGAAACTTGGCTCTTGTCCTTTGTGGCTCTGCTGCTTTTGCGACGCTCGGCGTATTTTGCTCCGCCGGCGAGTCCTGCGTCGCTGCGGTCAGGGAGCAGCCAATGTAGCCGCCGCCTGACACCGTCGAAAGATAGTCGATCCCCTCGATTCCGCTGAAGGCATGGAGGGCTTGCAGAGCGCCGAGCCCAAACGAGGCCGATCGAATGCCGCCGCCAGAAAGCGCGACCCCAGTGACCGAACGATAGGCGGTTCGATCCCGCCGCCCATTGCCTTTGACATATTCGCGGCGCTGCCTGATGGCGGCGTGCTCCGCCTCGCAAACAGGTTTCGGCAGATAGCCCGCTTGGCATAGTTTGGGATCATGAGCGTCCACATAGTCATGATCGCCCCGCTTGGCCTCGTCTGCCATCCCCGTCTCCGTCCTGGCCGTCCGATATGCGCAACCTCTGACCGTTTTGGGCCAGCGGCCGCCTCAGCCTGCCTCGCTTTGTCGGGCGAGGAAGCGCAAAGCGCGGAGGCTTGGCAGAAAGAAATAGGCGCCCCCGCGCACGGTTATGAATTGCGGCAATCCGGCGATCCGGCGGCTAGGCCCGCAGGGCTGCGCCGCCGTAAAGCCGTCGGTCGCATGGCCGAGGGGTGATGGAAGGCGGTTGCCGAGCAGCGGATCGGTTTCGCCGGTAAGCCCATTGAACTTGGCGTTTGCAATCCAGGCGTTCTGGATGAACTCGAACTGGCGCGAAAGATTGGCGTTGAGGGCGATGAAATAGAGGCCGCTCTTGGAATCATGCGCGCCGTCTCGCAGGGCTGCTTCCCGGTCCGCGACGGCGCCATAGGCGCGGCCGCGCCTGATGATCCGATGCAGCCGACTGGAGGAGAGCAGGTCTTCGCGCGGCCCGCCGCGCTTCAAGCCGATCATGCGGAGCGCCCAGGAAATCAAGCTTTGCCTCCCCCCAGGAATATCGCCCGTGCGCGGATTGGCTCGGCGGATGTGAGCGCCGAAGGGACAAGCGAGTCCTTTGGGATCGGAGTCGAAGCTGAATCCGTTCTGGCGGATGTCTAAAGCGTCGGGACCGACGCCGCGAATCTCGGCGTCAGACGCAGTGATGAGTGGATCGCCGGTCGCAAGCCTGCGCCCGACTATTGCTTCGGCTAAACCGACGCCGTCGTCTTCCGGCGACGTTGCGGCGGCGAAGCGCCAAAAGCCGGATACGTCCTGCTCGAGTTGCCGAAAAACGAGATAAGCGCCGTTGCGCCCGAGATCGCGGCGGGCGGGATTGTCCTCCGCCGCGGCCAAGAGGTCGTCGGGGTCCTGCGCGGGATCGAGCAGAGGCCGTTCGGTATAGAAGCCATATTCGTTTTCATATCCAAGCAGAAACTCGCCGGCGGCGATCAGATTGCCATATTCCAGATCGTCGCTCGTCCCAATCTTGCGCCGCCCTTCCCAATCGATCGCCGGTTGGCTGACGCCGTCGACGAAACCGAAAGGCTCGCGCCGCACCTTCGCATCATTTGGTGTGCTGGCCGCGACAAGGGCCGCATGCACGTCGAAGCCCAACGCGAGGTCCGCCGAGACCGCTTGCCGGAACGACGCGAGGCCGCCCGCCTCCGCGTAAAGCATGACGAGCACATCGGGCGCTTCGCCGTTCCCGCCCCAATCCCAATTCGCCGGCGCGTTTTCGCCTATGTCGCCGAGGCGGCGCGAGCGGCCTTCCGCTTCGGTTTCGTCGCCGGACAGGCCGAGGCGGAATTCGCGGGAGAAGGCGCGGACCAGATCCTCCGGCGCGCCCAAATTCCTGAGGCCTGCCCCGGTGATCGCGACTTGCAGCGCGCGCTCCTGATGGTCTTCCAAATCGGCGGCATGGGTGACGCGATAAGTCAGCTTGTCATGCTTTGGCTCTTCGACGATCGCGGCGAGCCAGGCTCTCGCCTCGGCAGGATCCTTGACGCGCAGCAGAAGAAAAGCCGCTTCGTCGAGCCTGCTGAAACCGGAGCGGACAATGGCTTGAATGTCTGAAAGCTCGCTGACGGGTTGCGGCATGAGGCGCTCTATATTTCAGACAGCCATTGACGGATTTCGGCGTCCGTCATGGAATCTTGCTGCAGCCCTTCGCGAATTCGCGCGTTTCGATCGATGTCGAATAGGGTCAGTCCGGGATAGGCCTTGTGCCAAACCTCCGTTGGCAGGGCGTGGCGACGTTGGAAGTTCTTGAACTCCTGCTCGCGGCTGGCTCCGCCGCAAAGCAAGAAATCCGTCCGCGGATAGGCGACTCCATTGCTGAACACGAGATTGAGCCCAAAAAACACCTTGTTGACGAAATCGTCCATATAGCTCTCGGCGCTTCCGTCGTAATTGCTGGCGAAGAACACCCTGCGCTTGTCGTCGAAAAAAACCCAGCGCGCGAAATGAATGGTCTTGACCCTCGCCAAACCGCCGCGGGGATAAAGGATAGGCGTCGCGAGCTTGATGAGCCACAGCACGACAATCGTGGTCCGCCGCCGAAATAGTCCCGGCTTGACCGAGCCGAAAGCGCTGTACTGATTGGTGACGTCATAATCCTGAATCGCGCCAAGCTCGGTCAAATGCGCGTCGGTTGGCGGCGTAAGAATCACAGGGTCCGTCGTTTCATGCCGCCGCAGCTGGACAAGGAAGGCCGCGAGCGCGAGCAGGACGAGGGCGCCGATCAGGCCATAGACGAGCAGGGCCGATTCGAGCGACAGCAGCAGAACAGGGAGCAGAAGGACAAAGGCGGCCGCCCCTGCCGCGGCGAAGGAGAGAAGGCGACGAACCTGCCAGGCGAGCGGCGTCGGCGCCGGCGGCGTCAAGACCGGTCCGCCTTCCCGAACAGCGCGACGCAGCTCGTTTCGCAGTTGCTGCGGCGGATCGTCGATCGACAAAGCGGCGAGATATGTCGTCAACGCCTCATGCAGCGCCGCTTCCTCGCGGATCTGCCGAACCGTGCGGCCGATCCAATTGACGTAAACCGCTGCGGATTTGACCGAATGGCTCAGCATCCATTGCAACAGATCGCCATTGGGATCGAATCCCTCGCAATGCGCGAAGATCTGGCGCAGGCCCGCTGCGGCCCGAAACGCGAAATCCGCAAGAAGTCCCTCGGCGGAGCCATCGCAATCGCCGAGAAAGGCGAGATAGACCGGCGCATTGGGGAAGGCCGCGCCATAGGCTTCGAGATCTGCCAGCGTGGAATCGTTCAAGATGACGAAGCGGGCGAAATGAAGCGTGTCAAACTGGCCGAAGGGCACAATAGGATTATTCGGGTCCGCCGTGCCCGGAAAGCGGTTCATGGTCAGGAGGAGGCTGCGCAACTCCGCTTCCCGTCCAGGCAGGATCGGCGCTATCACCATGAAATCGGCTTGCGGGGTCACGATCGTGTTTCGCCGGCGATCGATCGGGTCAAAACTGGAGCGAAAAATCGATCAGCCGCTTATGGTCCCAATAGACCTTGCCGAGATAAAGCTGGGGAGAAATCAGACGGATCTCGTCACGGACCCAATGTGCGACCACGGACGTGTCGGAATAGTCGAGGACAATGCATTCCTTGCCGTCGAGCCAGCTTGGCGCCTTATAGACCTTCGCGATGATCGCGTTGAGGCCGAACGGCGTAATCCGGTTTTTCAGAAATCCCGCCTTCGCGTCGAAGACTTTCCCCTGCCAGGCGAAGAGATTGATGATCTTCGCGATTTCTGCGGAATAGGCGGTGCCCGGCGCGATAATGGCGGTTCCGTCGGCTTGGCCGTCCGGTATTGGTCCCACCTCCGACGCGGTGAAAACGTCATCCAGCTCTTTTTGCGTCATGGCAAGCAATTGAGCGACATCATAGGCCATCGCGTTTCCCCCCGTCATCGCAGCAGCTCGGCCGGCGCCTATAGCGCTTCGCGTCCCGAATGTCGATTGTCAGAATTGCACAGATTCTGGATTGCCGCCAGCGTTAGTTGAAGGCCGAAGTAGTCTAGATGACGCTTGTCGATGCGATCGAGTTGTCTGATCCGCGGCGCCGCCGGTTCTATGACCTTGGATTGCGGCGCAACTCGCCTTGCGCGTCATTTGCGTCTCGCAGAATGACGTCGGCGGCCTTCTCTGCGATCATATAGATCGCGCTTGCAATGAAGAAACCAGGGATGCGCGGAAAGACACAGGCGTCGACGACTCGCAGGCCTTTGGTTCCGTGGACCTTGAAGTCGCTGGTCAGGACGCCGCCGTCTTCGGGCGGGCCGATCGGACAGGTGCATGACGCGTGATGTCCCCAGGCGGTGTCGCGCACGTGCCGGGCAAGCTCTTCGTCGCTCTGCACGGCCTCGCCCGGAAGCTCCTCCTCGCCGATCAGCCCCCGGCGCTGCAAGCGCGCCGCGATCTCGCGCACGGACCTGATCCCGGCGACGACGGCGGCGAGATCCTCGCCCTCCGCGTCGTCGCCTTCCTCGAAATAACGAAAATTGATTTCGGGCCGGTCGCGCGGATCGGCCGACCGCAATGTGACGAAACCCGCCCGGTTGATCGTATGCGCCTTCAAGACCGCCCAAGTCAGATAGTCGAGATGCTTGCGGACCTCGTCGGAATAGCCCGGATAATAGCCCTCGAATCGGGCGAGCAGCGCCATGCAGAACAGATCAGGATCGAGGAGCTCCGGCGCGGAGCGGCGCGTGAAGGCGATGGCGGCGCCGTTCGAAATATACATGCCTTTGCGGTGGTCGCGCCACTGCCGGTACAGAGGATCGTCCCGATCGAACTTGGCGCCGACGAGAGATTCCCAGGGGAGGGCGGTGCGGTGGACGACCGCGACCTCATAGCGATCCTGAAGATTTCGCCCGACGCCGGCAAGATCGCAGCGGACGGCGACGCCGTGCTTTTCGAGGACCTCCCGAGGTCCGATCCCCGACAGCATCAAAAGCTGCGGCGTGTTGAAGGCGCCGCCGGCCAGGATGACTTCCCGTTTCGCCCGGATCTCCCGGCGTTCGCCCGGCGCCACGCCCGGCGTTTCATGCGCGCGATAGAGACGCTCGCCCTTCAAATATTCGACGCCGACCGCGCGATTCGAGTCGTCGAAGATGACCCGCGCAGCGAGCGCGTTTAGCTCGATCCGAAGCCGGTCGGGATGGCGCGCGGCGGTGTCCCTGAGGCGCTCTCTTGTCCCGAACCGTCGGCCCTTATGCGTCGTTAGCGGCGTGTAGCAGAGCCCATCTGCGCGTCGGCGCAGGCGGCGCTGGTCATTCGGATCGGCTTCTCCCCGCAAAATCCGTCGCAATGCGATCCACCAGCGCGGCGCATGCTCGAGGAGCGTCCAAGCTGTCTCGATGAGCGTTTTGACGAGCACCTCGTCGTCGAAGGCTTTTTGCGGCGTCGCGCGCTCGGTGAAAAGCCAGCCGCTCCAGCCATGCCCGGTCCAGTCGAGCCCGATCCAGCGCAAAAGATAGCGCCAGAGCGGCCGATGCCGGCAGTTTTCGAGCCGGCGCCAGTAGCGGCGCATCTTTGACGCCCGCCAGGACGGGTCGCCGGTGAGCCGCGCGATCTCGTCCCAATCCGAATCGTGCGGCGCCAGGAGAATCATCGCGTTATGCGCTGTGCAGCCGCCGAGGGCGCCGGTTCGCGGATAGAATATGCTGTCCTCGCCAGTAGCCGGATCGGGCCGCGATTTCCAATCAGCCTTCTGCCGCGCCGAATTCGCGTAATGGCGAACAAAGAAGCGCCAGCTCAAGGACTCGTTTTCGGACGCGAATGTATGAAAGGCCGGAACGTCATAATCCTCCGGCATTCGCGGCCCGCTGTCGTGCGGGTCGCCGCCGGCCTCCAGCAGAACCACGCGCATTCCCGCTTCCGCGAGACGCGCCGCGAGCGTTCCACCGCCGGCGCCGGAGCCGACGATCACATAGTCATAATCGCTCTCCGGCGCAGATGCCATTGGCTCAGAAGGTCTTGAGAAATTCGATCAAGGCGCGCTTGTCGTCGTCGCTTAACGCCGGCTCGGGGGCAAACGATTTTTCGTCGTCGCTGAGCCCCTCCACATTATTGAACTCGGCGGTTCCAAAGTAATGGCCGCGATTGACGACGAAATCAGGGCACTTGCTGAGCCTCAGCATCGGCTCCTTCAGGTTGGCGAATTTCTGCTGCAGCTCGTCGTCGGAGACATCCGCAGGAAGCGGCAGGACATCGGCCTTCAACTTGAGGACGAAATCCAAGAGATCCGCATCATGCCTGACCTTTTGCGCCGGATCGTCGGTTTCGGCGAGCACCCTGATGTTCGCCAAAAGGTTCACCGGGGTCCCTTTCGGGATGGGGCCGAGCGTTACCTCGCCGCCCGTGGCGAAGAGCCCCGGCAGCCAGCGATGCAGCGTGCGATGCAGGGCGCTTTGCAATTGGTCGAACGGCTCTGGAACGGCGATATAGCCACCTGGGATATTGATCCAGCTCCGCGCCGTCGTCCGGTCGATCGCGCCCGCGGCCTTGTCGCCCAGGAGTTTGTCGCGTTCGCGTTTCTCCGGCCACAACAACTGCTCGATCGAGGCCTGGAAGACATTCATCCTGGCGTCGACCGAAGGGCTCTCGTCGAAGGGGCCTAGGCTATTGTTGAGCAGGAAAGGCGCGGTCGACCAGATGCTGATCAGCGAGGGAACCCGCGTATAGCCGCGGCCGTTCGCCGGCATCTTATAGGGCTTCAGCTCTCCCGTGAACGGGTCCTGCACCGTGATCGTCCCGATCGAAGGCAGCTCCTTGTAGGATTTCGAGGAGAAATTGTCCCAGATGTTGCCGCCGAGGGCGTTTGTCGCCAACGGGCTGCAGGCGTTGGTGCGCAACAGCGTCGCCGGAATCCGAACGTCGGTCGAAAGATAGTTGCCGTCGAGGAAATCAGGTGCCGAGACGATCTTGCGCATCTCGCTCTTGAATTCATCGGTCTTTGTGTAATTCCAATAGCGCTTCCAGCAGGCGAGATAGTCTGGCCCGGCGCAGCCCGACGGATCGAGGCCGGCGACCTTCTCGGGCAGCTTGCTCGAATGACAACGGGCGCAGGTTTCGGCGAAGACGGTCTTGCCGCGCGCGAGCGTGGCCGCATCGGCGGTAAGATATTTGTCTCCTCCGGGCGCGTCCTTCAGGTGGTCGGGCTGTCCCGCCTTCAGGAAGAATTGCGCCATGTCGAAAGTGCCGGCCTCGGTCGCTTGCCAATAGGCCGAATTCTTTTCAGCCACTGCGATCTCGATGGGCGTGATCGGCTTGCCGCCGGCGACGGGATTGAAATGGAGCAGCCATTCCTCGCTGAAGAGGCCGATGTTGAGATAGACCCGGTTGAGGGCGCCGAGCGCGCCGACCGCGTCCGATCCGTCCTTCAGCACATGCGGCGTCCAAACGGTGTCGGGCTTTTCGAAAAATTGCGTCAGCGCAGGGGCGGAGGAATAATCATTGAGCTGCTTATTGTTGAGCTCGCCGCCCGCAAGCGTCTCCTTGCCCCAGCGCTTGGCGACGCCGAGCCGAGGCAGGAGACTGTAGAATGCGTTCATTGTCCGGGGATTGTTGATGTAGTCGGTCGAGACCAACGACGTGTCCATCGCGCCCGGCCGGTAGGTCTTGACCAGCTGATACATGAAATTCTTCGGATCGGCCCCGTAGATGAAGAGGCGATCGACCCACATATATTGGGCGCCGACGGTTGAATTGAGCTCGGCCCATTGCGGATGGCGCGGATCGGCTGGCGGGTGAATCGGGCTCGGGCCCACATGACAGAAGCCGCAGGACATGCCGACGCGGTAGGGGCGAACGAGCTTCGGGTCGTTGTAATATTTCTCGTCCGTGTAATATTTTTCCGCATCCCAATTTTTCGCCGCGCTTTCATCAAAATCGGGATTGGGGAACAGACGCAGGCCGACGATCCCTGTCGCATAGCCGAAATAGGACCCGACCGGCAGGGTCACATCCTTTGCGATCTGCTTGCCTCTCGCGCCGATCGCGACGCCCGGATATTTCTTTTCGTTCTCGAAAGGATCGGCCGGGCAATTCTTGCTGCGGACGTCGAGCCAAAGGCCGAAACGATTTGGATCGGGACCGGCCGCCTTGTCGAAGCACGGCTCATTGACGAGGCCAAGCCAGCTCCAGCGTGACTCGCGGTCGGATTTGAGGCTAGGGTGAGAGCTGATGATCTTCAGGAGATCGAAGCCGCCAAATGTGGCGGTGGTCATCGTGTCCCAAAAACGATCATTGCCGCCGGTCCAGACAACCCACATGTTGCGGCCCTTGACCTCATCCGGCGTCAAGGCGACCCCATTGTCCATGTCGCGGAAGTAATCCTCGTCGGCTTGCGGGAATGTGGCGGCCTGGCGCCCGGCGAGCTTCGCCTCGTCGAGCACATGTCCGGATTGCGGAGACGAATCGCAACTCGTGAGAAGCATCATCGATAACAGCAGAGCGGCTGCGCCGCCGAGCGAGCTTAATCGCGCCATTCTTTTTCCTCCTGCGCCGCACCGCAAAATTCACAAGCCCAAGCAAACCTAAAACGCAATGGAACGCGTGACGACCGCAGCAACCGCATCGCGCGCCGATCCTCGAGATCGTTCCTATAGAACCGGTCGGATCTCGCTATGTCGAGCGCTTCGGCGAAGAGCCTTTGGCCAATCGTCCCATCTTGAGCTGCGTTGAGGTCCGGTTCGAGACGTCGATTTCGACCGAGGCGGTGGGCGATCTGCGTGCGCTTGCGCACGAGTCCGAGCATTCCTGCGCCAAGCGGCGGAGACATTCGGCGCATTCGATGTCGACGCTCCTCCCTCAATTCCCTGCGCTCCCTCGAGCGCGTAGCTCGAATCGAAGCAGGCGAAAAATTATCATTGAACAAAAGCTATCCGATTCCGCGCGGGAAGAATAGTGATTTGGCGCACGCCATAAGCCTGACGCGCCGGCGCTTCATGGCTCGATCTTGCGCGAGAAGCTTTCCGTCGATCCGAACTTCGCCAAGCGGCGAACCACCATAGTTTCAACCTGTGGCTGCGGAAGCATGCCGGCTGGCGTCCGGGGCATGAGCCAGGGTCGCGCCTCACGGTCTTTCCCGACTCTCGCCACGGTGTTATCGTGATTCGGCGGCAGCCAACGGATGCGTCCTTTTCCGCCGTGTCGGCGCCGCGCCTTCGCAACAACAAGACAAACGCTCCCCGCGAGGCCGCGCGGCAGGCCTTCGACGGGGCGACAGGGAGAGAACCGATGCTCCTCAAGGCATTTAGCGACGCGCTTACCTTCTCGTTGCATGTCGAGCGCCGGTTTGAGCCGTGGTTCCGCCCGGCCTTCGACCGAGTCCTGCGGGACCCCTTGGCGAAATTCATTCAGGTTCTCATCAACCTGCAACGCACGGATGAAGGACTCGAGCTTGCGGAGGAGAAGCCGCTGCCCGACGAGGAGAAATATCTGCAGGCGATCATCGATGAGATGGCGCAGCAGATGCGCAACCATTTCAAGCCGGGGCGCTATGAGCGCGGGGGTAACACGAAGACGCATGGAATCGTTCGCGCCACATTGACGATCAGGGACGATCTGCCGAGCCATCTCCGCCACGGCGTCTTCGCCGAGCCCCGCAGCTATCCCTGCTGGGTGCGCTATTCGGGTCCAGGCCCTACCGTTCCAGCCGATATCGACGACGTCGGCTTCGGCAGCATGACCATCAAGATCATTGGCGTCCCCGGGCCGAAATTGCTCCCCGACGAGACCACCACCCAGGACCTGCTCTGCGTCTGCACGCCGACTTTCGTGACGCCCGATACGCGCGCGAACGCGGATTTGCAATATTGGAGCCTGCGGGAGATGCCGATCTATTACTTCTTGAATCCGAAGTCCCCGCATTTGCTCGATTTTTTCATGCAGTCCTTATGGAACGAAACGCAGTATAATCCCTTGGGACAATATTATTATAGCTGCGTGCCTTATCTCCTTGGCGAAGGCCAGGCGATGCAATATTCCTTTTATCCTCGAACCGAGGTCCCGCGCGAGATTCCTGGCCTGCCGTTTCATGCGCCGCCCAATTACCTCCGCGACAATATGGTGAAGACGCTCGCCGAAAAGGATGTCGAGTTCGACATTCGCGTGCAGGTGCAGACCGATCCGTTCCGGATGCCGATAGAAAACGCCGCCGTGCTCTGGCCGGAAAAGCTTTCGCCGCGCATTCCTGTGGCGAGGCTTCATATTCCTCGGCAGAAATTCGATTCTCCGGCGCAATTCGCCTTCGTCGACAACCTCGTCTACAATCCCTGGCATTGCCTGCCCGAGCATCGGCCGCTCGGCAATCAGAGTCGCGCCCGGCTCCGGCTCTATTCGGAATTATCGAAATTCCGGCTGACCATGAACCACAAACAGCATATCGAGCCGACGGGCTATGAGGTCTTCGAATAGGCCTTGTCAGGCGAGAGAGCCGGCGAGCCGAGCCAATCCAAGACTCCGCGGCCGGCGGCCGCTCCGGTTGCAAAGCACGCTTGCAGAAGATAGCCGCCCGTAGGCGCTTCCCAGTCGAGCATTTCGCCCGCGACAAAGACGCCGGGACGGCGGGACAGCATGAAGCTTTCGTCGATTTCGTCGAAAGTGATGCCGCCCGCGGTGGAGATCGCTCGCGCAATCGGCGCGACGCCGATGAGACGGACCGGCGCGGCGTTTATGAGTTGCGCGAGCCGCAACGGCGCCATCGCTGACAGGCGCTCGGGGCCTTGTCCGGCGACCTCATGGATAAGTCCAATCGCCGCCGGCGACAGATGGATCGCCTTGCGCAGGAATGTCGAGACCGATTGCTTGGGCCCTCGCGCCGCGATCCGCTGCTCCAGCGTAGCGAGGTCGAGAGCGGGACGAAAAGCGATGTGAACGATCGCCTCTCCGGTCTCTGCGATCGCCTCCCGCAGCGGCGCCGACAACGCATAAACGCCGCCGCCTTCGAGCCCAGACCTTGTTATGAGCGCTTCGCCGCGCGCAACGCGGCCGCCGAACGAAAGCTCGATGTTCTTGAGCGGCTGACCTTCGAAGCGATCCCGGAAGAACTCTGACCAGTCTGCGACGAACCCGCAATTGGCGGGGCGCAGCGCCGCCACCGCGATTCCCGCGTTCGCCATTGCTTCGGTCCAGCCGCCGTCGGAGCCAAAGCGCGGCCAGCTCGCGCCGCCCAGAGCGAGAACCGCCGCATCGGCGCCGACCCTGACGCCGCCGTCCGGACCGGCAAAGAGCAGAGAGCCGTCATCCGCCCATCCGGTCCATAGGCGGCGAAATTCAAAGGCGACGCCCATGGATTTCAGGCGTCCGAGCCATGCCCGCAAAAGCGGCGACGCCTTGAATGCTGTGGGAAACACCCGCCCGCTCGAACCGACGAAGGTCGTCTGGCCGAGGCTCTCGCACCACGCCCGGAGCGCATCCGGCGAGAAATCCTCGATGGCGCGGCGAAGCCGCGGCGCAGCGGGGCCATAGCGCGCGAGCAGGTCTTCAATATTTTCGCTATGCGTGATGTTGAGGCCGCCGCGGCCGGCGAGGAGGAGCTTGCGGCCGGGCGCGGCCATGCGATCATAAACGGCGACAGTTGCGCCGCCCCGCGCGATGACCTCGGCCGCCATCAGCCCGGCGGGGCCGGCTCCGATCACGGCGACATGCGGGCGCGCGCCAAGCATCACAGCTCTTTATCCGCCTCGGTCAATTCGATATGATTTTTCGTACATGCGCGCCACGGACTGGACAGTATCATCAAATGAGGAGTTTCGCGGCCATGTCATCCGGGACAGTTCATCATAGCGCATCGCAGCAGCCTTCGGTTCGGCAGGCGAGCCTCCAAATTTGGCGCGCGCGGCCGATTGCGACCGTTCAGGGCTTCGAGCTCTTTGATACGGCGCTAGGCCCATGCGGCGTCATATGGGGCGAGCGCGGGATCGTCGGCCTGCAGCTCCCGGAAGCCAGCAAACGTGAGACCCGCGCGCGGATTCTTCAGCGATTTCCGGACGCGCGCGAGGTTTCACCGTCTTCTAATGCGGAACGCGCGCGCGACGGCGTCATTGCGCTCCTTCGCGGCGAGGCGAACGATTTTTCGGCGATTGCGCTCGATATGGATCGCACGCCGCCTTTCCATCGCCGCGTTTACGAAGCCGCGCGCGCCATTCCGCCGGGCGCTACGGCCTCTTATGGCGACCTTGCGGCGCGGCTCGCGCCCGGCGCGGCGCGCGCCGTCGGCCAAGCGCTTGGGCGCAACCTGTTCGCGATCATCGTGCCTTGCCATCGCGTGCTCGCCGCCGGCGGCAAGCTCGGCGGCTTTTCGGCGCATGGCGGCGTCGCGACGAAGCTCCGGCTTCTCGCGATCGAAGGCGCGCATGTGAACTGACGTTTCCTCCAACGGAATCGCGGCTTCTGCACGCGATACATTTGCAAGACGTCGGCGCCTCATTCTATCAAGGCGTCGGTGAGGGAAGGCTTTGGCTTGTCGGCGTCTTTCCGGCCTTACGCCAAAAGGAGAGATGCTTGTCCGATTCCGTCTTTCTGGACCAACTTATTCTGCGTGAGTGCGATGAAACCGATATTCCCGCCATTACCGCCATCTATCGGCATGCTGTGTTGAACGGCTGCGCGACCTTCGAGATCGCGCCGCCGAGCGAGGCGGAAATGAAGGTTCGCCGCCGCCTCATGGTCGCCGCTAACTATCCCTATCTCGTCGCTGAAAGCGAGGGCAGGGTGGTCGCCTACGCTTATGCGAACAGCTACCATCAACGTCCAGCCTATTCGAAGACCGTAGAGAATTCGATCTATGTGCGCGACGGCATGCAAGGCCGAGGCGTCGGCCATAGATTGCTCACGGCGCTCATTGATGCGGCGACCGCGCGAGGCTTTCGGCAAATGGTCGCCGTCATCGGCGATTCGGCCAACATCGGATCGATACGATTGCACGAGAAATTGGGCTTCTCCCTTATCGGCAGTCTTCGCGCCGTCGGCTGGAAGCACGACCGCTGGCTCGACACGGTCTTGATGCAGCTTCCGCTTGGGGCGGGAGATGCGGAGCCCGGTTGAGCAGGATTGCATTGGCTGCGACGTTTACCTTGTTTTGCGGTCCGGCGCGGCATAGCGACGGTTTCGAGGGTTTCGTCCGAAAAAGAACAAACTCCTGTCTCTGATGAGTTCATTGGCCGCGCAAACTAAAATTGGGGATCGGCCGAAGATTTCGTCGGCATCGCGGGCAGTTGATCGGTCCAGCGTTGCGAAAGGCGGCGCGTTCCTTTACAAAGGCGCAAAAATGAGGGCTTGCAATGGCCGGTGATCAGCATGAGCGTTCAGAGGCGAATGGCGAACCCAGCGTCGCGCCTCACGAGGAAACACCCATAACCGAGGCCGCAACTCAATTGTCCGCCGACGCCCATTCGTCCGCCGAAGCGCATTCCTCCGCCGAGACCCAGTCAGACGCCGCGACGCAATCGGCGGCCGAAGCGGAGTCTGCGCCGAAAAAATCGCCGCGACCGAGCCTGTGGCCTCTTGCCGCGGGGATTGTCGTTGGCGCGATTCTGGCCGTCGGCGGGGCTTTCGGGCTTCGCTATTTCGACGGGTCGAAAACGGCGGCCCTAGACCTCGATGCCCGCTTCGCCGCCTTGAGCGCGCGCGTCGACGCGATCGGACAAAAGGCCGACGCCGCTGCAACCGCCTGGCGCAGCCCCCTGGCCGGGCTTGAGAGCCGCGTCGGCGCCGTGGAGAGCGCCGCGAGCAAGTCAGCGGCCGCGACCAGTTCGGCCTTGCGCGGCCTGCAGGAAGCATTGGAGGCGCGAGTCGCGGCGATCGTGAGAAATCCGGAAGGCGCGCCGAACGAGCTCGCCGATCTCGGGCCGCTTCAAACGCGAATCGATTCCGTCGAACAGAAGCTCGGATTAGTCGAGGCGGCGCTTGCCGCCCCCAAGGCTGACGTCCGCGCTCAGCAGGACCGCGAGAACGTCGCCTCCCAGATCGAGCAAAGCTCGCACGTCCAAGCTGTCGCGATCGTCGCCGAAAGCTTGGCGCAGAGGGTCGAACGTGGGGCTCCGTTCCCGGCCGAATTCGCGGCGCTAGAAACTCTTGGCGTCGGGCAGACCGAGCTTGCGCCGTTGCGGGCCTTCGCGGCGACCGGCGTGCCCACTCCCCGCAAATTGGCGGACCAGTTCTCGACCCTGGCCTCCCAGGTTGCACTCATCGAGGAGGCGGCGGAAGACACGAATCTGCTCAACCGTCTGACCCGTGAGGCGTCCCATCTGGTGCGCGTCCGCCGCGTCGGCGACGTCGACCCCAAGGACGCCGATGCGCCAGCGCTCGTCGCGCGGATCGAAAACGCGCTTGCGCGCCTCGATATTGACGAGGCGTTCGGGATTTGGACGCAATTGCCGGACGCGGCCAAGGCCAAATCGGCAAGCTGGGGCGAATCCGCGAAGGCGCGCCTCGATGCGTTGAACGCCGCGAGGTCGCTCGAAGCCGACGCCGTGGCGACTCTCGGCAAGCCAAAGTCGTGATCTCGCTGCGACGAAATCCGAAAGCCGAGATCTGAAAACCCAGTCCTCGACGAGAGAAACATGATCCGGGTCCTTTTGTTCTTCCTTCTCCTGATCGCCTTGGCCTTCTCCGAGGCCTGGCTTATCGACCGGCCGGGGGAGATCGTCCTGACCTGGCAAGGCTACAGGGTCGAGACTTCAGTCCTGGTCGGGGTCGGCGTCGTGCTCGCCATCGCCGCCGCCCTCCTGTTCCTCTGGAGCCTTTTGCGCTTCTCCTTTCGCCTTCCCTCAGTGATGACGGGTGCGACGCAGTCCCGCCGCCGCGACAAGGGCTACGCTGCTCTTTCGCGCGGGATCATCGCCGTCGGCGCCGGCGACGCCGAGCTCGCGCGCAAATCGGCTGCGGAGGCGCAAAGATATCTTCGCCACGAACCTTTGACATTGCTGCTCCGCGCCCAGGCTGCTCAGCTTTCGAACGAGCCCAACGAGGCGGAAGCCGCTTTCAAGGAAATGACTCATCGCAGCGACACGCGTCTCCTCGGCTTCCGCGGGCTGCATGTCGAGGCGCAGCGGCGCGGCGAGACGGACAAGGCGCATCATTTCGCAAGCGCGGCGCATGAGATCGCGCCCTTGCCATGGACGGCTAAAGCCGGCGTCGAGCATCGCGCCGCGACGGGGGATTGGCAAAGCGCCCTGGCGACGCTCGAAAGCAGCGTTGGGGCGAGGCTCGTCGACAAGAACACGCGCGAGCGTCAGCGCGCCGTGCTCGAAACCGCGATCGCCCTCGACAAGGCGGATACGGAGCCGGAAGAAGCGCTTCGCCTCGCGCGCGCGGCGATCAAGCGCCAGCCCGGGCTCGTTCCGGCCCTCGCCGTCGCCGCCAGGCTTTTGAGCCGCAAGGGCGAGATCAGGAAGGTCACGAAATTGATCGAGAGCGCATGGCCGCTCGCGCCGCATCCGGATCTCGCCAAGATCTATCTCAATCTGCGCCCGGGCGAATCCAACGCCGATCGTTTGGCGAGGGCGCGCGCGCTCCTGCGGCTTGCGCCAAAGGATGCGGAAAGCAGAATCGCGGTGGCGCAAACGGCGATCGCGGCCGGCGACTACAAGGCCGCGCGAGAGAGCATGGTGCCTTTGATCGAAGCGGGGGAGCGGCCGACGACCCGCATGTGCCTCATCATGGCCGATCTGGAAGAGGCCGAGCACGGCTCTGGAGGATATGTGCGCGAATGGCTGGCGCGGGCCTCACGCGCGCCGCATGATCCGGCCTGGGTGGCCGATGGAATCGTGTCGGACCAGTGGCTGCCCGCCTCGCCGGTCACCGGCAGGCTCGACGCCTTCGTTTGGCAAAGGCCGGTCGAGCGCTTGAGCGCCGGCGTCGAGGCGGAAGAAGCCGTCTTCACGCCACTTCCCGCGTCTGCTCCGCCACCTGCCCAGATCGAGGATGCGCAGGCGAAGGCGCTTTCGCCGCCGAAGCCTAAAGCGGCGGCCGAGCAGCCCTCCGCCGTCGAGAGCGTCGCGGCCGAATCTCCTGTGGACGAACCTGCCGGACATGAGAGATCGTTAGGCGAACATGTCATTTTTCCTTTGCCCGCGGCGCCGGACGATCCAGGACAGGACGAGACCCCGAAGCCGCGCGGCCTCGCCCAGCTTTTTTGAATCGGCGGAGGCGGGTTGGAGCTCCGCTTCGAAGGGATAAGGAGATGTTGCGAAACTTGGTCGACCCGGCTAAGACGTGACGCCTATTCAGGCTCGGTTTCTCTTTTGGCGAACAATGCCGCAATAGCTCAGCTGGTAGAGCACCTCATTCGTAATGAGGGGGTCGGGGGTTCGAATCCCTCTTGCGGCACCACCCACTGGATAGGCCTTAACGCTCATTAAAATCAATGTCTTGGCGAAGCACCCAAAAAGCATTGCGCCCCGAGACTGCCCATTATTGCGCCCCAAGACGCCTCTAAGCCAGCTTGACCGTTGGCCATAATTGCCGCCTCATCGAGGCATGACGGCTGTTGGAGCTTGTTAGGCGATAGAGGAGCAGAAACTATGGCCCTTCAGATCGCCAATGGTCGCCTTTGGCTTTATGTTAAGCTCGGGAACCACTTCATGCACACAATCTCCAAGGCGGAATTTGGCGCTCCCCTGAAGATGGCTGGATTTGGAGCCGCTGCCGCGAAGATAGCTCGGGAAGGATTTCCGTGATCGGTCCGGTCGAGATCGCATGGGGGAGGGAGTAAATGGGGCAGCCCCACAGCCACAGCCTCGATGCTACTATCGCGAGACGGCGGACAACCGGTTGTTGCTGCGCCCTTGGTGAAAAGCGAGAAGGTGGCCACGTGCTTTGCCGAGGACTATGATCGATTGCTTGGCATCCACGGTCCTGCCATGCAGTGGTATTTGAATAGTAGGGTCAGGAGAGGGGTAGGGCCTCAGTACGTGCGAATGAAGAGCAAGAGACGTGACGGCAACTACGTCCAAATCTCCTGGATTATGCTTGGTATTTGGCGCGAAGACCGCAAGGTGGTTCGCTACATGGACCGGGACCGCCTTAACCTATGCCGCGATAACCTTAAGGCCGAAGCAAAAGGCGCCGCAGCAGGCGACAAAAGGGCTAAGCAGCAAACCGCAAGCGGCGAAACTCTGATAAGCCCCGCCGCCCTTCGTCGAAACGAGGAAAGCAACGAAAAGGCTGCAAAACGCTTAGCGGCGAAGGACGATCGCGCCGAAAAGCCCCGCAGCGCCCCGTAACGCCTGACCCTCTGTATCCGCCCAAGGCTAGGCCCAAGGACAATCCTTGGGCCTATCCTCCCTTCTTATCGCCGCCGGAGCTTCACTCAGACCCTCAATGTCCCGTCTAGAACCGCCAAGATTGACCTGCCCGCTACTCCCTACCGGCCAATGCTCCAAGGCTGTCGCAGAGCCTCACATTAAGCCCTTCTCCATGCTCCGCCCAATGCCCAAGCGCCGCAAATTGAGCAAGATCACCGATCGATCAAACTTCGATTGGGTCCAATGCCTGGATTGAAGCGTTTTCGGAGCGCTTCAATTACCATCGCCGGCATTGAACTGATGCACCGGATCAGGAAAGGATTTCTCATATTCAAATCTATCCTGACAATGGGCATCATTACATATTGGAACTCAAGGGGGGTGCTCAATTATAAATAAACTTTCATGCAACATATAGACTGAAAGCGTGTTTTTGTCTGGCGCTACGCTTACATATAAAGCAATGTCCCTATGATGTTGTCAATGTTATGCCATAGCAATAATGGAGCATAACTACCTGACTCTGGAACATACTACTTTGCCACCAAGAACAGGATGTGGGGCTCGGAACCAAGACGAACGTTTAGCGGCTTCGGCTCGGGGTCCCTTCCAATTGTGATCGTTCGGGAATGCATGGTTGTGAAGGCTCGGATGCTAATTCCATTTGTCGTGAATGCCCGGGGCCATATCGGGATATTCGTCGAGCAGCTGCGCGGCCGCCATCGCGTAGCTCGAAAAGACCCGAGAACAGCGATGAAGACGTTGATGCCCATTCCCCACTAGGGAGAACGCTGTGATAAGCAAGATCGCCCAACTCGCCGCTCTCACAGCGTCACTTGTGCTGTGGTGGAGCAGCGTCGGCGCCGCCTATCCGAGACATGCGCTGCATACGCGAAGCGGCTCAGCTCGTAGAGCTCCCACGGCGCCGGGGCGCCGATGGCACGGTCCTCTTGGACATCAGCGCCACTCCATCGCCGCACACTCTACAGTATGGCCGCCTGCATATGAATATCCGCAGTATATACCTTACCAGACCCAACCGCTTTGCACTTCACTGGATGATTGTGATCGCAAGGCCTTTGATGAATCAGGAGCGCGTGGCCGAATGGGTTTAGGGGCAGATCCGGCGCACCCCGAAGGTCCCGGCAATGTATCTGATTGATCGCCGAGGAGCTTTCTACCAGCTAGCTAAAACGCAATCACGATGGCAAATCTCCAACGTGCCTGGAGATCTCTAGCGGAGCCATCCAAGAGTCGAAAAAGAATAGCGTTGACGCGTGGATTTACCGGCGGCCGGCGAAGTCGTTTGAACGCCGCGCTTCAGGCGATTGCAAAGCATGTTAGCGGGCGATGGCGGCCGGAAGCGGCTTCGCACCGCGCCGGACCTCAAGCTCGTTCCGCACAAAAACGCCACTCATGTGCGTCAGTCTTTCGCTGCTCCAAACAACAAATAAACTATCTTTTAGTGTCGCTCTACGCGTCTTTCGGGCATAAAATATTGGTTGTCTTTGTAGTTGGCCATATAGCGAGTATCCCGCCGTATGTGCCTCAGCGGGCCTACTACCCACCGCCAAAAACACGCGCAGCGCTTAGAAGTTGCGTCAAATAGAACCACTACGAAGGCAGTATTGCCATGCTCATAAGTGATGAGAGCGGTCTCTAGAAATTGCTTCACCTTCCCATATGCGGAGAAATGCCGAACTAAAGCAAATGGGTGCTTTAACGCGGCATGCGACGATCCCGGCTCTTTTTCTACAGTAATGGATTGATGTGTTCTAAATGACGTTGACCGCATACGTTCTCAAGCGCCCTTATACCGTGGTCACGGGTCTGATGCTTTTGTGCATCTTAGGTTTAGGAGCCGCGCTGCGGATGCCGGTCGATATTTTTCCAGAAATAAACATCCCGGTGGTTAGCGTTGTGTGGACCTATAGCGGAATGAGCGCGGCCGATATACAAAACCGCGTCCTCACCATACACGAGCGTCAACTCGCCTCCCTCGTCGACGACATCAGCCGCATCGAGGCCACCAGCTACTATGGCGTCGGAGTCGAGAAGGTCTTCCTACATGAAGGCGCGGACGTAACGCGGGCGGTTTCACAATTGGCGAGCAGCGCCCTTGTTGTTCTTAAATATATGCCGCCAAATATTACCCCGCCGCTGGTTCTACGATACGGCGCGACAGACGTGCCGATCATCCAACTCAGCCTTTCGAGCGGCTCCTTACCTGACGCCAAGCTGAACGATCTTGGCCAGAACACGATTCGTCCGGATCTCGCAGTCGTACACGGGGCGGAAGTTCCTTATCCCTATGGAGGAAAGCCCCGCGTAATTATGGTTGATCTTGATCAACAAGCACTCGATTCGCGTGGGTTATCCCCCTCCGACATCGCCCAAGTGATTCAACAGCAAAACGTAATCCTCCCGTCTGGAGACGTCAAAATCGGCAGCAGGGACTACATGCTAGCGATGAACAGCAGCCCCGATACGATCGCGGCCATAAATCAGTTTCCGGTGAAGGAGGTGGCGGGCCGGGTGATTTTCATACGCGATGTCGCTCACGTTCATGACGGCTATCAGATTCAAACCAATTCGGTCGCCGTCGATGGTCAGCCGGGCGCATTGATGATGGTCCGCAAGACGGGTGGCGTATCGACCCTCGCGGTCGTCGATGGCGTGAAGAACACGCTGCCGGAAATCAGAAGACTTCTTCCGAAGGAAGTCAACGTCAAGGCTCTGTTTGATCAATCGGTTTTTGTTAAGGCGTCGCTCGACAGCGTGCTGATGGGCGGGATGATGGCCGCCGGATTGACGGCGCTCATGATCCTGCTGTTTCTCGGCAATTGGCGCCTGACGCTGATCATTCTGGCCTCGATTCCACTCTCAATGATCGCTGCAGTTCTAGTCCTTTACCTTGGCGGTCAGACGTTGAATACGATGACCCTCGGCGGCCTCGCGCTTGCCGTTGGAATCCTGGTCGATAATAGCACGGTCGTCATCGAGAACATCGAACGTCATGTAAAGTCGGGTGACCAATTGATTGAGGCCATCGTGACCGCTTGCAGCGAGGTGAGCGTTCCGACGATGCTTTCGACGGTCTCCATCTGCCTCGTCTTTGTCCCAGTGTTTTTGCTTCAGGGCACAGCCAAATATCTGTTTTCGCCTTTGTCTCTCTCGGTCTGCGCATCGCTGGCCGCAAGCCTGGTTCTGTCTTTCACATTGGTTCCAGTCTTATTCAAATATCTAATGTGCTCTTCGGTCGAGAATCATCGGCAAAATCGGCAGCCCGGCCGCGGCCTAAATTGGCGGCTCAATCCTCTCAGCGCCAGTCATCAAAAATTTGAAGCTGGGTTCAGTCGCTTCCGCAAAGCCTATCAGGGCAGCGTCATTTTTTGCGTCGCACATTCGCGCATGACGACCGCGTTCTTCGTCCTTTTGATCGGATGTTCCTTGCCGCTATATTCTCAGCTCGGCAGAGACTTTTTTCCGCAAGTTGACGCAGGCCAAATGCGTCTTCACGTGCGGGCCCCGCCCGCGACCAGAATCGAGGACACCCAGCGCTATTTTGCAGAGGTCGAGAGCGCCGTCCGCCAAATCGTCGGTCGAGACCAGATCGATACAATACTCGACAATATCGGTCTGCCCTATAGTGGCGTCAATATCGCCTTAAGCGATTCGGCCACGATAGGGACGATGGACGGAGAAATCCTCGTTTCTCTCAAGAAAAAGCACAGTCCGACGCCAGCCCATGTCTCCGATTTGCGGCGCGAGTTGCCCCGGCGGTTTCCTGAGCTGCAATTCTTTTTCCAGCCCGCGGATATTGTTAATCAGGTACTAAACTTTGGGCAGCCGGCTCCCATCGACATACGGGTTTCGGGGCCGAACGCAGACGATGCTTATGCGGTCGCGCAGAAGATTTCGAGAGATCTCAAACATATTCCTGGTATCGCGGATTCGCACGTGTTCCAAGTGCCCGATGCGCCGGCGCTCGCGATCAACGTGGATCGGACTCTTGCGCAGGAACTCGGCTTAAACCAAGACGAGGTCGTCCGGAATGTGCTCGTAACCACGAACTCGAGCGCTCAAACCCTTCCGAATTTTTGGGTCGACCCGACGAATAGCGTTAGCTATCCTTTGGCAGTCCAACTGCCGACGTATCACGTGAACTCGACACACGATCTTTGGACCCTGCCTGTGACTACGGGAATCAGCACGAGACCGAGCGTATTGCTCATGAACATCGCGCAGTTCGCACCCGTCAGCTTGCCAATGGTCGCCTCACAGCTCAACATTAGACCGGTCTTCGACGTCAACGCCGACGTACAGGGGCGCGACCTCGCCTCCGCGGCCGAGGATATCGAAAAGACGCTAGCTGCAAATCAGCGGCCCACCACCGTAACTGTAACGCTCGGGGGGCAAGTGGAAACAATGCGTGAAAGTTATGACGGTCTGTTTACTGGAATCGCCCTGGCGGTCGTGCTCGTCTATCTGATCCTAGTCATGAATTTTCAGAGCTGGGTCGATCCGTTGATCGTTCTTACGGCCGTCCCGTTCGCCTTGGCGGGAGTTATGTGGATGCTGTTTCTCACGGGAACGCATCTCAGCGTTCCCGCATTGATGGGATCCTTGATGAGCATCGGGTTGACCGCGGCTAACAGCATTCTCGTCGTCACATTCGCCAATCAACAGATGGAGGCCGGCGTCGGCGTGACGACCGCTGCTATCGTCGCCGGCTACACACGGCTTCGGCCGGTCTTGATGACAGCCGGCGCCATGATTTTGGGCATGATCCCTATGGCTCTGGGAATAGGGGAAGGCGGCGAACAAAACGCGCCTCTTGCGCGTGCGGTTATTGGCGGGCTCCTCTTCGCCACTTTTGCGACCTTGATTCTTGTTCCGGTAGCGTATCAAATACTTCGCTCCAGGGTTCGAGTCCGGGCCGATTCCTAGCGCTTTTGGCGCGGCGGTCTAATAGCCTGACGCTATTCGGCAATTATTTTTTGGCGAGCAAGAGCCAGTCATGACGCCTATGGAAAAACCGGAGCAGGATTCAAGCGAATTCGGCGATGGCGCCGCCCGACCTGGCGTAGGACGGAAATTGTCATTTCTCGCCGCCGCAGTGGCGCTTTCCTTGGCGGGCGCGTTTCTCTTCGTCCGTCACGAGAGAGCAATTTCCGCGGCGCGCTTGGCCCAAATGAACAGTCAAGACGCAATGGAGGTTCCGCGCGTCGACGTGGTCACGGTTGTAGCAACACCCACGACGCAGCCACTCGTCCTTCCAGGCGAAACCGCGTCCTGGTACGAAACCACGATTTATGCCCGGGTGAACGGCTATGTCGCGAAATGGCTGGTCGACATTGGCGATCACGTGGCAAACGGACAGTTGCTCGCGACGATAGACACGCCGGAGCTCGACGCCGAGCTTGTCGCCGCGAAAGCGAAGCTCAATGTGAGCGAGGCTCAGGTCGCCGTCAAACAGGCTCGGGCTGAGTTTGCAAGAACGACCTATCAACGTTGGCGAGATTCACCAAAGGGGGTCGTATCGGATCAGGAGCGCGAATCGACCAAAGCAAGCAGCGCCGAAGCTGTCGCCGAGCTTAAGGCGGCTCAAGCGCAAGTCATGCTCAACCAGGCCGACGTGGACCGTCTTTCGGCGCTGACGCAGTTCAAGGACGTCCGGGCTCCATTCGACGGCGCCATAGTCCAACGGCGCATCGATCTTGGCGATCTTGTCACGGCCGGAAGCTCCACAACCACTTCATCGCTCTATCGGATCTCGCAAGATAATCAGATGCGCGTCTTCGTCCACGCGCCGCAAAGGACAGCGGCGCAGCTGATGCAACTCGACTCGCCGGCTACGATTACAGCTAACGATCAGCCGACCCTGCGCTTCGAGGGCAAGGTTACGAGAACCGCGCGAGCGATCAACCCAGAGGCCCGTACCCTCCGCGTCGAAATTGATATTCCCAATTCAGATCATGCGCTTGTTCCCGGTATGTATGTGCAGGTCAGCTTCAGACTCACGAACAATGGCCTAATCCAGGCTCCAGCGGCCGCGCTTTTGTTTCGATCCAACGGCCCGCAAATCGCCGTCGTTGACGATGAGGGTATGATTACTTTCAAAGATGTAACAATTGTCCGCGATGATGGCCCCGTCGTCGATATTGGATCTGGCCTGACTGTTGGCGACAAAGTCGCCCTTAATCTGAATAATCAAATCGTGTCCGGCCAAAAGGTCCAAATAAACGAAATCGATAAGGGGCGCGCCCACGTATCGGCGGCCCAGTGAAACGCTCCGCACAAAGCGGCCGAAGTGGGAATGCAGTCGTGAGTAAATGGATTTGGCTGGGTTCGCTTGGGCTGGCCGCCGGGTTAGCTGCGTGCGCCGTAGGACCAGACTACCATGTGCCCGAGACGCCGGTGCCCGACGGCTTCCTTCATTCTACTGGATTTTCGTCAAACTCATCACAGAGCTCGACTGCGGATCTCGCTGAATGGTGGCGAGCGCTGCATGATCCGGAACTCGATGCGCTCATCGTTCGTGCAATTGGAGCCAATCCAGACGTAGAAATCGCGTTGACGCGGCTTCAAGAGGCGCGAACGCAAGAGATCGTGGTCACCAGCGAGGCCCTTCCTGTCTTGGAAGGAACCGCAGGCGGCGGGATCGGGACCGGGACGGATCTGACGCGCGGCCGCGCGACGCCATTATTGAGGTCCGCCGAAAATTCAACAAATCTGAAAAAAATTAATAGAGTGGGAGGCTTTGACGCCACCTGGGAGCTGGACATATTCGGCAAATTCCGACGCGAACTCGAGGCGGCGGTTTACGACGCTGAAGCTCTCGCAGAAGCGCGCGACTGGATCTTGGTGACAGTCGCGGCCGATGTTGCACGCGCCTATATCGATATGCGCGCGCTTCAAAGGGAGGTCGGCGTCCTGCAGCAAAATATCGGGGTGGCTCAGCGCAGCTTGGATCTCGTCCGCACGCGATTCGAGCGAGGACTCACCAATGAAATGGACGTAACCTTAGCGCAGCGGCAATTGGCGACGCTGCAGGCAAGTGTGCCGCCGCTCGGCGCTCAAATCGCTGCAAGCCAACATGTGATCGCGGTTCTCCTCGGTCAGTTCCCCGAAGATCTAGTCAAGGAGCTCTCGGGACCAGGTTTAATGCCAGCGCTTCCGGCGCATATTCCGATTGGTTTGCCCGTTGATCTATTGCGGCGGCGCCCCGACATTCGGTCGGCTGAGCGGCGCCTCGCTGCTGCGACGGCCCGTATTGGGGCGGCGACGGCTGACCTCTTTCCGACCGTGACGCTGAGCGGCGCGCTAGGTGCGCAAGGAGGACCACATAGCTCCTCGGCGGTTCCTATCACCTTGATTGGCTCGCTTGGTCCGTCTGTCTATTGGCCAGTTCTCGATTTCGGCGCGCTTGATGCGAAAGTCGATATCGCCGACCTTCAAGCTCATGAACTCATGGTCGCCTACAAGCAGACGATATTGGCCGCTGTTCAGCAAGTCGACGACGAGGTCGCCTCGTATAGGGCTGAGCAAGACCGCCTGAAAGACCTCGATCGCGCGCTTGCCGCTGCGCGGCGCGCCACGAAGCTTGCGTCCGAGCGCTATGATCGCGGCCTGACGGATTTTCTAAATGTCCTCGACGCCGAACGCCAGGAATTTGATCTGGAACAACAGCATGTTGTTACGCGACAGATGGCGGCGGAGCAGCTTGTCGCTCTTTACAAGGCGCTGGGCGGCGGTTGGCCAGTTTATGAAATTATCCCGCCGATCCGGCAACCGCAGCCTGCGCTTATCGCGACCGCCAGACGTCTGCTAGCGCCTGACGAGCGTCGTTAGACCCGCCGGGCAATGTTGAGGCGCAAATGGATCAAGCTTAGGGCCGCGGCGTACAGGCGCCTACGTCACAACGATCCTGCCATTTTGTAAAGAGGCAACCTCGGACAAGACAAGCGACGTGGATGGACCGGTCTGGTAAGGGCGAAATTTGTCGCACCCTACCGTTTAGACCGGCTTCGCTCAATGCAGCGCTGCGATCCGCCGAAGCGGTTGTCCAAGCCATCGTTTAAGCACAGGCGGATCTTAGCCTAAGCCTCCTTCAAAAAGTCATGCGCATACTGAGGATCCAAGCATGATTATACAGAGGAACTAGTTCAGGCGCTAATATAGCGTGATCTGGCGCGACCGCGACTTGATAGGCGACTCCGAAGTTAAGCTTTACGCGGTCATAAAGCTGGAAGCGGCCAAACATGATGCCGGGACCCACAAGCAGCTGGTCCTTATTGGCGCGCTCGCCGCTGGTCCACAGAGTGTTGTTGAAAGCGAATTCCGGCCACAAATAATCAAATAAGTGGTATTGCAAGGTCAAGCTGCTGACCAGAGATGTGCCGACGATATGCTGATTGTCCGTCGGGAGCGTATACGCGATAGTGCCCTGGACGTCGAAATCGCCCCAGCCGATCCCGCCTGCGAGCGTGGGGGTGACAACCCAAGCCGGCCTGTTGGTGAAGGCTGTGATGCCGGTTGGCGCCTGAAATCCAAGAAACGCGCTGAGGATATAGTTTCCGTTTTCCTCGTTGGCGCTGAGCAGCCGCTGCTTGATGGTGACGAAGTTTCCGTCGCCGAAGCCGGTCGCAGGCTTGACGGTTGTTGTCCTGGTGTCGGTGCGCTGCTCGAAAGGGGGAACGTTGATCAGAATTTCATTGGTAGTCGTCGGAATCAGCTCCAACCCCTTGCCGGCGAAGTAATTGTTGAGTTGCGTGCCGTTTGCCAGGAATTCTTGATATTGATCATATCTAAACTCTTGCTCGAGCCGCGGCGTCACGGTCGTGATCGGAGTCATCCAATGCGGTTGGCTCGCCTGCGCCGCATTTGCGCGGTCCATCCAGGTCGCGAAATATTGGCTTATGGGGTCGGTTGCCGCAAGCTCTGGCGTCGGCTGCGGCACAGGCAGGTCCGCCGCATTGGCGTTTTCTGCTATGCTCGCGCTAAGCACGCTTGTGATCAGACATAGAGTCAGCAGACTTGTCTTGCCGCTTCGGTTGAATTTAACGTTATGCATTGTGATCGCTCTTGTAGGAAGAGAGCTTGCGCCCCCGCGCCGAAATGCTCTCTTCCGCATATAGATGAACAAATATATACAGCTACACACAAGCGGCAATCGGCCGATCGCCTTACGTTTTGCGCGATAGTAGCTTTTATGTCACTAGTATAAAATATTTTTTAGTATTGAGAGTTTGGACATCGTCGGTCCGTTCTCGGCATTGCCTCATGAGGGTGTATTAGGCGGAGCGGCGCCGACCCACCCTACATTAGCGAAATTGCATCGACGTAGATCGATCACATTGGATCGATTGGCTGGACTCAACGCAACGCATCTCGGACGAAAAATGTCCGCATTTCCTGATTGGCAGTGCGAGAGGCAGAGGACGAGTTGGAATGACAGCTTGGCGGGACCCTCAGGATGAGCTGGATCAGCGCCGAAGTCCATTCAGCCGCGCGTTCCCAACGCATCGAAGGCCTTGCGATCGTAACTGTCTGACGAGCAACAGCTCGCGTGTCCAGCCGGAGTCCACATTGCGTATGCCGTATTGGCGCGTGGTTACCGGAGGCATCTGCTGCTACATGTGTTCGCAGCGCCGCCGATGGAAAGTACAAGCTACGGTGATCGCGGCGCCAACGGTGTGCCCGACCAATGAAGATAGGCCGGATCAGGGAATGGCGGCCGCCGCGGGATTCTGCCCCTGAAGCATGGTCCCGAAGCCGCCGCTCGCTATGCCTGGGTTCGCGACATAACCATATTGAACCGTAAAGTCGGGAATGCCGGGACGGGGGCCACGCGGCGGTCCGTAAACGAGGCCGCTCGGCGCCGCGGGCATGTGACCTCTACGAATCGAAAGCTCCTGGACGCGCGGCGCATGTTGAGGATGGGCCAAACCGAGACAGGACGCAGGGAGCCGAAAGAACTGCAATTTCGGTCATCCTGTTCGTCACTTCACTCTACGCTGTTCGAGACAGTCGTTATCGCGCAACTAATTACATTATCCGCATTGGCAGACTGCGTGATCGTCCCTTTGCGCGCGTTCTTGGACTGGTTCCCGAGGCGGACGGGGTTTAATCACAACGTTTGCGAGCTTGCATCGCGCGCGAAGGCCCTGGGTGAAAGTCAATCTGCTACGTTGCCTGGCCCTTCAGGACGGAGGGGAGCGGCGCCGAGGCCCTCGCGGCCGCGCGTTCCCGAGCGGTCAAAGCGAGCGCGGTCCCAACGTGAAAGGGCCAAGCCATGGTCTTGATCCTGGTTTGGATAAAGGCCGTAATATTGGTCGGGGCGAGGAGGCTGACGGCCCTGCGCGGCGACCGCGCCGACCGAGGCGATTAGGACGATAGCGGCAAACCCGATCTTGCGCGCCTTATGCCTCGTGGCCGCGTTGTGCATTAAAATAGCCATGACATGCTCCGTGATCCCGTCGAGCCGACGCATACACTTATAACGTCTTGAGCCAACGTAAGTAATATAGGCGCTTGTCTGTCGCTATTACATAGCTATTATTTAAAATATTTTTCATATATTTTATTTTATGAAAGTAAATTCATGGATGAATTTGGCGCAAGATCGGGTTTTGCGAAATGAAGCTCAACAACCAGGCGAAATCCGATCCAATGAGATCGTCCTCCCCACAAGTGGGCGCCGCTCACCATCAAGCTGGTGTTTGCACGACTGCAATTCATGACGCGGACGACGTAGCCTGATCAGATGGTCGCCGGACTTGTTCAGCGCATCGACGACAGCTAGCGAAGTGAAATCTCAAAAACGGCGCCCGGATTATTGTCTTCGACGCGAAGATCGAGCCTGTGGAGATTGGCGATCGCGGCCGCCATGCTCAAGCCGAGGCCGGTGCCGGGAATGTGCCGGGAGTTTTCCGAGCGGTAGAACCGTTTGAAAATATCGCTTCGTTCACTGGGCGCTATTCCGGGCCCTGTGTCCGAGACGCGAATGACTGGCCGGCCCGCGATTGCTTTCGCGGCGACGCGGACTGCGCCCCCTCTCGGCGTGAATTTAATAGCGTTGTCGATGAGATTGGCCACCGCTTCAACCAAAAGGTCGAAATCGCCGACGAAGGAAAGCGGCGCCGGCGCTTCCAGAGTGAAGGCAATCGACTTGGCTTCGGCCAAAGGCTCATAGAGCTCGAACGCATTCTTGCAGACGTCGGTGAGGTCGACGCGTGCGAATGCGCCGCGCCGGCGTCCAAATTCGATCTCCGAGATTCGCAGAAGCGCCGTGACTGTGGCGAGCGCATGATCGAGCTCCTTCAGCGCGCGCTCCGAAGCCATGCGCAGCTCCTTGTCCGAGTAGGCGGCTAGGCCGCGCTCCAGCTGGGCGCGCATGATCGCGAGCGGCGTGCGCAGATCGTGAGCAATGTTGTCGCCCACGCTCTTGATCTGGGCGAGGAGCCGGACAATCTCGTCGAGCATGAGATTGACGGCGCTTGCGACATAGTCGAGATCATCCGGCTTGCTGCGGATGGGCAGCCGCTCATTCAGATCGCCTTGCATGATTTGCATGATCGTCTGGTTGATGGCCTTGAGGCGTCGGGCGCTGCGCAGGCTGAATATCGTCCCTATGATGAGCGCCAGCACGATCGTCGGCGCTATGCCGAGCGCCAGCGCTTCAACAACGAGCCGCCGTAGGGCGTAAACTTCGTAGAGGCCGCGGCCGAGGAGCACAACGCCGCCATCCGATCGCCGGCCGGCGACCATGACGGCGGGCTCGGTCGCTGCATCCATGGAGCCGAGCGGGAGGGTGTCCACGGCATGCGCCGCCCCGTCGATGGGGAGCCCCTTTGGCAAGACGGCGACATTGCCGTAAATAAGCCTGCCGTCTTTGTCGAAAAGCGCGGCGTAATCGAGCCGCCGTAAATCGCCCGTCAACCGCAACTCGAGTTCGCGCCTGACCTGGTCTTCGGGATCGTTGACGGCCTTGGCGACTTCGTCGACCAGCCGGACGTCCACCCGTTTGACGTCAAACGTGGCCACCTGCCAGTAGATGAACAAGAAGACCACGGAGGTCGAGGCTGACACGGCGAGCGCGAACAGGACAGCCAGACGAAATGTCGCGCTCCTGAAAAGCTCAATTATCCACATCAAGCATGAAACCGGAGCGGCGTATGCTGCGTATCAGCGGGGGTTCGCCTGGCCCGTCCACTTTGCGCCGCAATTTGCCAATGTGCACGTCGACCAAATTCGTTTGTGGAGCAAAGCGATAGTGCCAGACGTCCTCAAGGAGCATGGATCGGGTCACTGTCTGGCCGGCATGGCGCATAAGATATTCCAACAACTTGAACTCTGTCGGCAACAGGTCGAGAACGCGCTGCCCTCGAGATGCGCTGCGCTCGATCAGATCCATCTCGAGCGGCCCGACGCGCAAGATCGTGGCGCGGGCGCCGCTCGATCGGCGCAGCAGGGATTCAATGCGCGCGGCGAGCTCGCCCATCGCGAATGGCTTGGTGAGATAGTCGTCGCCGCCTGCCTTCAGCCCACGGATCCGCTCATCGACCGTGGCGAGGGCGCTGACCACGAGCACTGGAATCTGAATGCCTTCGCTTCGCAGCGTCTCGATCATGGACAGGCTGTCCACGCCCGAGAGCATTCGATCGACGATCAGAAGCTCGGCCCCTTCGGAGCGCGCGGCTTCGAGCCCGGCCGTCTCTGTCGCGGCGACGCGCACGAGATAGCCGAGGCTCTCCAATTCCGCCGCGATCTCCCACGCCATCCTTGGCTCGTCTTCGACGACAAGAAGACGCGCATGTTCAGGCGACCCGACGGCTGACACTTGCTTGACCCCTGAACTTTCGATTAGCTTTCGTCCAATTAGGCAGTGGCTTAGGGTGTGAACGGATAGTAGCGCAAGCTGGTCAAGAACATGCTGTCCTCGGTCTTCGCCCCTCCGCCTTCGCCTTGGAATGAATATTTCTGCGTGTAGGAATATTGGAGGCCCACCCGCAGGCTGCCGAAGGGACCATCATAGAGCTTATCCCACAAACCGGCCGTGATTTGCCGGACCAGTTTCATGTTGCCATTGCAGACCGGAGCGGTGGGGCTGGTGATGGCGCCTTCGTTCGAGCATCCAAAATTCGTGTAAAGCGGATTGCCCCAGCCATAGGCCGAAGCCGTCCCGTTAAAGTTGATTATGCTGTAGCTCGGCTTTTGGAATTCCTCGCCCGCATAGGTATAGACGTCGAGCTGCGGGAAGGCGTGCCAGATTAAGCCGCCGAGAAGCATGGTTTGCTGGAGAGGCGAAATCGAGCCGTTCCAGTTGAAGGTCACGTCGGGAAACTGCGAGGTCCCATAGCGTCCGATGCCGCGGCCGATCATGCCGGAGAACTGAAGGTCCAGCGTCTTAGGCACCAAAGGCAGCAGAATGGAGCCTCCATAGCCCCAGCCGGGCACGTCACGGTTTGCGTTGTAGATCTGGCTATAGAAATCGCGAAAGAGGCCAAAGGTCTCCATATGCACGGTGCGATCGTCAAATTTCGGGTCCCAGGCGACCTTGGCGATGACATCCGGGATGCGATTGAGCGATATTGCATTGCCCGAGTTGAACAGCGATCCGCCAACTCCGGCGGGAACGCCAAAGACCAGCGACGGAGGCAGAGGAGCCGTGGCCCCGGCCGTCGGCACGCTGTTCACCCATGGCCCCGCCTGAGAGCAGGAGACCGTAACCGTTCCAAACGCCGAGCAGCCGGGGGCGTTGGTCGTGGGGTTTTCCAGCGACAGGCCCGCCCAGAATGTCCTGTCGAAATCCTTAACGAACCGGATCTGCGGCTGGCGCGCCCAGGCGAAACCCGGAACGTATTGCGCGTCGATCGTCAGAGGAATGTCCTCCTGGCGCGGCAGTATGCCCTTGGTGTTCATCGTCAGCAGGGACCAATTCTGACCGGCGAGAACATGCAGGCCCCAATAATCGTCGTCGACTGTCGCATAGAGGTGCCTGACGCGAAGCTGGTATGAGTTGCTCTCATTTGAATTGGCGGTTTGAGCCGCGCCGAGGAAGTCGAACTCGCCATAACCGGCTAGATGCGTCGTGGGCGTGGCGTCGCCTTGGACAAGCAGCGAGGCGCGACTCTGGCGGGCGCTGAAACGAAATTCATTGGCGTAGCCCGTGCGAGTATTATAGTAGGGAATGTTCTGATAGGGCGTGCCGATATCCGCGCCGATGAAGCGGCTTCGGAAAACGCTTTCCAGTGCTAGGAAGCCGCCGGGCGTGATGCTGACGCCATTTACGTAAAGGCTCGGCGAACCCGCCGCCGGTAGGCCGCGAATTCCGGATTCCGTCGCCGTGAGGCCCTGCTGCGGGGCGCCGCCAAGCGCGCCAACGCAACCGCGGGGACCGCTCCATAGGGCGCGCCCGGCGGCGGAGCTGGCGGCGCTGCTGCGCCGCGACGTTTCGGATCTGAACCTGAGTTTCTTTCTGCTTGCGCGCCTGCTCGTTGACCTTCTCTTCGAGCTTCTTCAGCTGCGCCTTGAGCAAGCGAATTTCATCGGCCGTATCGTCCGCCCGGGCGGCGCCATGGAAGACGATTAGAGCGCTTGCGGCGCTCGCCATAAGGATTGTTGTGTTATGTCGTAATGTCATGGGTGGCTCCCCTTCATGCTGGTCGCAACAAGTAGAGTATCGCAAGCATATAGTTATATGACGGTTTTGTTACATATAACTATCTCTTAACGCCTACATACCGACCTATACTTTAGCTAGTTGAATATAGACGCATTCACAACCAGCTATTTCAGAAGTGAAGCCTATTTAGAACCAATGTGGCCGATCGGTCACACCGATGGCGTACCTTAGATCTTTAGATACAAATTTAATATTACAATGTAAGTGCGGCAATGCGTATCAAAAAGTTATAAAACTTATTTTATAAAACTTATTTCATGAAGTTAGCTTTATGAAATAGACTTATACATTTTATTATACAGCTGCGGCAGCTTAAATCTGGCATTATAAGAAGAATTCATGTGTCCTTCCGAAGCAGTTAGGTTGCAATGCAATAGGTCATGGCGCGCCCAACGAGAATTTGGGCGTCGACGGCTCGGAAGAACGGCGCTCACCATGCAGCGATACCGCCTCCTCCCGGCATTCTCAGTTTCTCTTGCTTTCCTGCGTGATCATCGCTTCACAAGCGTCGGCAATGACGGCGTTCAGGGACAATGGTTTGAACAACCGCTTGGCCGTTACTACGCCGAAGAGGCCGATGTGCGGCGCTGTTGCATCGTCGCGGTGGCGCATCTAGGGCCCAGGCTCATAAGCAATAGCTGACTGTTGCGGCGAGGCAGACGGCGGCGAGGAAGATCGCGGCGTCTCGGCCGTAGCGCGTCGGTCATCTGTTTGGACCATTGGTCCGAGATTGGGCCTCGGACAAATCCTGATTAAACGCGGAAACCAACGCTTCTGCGGCCTTTCCGCGATAGCGCCCACGGTGACGCAGGAGAAAGAAGGGCCGCTTCGGTAGTACAAAACCGACCTGGCTCAGCGCGCCAGAACGCAGGCTTGGCGCAGCGACGAGCTCCGAAATTGCGGTCGCGCCAGCGCCGGCCTCGACGGCTGAGCGGACCGCCTCGTTGGAAGGCAGCTCAAGCACGGTTTTGAGAAGATGCGGCGCGACGCCCATCTTTCCAAGCGCCGCTTCGAACACAGAGCGGGTCCCGGATCCCGGCTCGCGGAGCACCCAATCCGATTGCATCAAGTCGTCTGGAACGAGGCTTTGACGGTCGGCCCAGGGATGATCCGGGGCGACAACCAAAATGAGGCTGTCGGATGTAATCTCCTCAGACGATAGCGCTGGCTCGTCCACCACGCCCTCGACGAGGCCGATCTCGGCCTCGCCCGCCGCAACGCCCTTGGCGACCTCCGCCGTATTGCCGATGGCGAGCCGTATCTCGATCCCCGGATATGCCCGACGGAACGCGACAAGGCGCTGAGGCAACCAATAACTTGCGATCGTCTGGCTTGCCGCTATGGCCAGCAGGCCGCGCTTTAGCCCGGCGAGCTCCGCCAGCGCCAATTCGGCGGCGGAAGCGCGCGCAACGACGGCGCGCGCCTCGTCCAGGAACAGCCGGCCGGCATCGGTCAGCTCAATGCCGCGGCCGATCCGATGGAACAGGGGCGTGGAATAGGCAGCCTCGAGCGCCGCGACGGCGGCGCTCGCCGCCGATTGGGTGAGGCCCAGCGCATCCGCGGCGCGCGTCATGTGTTCACGCTCAGCGACCGCAATGAACACGCGAAGCTGTTCGAGCGTCACAGCGACTCCGTTGGAGCATTTTCTGCTTCAGCCTGAGACATGAATATGCTCTGCCGTTTTGACTGTCCGCATTTTCTTAAACGCGAACTAAGATCCGTTTCGCTTGAACATGCTCTAACCGGCCAGCTTGACTAACAGCAAGCTAAACGCAGAAATAAACAGCCAGGACGCCGCCCCGAGCAGCAGCGGTCTCACTCCCTTGGCCTTAAGCTTACGAATGTCGGTTTCGAGCCCCATAGCGGCCAATGACGCCGATAAAAGGAAGGTCGTGAGCTGGATGATCCAAGCTTTCGTCGGTCCCGGAATTGCGATCGCGCTGTTGACGGCGACAAGAACTATGAAGCCAAGCACGAACCATGGCATCGGCGGCGTCCGGCGAAGCTGCCCATGAGCATGCGCCACACGGCGCCGCGCAGAGTAGAAGCCCAACGCGATGACCATTGGCGCCAGCATCATGACGCGGCTGAGCTTGGCGATCGTGCCGAACTCGCCGGCCTGCCGGCCGTCCTGGAAAGTCGCCGCGATGACCTGAGCGATCTCGTGGATAGAGGCGCCAGCCCACAATCCATAGGCGTGCGGATCAAGGTGGAGAAGCGTTGGCAGCGCAGGATAGAGGAACATCGAGATAGAGCCAAACACGGTGACGCAGGCGACCGCGTAAGCAACGTCTTCATCATGCGCCTCGGTTACTGTGTTGGTGGCGATCACGGCGGAGGCGCCGCAGATCGACGTGCCGGCGCCGATAAGCTCGGCGAGCTTGCGCTCGACGCCGATGATGTGGCCCAGCCATTTCGTAAAGAGGAAGGTTGCGATCAGTGTCGCCATGATGATGGCGATCCCCGCGCCGCCGACCTCCGCCACTTGGCTTGCCGTCAATTGAAGTCCGAGCAGAACGATTGCCAAACGCAGGACCCTCTTCAGGGTGAAGGTTACGCCCGCCTTGGCGCGTCGTGGCGTGCCTAAGATATTGTGGAAGGCGATCCCTATGATGATCGCCAGAATCATTGGGCTGAAGGTTGAGACGCCTGGTATTTCGCGGAGCGCGAATGCTAGGCCCGCGATCAGGCCAGTCAAAAACAAGCCCGGCCAAATCCCCGTCGCGTAGCCGGGGTGTGAACGCACGACTCGCGCAGGTCCTCCCAATATCGATGGATCAGGGGCGGCTGGAACTGCATCCATGGTCATGACGGTGATCTCCGGCGAATGTGATCGATTAGGATAATTGCTTAGCGCTGCGCCAAAAGGCGCCGCGCGCCGCGGTTTACGATTCAATCTGCGCGCGGAATGATCAATTCGTCCAACGAATTGATGTTATTATCTCAATCGATATTTTCGATTAATTTGCGCGGTCGAACGGAGCCAGGTCGGCCTAAGAGGATTTGACGACGACGTCGTCGCTTCGGCGGACGAATTCACGCATGGCGATGGTCCGAAGCGACCGCCTTTTCAGGTGCGCCGCATCATGGCTTTACTCTCGCGCCTCCGTCCATGGCGGCAAAGCAAAAGAGGCATTATCCGATTGAGGTAGAATTTCATGGCCCGCCTAACCTCCACGCCAATGGATTTTTGATCGAAGGTCCTATTCGGCGGCGTCCTTGGCTCCGGCGAACTGATCAAAGGCGCCGAGTGCGTGGCTCGCATACATCACCGAAGGACCAGCGCCCATGTAGATCGCCATGCCGAGCGTCTCAAGCACCTCTTCGCGCGTCGCGCCTTGCGCGACGGCCGCCTTGATATGGAAAGCGATGCAATCGTCGCAACGCACCGCCACAGAGATGCCGAGCGCGAGCAATTCCTTCGTCTTGGCGTCGAGCGCCTTTGGCGCGAGAGCGGCTTGAGCGATCGCGGAGAAAGCCTTCATCACGACGGGGGCGCCGCCGCGCAAAGTCCTGAGATCTGCAGAAAGCTCTGTCGTGAGTTCGGGCCAGTTCGTTGTCATGGATGGGTCTCCTTGGTTGAGAGTTCGGCTCCTTGCGCCGCAGCTTCGTCGTCGAAGCCTTGTCCATCGTCCCTCAGCCAGACGTAGATCGCCGGGATCACGAGCACCGTCAGGGCGGTCGACGAAGCGAGGCCGAAGACGAGAGAGATAGCGAGGCCTTGGAAGATAGGATCCGTCAGGATAAAGGCCGCGCCGATCATGGCCGCCGCCGCGGTTAGGAAGATCGGCTTGAAGCGAATTGCGCCAGCGTCGATAAGCGCGCAACGGAGCGTCACCCCCTCGGCGCGGCGGTGGCGGATGAAATCGACAAGCAGGATCGAGTTGCGCACGATGATGCCGGCAAGCGCGATGAAGCCGATCAGCGAAGTCGCCGTGAACGCGGCTCCTAGCATCCAGTGGCCGAGCACGATGCCGATGAGCGTCAGCGGCACCGGCACAAGGATGACGAGCGGCAGCTTGAAGGAGCCGAACTGGGCGACGACGAGCAGATAGATGCCGAGGATCGCGACCACGAAAGCGCCGCCCATGTCGCGGAAGGTCACATAAGTAACCTCCCATTCCCCGTCCCAAAGCAGCGTCGGTTTCGTGTCGTCGACCGGCTGGCCGTGATATTTGATCGTCGGCGGCCCGGCCGCCCCCCAGTCGATGGACTTCAGCGAGTCCTCGACGGCCAGCATGCCGTAAACCGGCGCCTCGAAGCGGCCCGCCACCTCGGCGCTGACCATTTCCGCGAAACGCCCGTTGTGCCGGAAGATCGGGTAGGACGCCGGCTCGTGGGTCACGCGCACAACGTCGCCGAGCTCCACATTGGCGCCCTGGCGCGGCGTTCCGCCGGCGGGCAGCGGCGTCGAGAGCAGACGCTCCCCAGGCGTAAGTGAGGACTTCGGCAGGGCCACTGTGACGTCGATCGGCTTCAGCCCGCTTCCGCGCTGCGAGTAACCGATCTTGACCCCGCCGAGGATTGCGCCGAGCGTGTCATAGACCGCCTGTTCCTGGACGCCGTGGTATTCGAGCGCTTCCTGGTCGATCGAGAACCGCAGCCGGTCGGCGCGCATGCCGAAGCTGTCGTCGACGTCCACGACGAAGTCGATCGCCTCGAAAGCCTTGCGAACATTTGCTGCAAGATCGCGTCGCGCCTGCGCATCCGGCCCGTAGATTTCAGCGAGCAGAGTCGATAGGACCGGCGGCCCAGGCGGAACCTCCACCACCTTGATGGACGAGTGCGGCGGCAGCGGCAGCCCTTCAAGGCGTTTGCGGATTTCGAGCGCGATAGCATGGCTCGCGCGCGCGCGTTCGCCCTTGGGGACGAGATTGACCGAGAGATCGCCCTGTTCCGGGTTCTCGCGAAGATAGTAATGGCGCACAAGCCCATTGAAGTTGAAGGGTGCCGCCGTTCCCACATAGGCTTGCATCGAAGTGAGCTCGGGGAGGTCCTTCAAGCGATCAGCAATGGCTGTGAGCACCCGATCCGTTTTTTCCAGCGAGACGCCACGCGCCAGATCTACGACGACCTGGACTTCCGATTTGTTGTCAAAAGGAAGCAGCTTCACGCGCACATCCTTAGTGGCGAAAAGCACGAGCGAACCGAGTGTGGCGGCGCCGATCGTCAATAGGAAGATTTTCGAACGGATGCGGCCTGTGAGCAGCGGCCGCGCAACGCGTGCGTAGAAGCGGCCCATTGCTCCCACGTCGTGATGGCCATCATCCGCGCCGTCCGCAGCTTCGAAGCGTCTGCGCGCGATTTTCAGAAGCAGCGAAGGCGTGATAGTCATGGCGACGAAATATGAAAAAAGCATCGCCATCGACGCATTCGCGGGGATGGGGCTCATATACGGACCCATCAGCCCGCTCACGAACAGCATTGGCAGGAGGGCCGCCACGATAGTGAGAGTCGCGACGATGGTGGGGTTGCCGACCTCCGAAACGGCCTCGATCGCCGTCTCGACGAGATCGCGCTTGCCGCGCATATGCCAGTGGCGGACGATGTTCTCAACCACCACGATGGCGTCGTCGACGAGAATGCCGATCGAGAAAATCAACGCGAAAAGGCTAACGCGGTTGATCGTGTAGCCCATCAGCCACGAGGCGAAAAGCGTAAGCAGAATCGTCGTCGGGATTATGACGAAAACAACGACTCCTTCGCGCCAGCCGATCGCAAGAGTGATGAGGGCCACGATGGAGATGGTGGCGAGCGCGAGATGGAAGAGAAGCTCGTCCGCCTTCTCGCTCGCCGTCTCGCCGTAGTTTCGCGACACCGTGACGTCGATGTCCTCGGGGACGATCCGGCCCTTCACTATGTTCAATCGGGTAAGGATGTCGCGTGCGACGACGACCGCATTGGCGCCCTTGCGTTTCGAAATCGCGATGCTGACCGTGGGCCGCTTGTCGAGGCCGCCGCTCGCGTTGCGCGTCATGGTCCAGGCGCGCCGGTCGAGTTGGGCTGAGCCCACGCGGACGTCGGCCACATCCTTGACATAGACGGGTCGGCTATCGCGCGAGGTGAGCAGGAGAAGGCCGATATCGGGAACGCCTTGAAGCGTCTGGCCAGCGACTGCAGGGATTGTGCGGTCCTTATCCCGCATGTTGCCGATGAGGAACGAGCGGTTGGCGTTGGTCAGCTTATCGGTGAGCTGCGCGAGGGTCATGCCGTAGAGCGACAGCCGTTCCGGGTCCGGCTCGACGCGGACCTGATTCGGGCTGCCGCCGACGATATAGCTCGCGCCGACGTTCTCGACTTTGCTGAGATCGTGTTGCAGCTCCTCGGCGATCTGGTAGAGGCCGTTGTCGGACCAGCGGTCGGAACGCTCCGGCTTGGCCGCAAGCGTGAGGACGACGGTCGCCACGTCGTCGATGCCGCGGCCAACGATCAGCGGCTCGGGAATGCCCTTCGGCAACCCGGTGATATTGGCGCGGATCTTTTCATGGATGCGCGTCACCGCAGTATCCTCATCGGTGCCGACGAAGAAACGGGCGGTGACGGCCACTCTGTCGTCCAGAGTCTGTGAATAGACGTGCTCGACGCCGTTGATGCCTTTGACGATGTCCTCCAAGGGCCGGGTGACGAGTTCGACGGCCTCGTCGGCCTTATAGCCGTTGGCGGCGACAATAATATCGACCATGGGCACGCTGATCTGAGGATCCTCTTCGCGCGGCAGGGAGACGAGCGCAATGCCGCCCACAATGAGCGCGGCGAGAAGCAGCAGCGGCGTCAGCGGCGAGGTTATGAAGGCCCGCGCGAGCGCGCCAGATATGCCTGGCTTCATGGGCGCGCCACCACATCGCCGTCAGTGAGGCCCGAGAGGATCTCGACCCCGTCCGGCCTCGCCTCGCCTGGCTGGACAACGACCTCCGTTCCATCCTTGAGGCGGACGAAGTTCACGCCGGCGCGCCGGTAGACGTAATCCGCAGGTATTACGATCGTATCGCGCTTGCCCGTCGCCACGTAGACCCGCGTCCGCTCCCCGACGAAGTAGTTTCCAAGCTCCTCCACATCCACATCGGCGATCACCCGGCCGCCCTGGATCTCCGGATAGACAAGGCGCACCTTGCCCCGTCGCATGGTCCCTTCGGCTTCCGTTTGATCGCCCCGCGCGCCGATCAGCACCTGGTCGCCGGCCCGCATGAAGCGCGCGTGCCTTTCCGGCAAAGCAAGCCGCAAGATGTAATTATCTTCGGCGAGCGTCGCGATCGTCTCGCCGGGCAGGACGACCCTCCCCTCCGATACAGGCACGGTCAGCACGCGTCCGGCGCCAGGCGCCAGCACAGCTCCTTCGGCAGCTTGCTGCATAATGACTTCGCGGTCCGAGCGCATGGCCGCCGCAGTCCGGTCGGCCACGTCAAGCGTTGTGCGGGCCTGGTCGAACTGCATCTGGGAGCTGACGCCGCGGCGCCTCAATTCCTCCACCCTATCGAAATCGATCTTCGCTTGATCACGCTGCGCCTGTTGCGACCTAATGCGCGAGTCGAGCGCCTGCATCTGCAACGCGAGCTTTTCGTCGACGACCGTCGCGACCTCGGCGCCGGCGGCGATCCGATCGCCCTCCTTCACCTTGACGCGGATGATCGTGCCGCCGATGCGCGCACGCGCAAGGAGCAGGTGGACGGGCTCGACGGTGGCGATCACCGCCTTGCGGTCGTCGACTTCGCTCGAATGGACGCTAAACTCGTCGGCGCATGCCTGAAAGGCGAGAATGGCGATCGAGAGAAGAATTAGCATGAGGCGCATGATGGGAACCCGTAAAAGAGCACGCTTGACACATACATCAGATTATTCTAATTTAGCAAGTATGAAATTAGTCGAACTTGCAGCGCGGGCCGACAAAGCAGAGGCCTTCCTCAAGGCGATGGCGAACCGCCATCGGTTGATGATCCTGTGCGAATTGCACAAAGGCGAGCAGTCGGTCGGCGTCCTCCAAGAGGCAATCGGTCTGAGCCAGTCCGCATTGTCGCAACATCTCGCCCGCTTGCGCGAGGACGAACTCGTCAAGACGCGGCGCGAATCTCAGACGATTTACTATTCGCTGGCGAGCGAGGAAGCTGGCCAGGTCATCGCGCTCCTCTACGACCTGTTCTGCGCGCCGAAGCGCAAGGGCTGAGAGACGAGGGATTATGAAAGCTGAACCCATGTGTATCGATCGCGCAGTCATGGCCATCGCCGGAACAATAATCCTGTTGAGCCTGGCGCTCTCTCAATGGCGCAGCCCGTACTGGCTTCTGCTTACCGCCTTCGTAGGGCTCAATCTTCTGCAGGCCGCATTCACCGGCTTTTGTCCGCTGGCGATCATCCTTAAGCGACTTGGCGTCAGGTCGGGATGCGCATTCGAGTGAATGCAGATATGCGGCCGAGCCGCCGACGCGGTCAGACAAGACCATAATTCGAACCAAGACCAGAAAAAGCAGGAGAGGAAAGCACTATGCCGAAGATTGTTGTCATCGGCGCCGGAATCGGAGGAATTCCAATGGCGTTCGAGCTGCGTGAGATGCTCGGACGCTCGGCCGACATCACGGTCGTGTCCGATACGGACTATTTCCATTTCGTTCCGTCGAACCCTTGGGTGGCCGTCGGATGGAGGCGGCCGAAAGATATCAAGATCGCCTTGCCTGATATCTTCGCAAAAAAGCGCATCGCCTTTTCCTCCGCCGGCGCAAAACGCGTCGTTCCCGATGAGAACAAGATTTATTTAGGCGACGGCACCTCGCTCGACTATGATTATCTCGTCATTGCGACCGGTCCGAAACTCGCCTTCGATGAGGTAGAAGGGCTTGGGCCGCAGGGCCACACCCAGTCGATCTGCCATGTTGATCATGCCGACGGAGCCTCGAAACAATGGGAGGCCTTCTGCGACGACCCCGGCCCCATGGTTGTCGGCGCCGTTCAGGGCGCTTCCTGCTTTGGACCGGCTTACGAATACGCGCTTTGCGCCGTCACTGACCTGCGCAAGCGCAAGATTCGACACAAAGTGCCTATGACCTTCGTGACTTCGGAGCCTTATATCGGCCATCTGGGATTGGGGGGCGTCGGCGACACCAAAGGCATGCTCGAATCGATCATGCGGGATCGGGACATCAAATGGATCACCAATTGCAAGATCGACAGGATCAACGCCGATAGCGTCGAGGCGACTGAGGTCAATGAGGACGGAAGCGTCAAGCGCACGCACAAGCTCCCTTCGAAGTTCTCGATGTTCCTGCCCGCGTTTCGGGGCGTCGATTGCTTCCGAACCGATGACGGCAAATGGATCGAGGGACTGACCAATCCGCGCGGCTTCATTCTCATCGACAAACATCAACGCAACCCGAAGTACCGCAATGTCTTCGCCGTCGGGGTCTGCACTGCGATCCCACCTGTCGAGCAAACCCCGGTGCCCACCGGAACTCCGAAGACGGGCTATCTGATCGAGACGATGGTGACCTGCACCGCGCACAATATCGCGGATCTCATCGCCAATCGGGAGCCGACCCATGAAGGCACTTGGAATGCGGTCTGCCTTGCCGACTTCGGTGACAGCGGCGTCGCGTTCGTCGCCTTGCCCCAGATTCCGCCCCGAAACGTCAACTGGTCAAGCCAAGGCTATTGGGTGCATCTGGCGAAGATAGCCTTCGAAAAATACTTTTTGCGCAAGATCCGCACAGGGTCGAGCGAGCCCGGCTACGAGCGCTTTGTCATGAAGAAGCTGGGATGCGAGAGATTGAAGCAACCGGCGGGTAAACACGCATCCTGAAGCTGGGAGCCTTTGGTCCGCCGCCAATGAGGCCGCCCCTTTCTATAATGCTCTCGCGAATGGTCAAGCAGCTTTCGGCTGCGGGTTGGATCATCATCTAACTCGCAGCCGCTTATATGCTTGCGACCGAAATCCTGAAAGGCGCCGCGCCCGGAGCTCCGTATCCCGGCTTAGTGACTTTTATCAATAGTCCCGTCCCAACGAGATCATAGAAGCAGTCCCTAGAGCATGTTCCGGCTTTTCCGATACTGTTGCTTCCTCATCTGTCGCGAGGCGGCAGCGCTGTAGTTCTCGCCACTGCCGCAGGGCCAATAGCGCTTCATCATCGTTGTCGGCTCCATCCCGCGCGACGATGCGTTTCGTCGCAAGATCCAGGATCTGATCAAGCCTGCTCGCTAGACAAACGAAGGATTCCGTCGGCCGCGCAGCCAGACCCTCCGCCTCACCATTTCGTAAGCCCGAAAACATTTGCGACAGGCTCCCACCATACGACTCTCCTCGCGCTGATTCGCGATCGCCTCTCCAAATTGTTGCCGTCAGCAATATAGTGAGATGCAATCTTCCGTAATTATCACGAAGCCCGCTAGCTTATATGTACGTCTGGTGAGTGTGACCACAACCGATCAAATTCTACGGAGATACGAAAATGAGATTCGTCACTGCCGCTGTCGCGCTGGCTCTTATATCCACTGCGTCTGTCGTAGAGGCAAGGGAGGCTTACGCAACGCCAACCATGGGCACGGCATGGAGCAATCCTGCAAATAGCGATCCGAAGGATTGGGTGACCACTCTTATTCAGGAGCATGAAGGATACCCGAACCCGAATGGCCGCAGTCGTTGCACACTGGGGAGCCGACAGATCACTGACGCACGCGGCGCCTTCATCGGCTATCATACTTTCAACGTCTGCAGCTAAGCACAGGCGAGCGGAGTCCGTCCCCTCGCTTGAAGTCTGCGGCCTTCGAAACCCGGTTCCGGAGGCCGCAGCTCACGTTTTGGATCCACGCGCAAATTCATTCCAAGCGCTTGACCAGCGCCCTCAGGCTCCCTTGACTATTTTGTATCGCTCGACGGACTGCCTCTATCGTAGCGGCGCTGCCGTGTAGAACTTATCCCATGACGTATCCCTTGATTCTTTCGACAAGAAAGCGCCATCAAAACCTGGGATCAAACACCTATCCCAAAAATAGTTTCACGAGTCAAAATCAATAAAAATCGTTTTATACTATTCCATCTACAAAAATGGCGGGGCGGCGCCTATCATTCTTATCGAGCTCTGTTGTCAATGAACAATACTTGAGCTTTCCAAGAGTGGTGATGACCATGAAAAGCATTGTCATGAACGCGGCCGCTTGGCGGGAAGCGATGTCGATCGGGATGGCCGCCGCAACTTTGGCCGCGTCGATCGGCATGGCTAACGCCCAGCAAATTCACAAGTACCCGACCTATCCCTATTACGGCGCCTATCAAAACGCAGCGCCGCCTCCTGCACTTTCACGCTGGGACCGCAGTCGCTTCGATCGGTCGGGCACGCGGGGCCGCGAAGGCTTGGGTGCGAGCCCGCTGCGCCCAGAAGGTCCTGGCAACGTGTCTGATTGATCGGCAAATCATTGATAATGTGGCTCGTCATGGCTGTTGCATCCGCTGAGTAAGCGACATGACCCGAAGAACCGCCAACATCGCGGCGTCCATTGCCTGTCTCATGCTTTGCGTGCCAAGCAATGTGCTCGCAGGTCCGCGCCACAGGGAGAATCCCCGTATTTTTGTGATGCGGCGAGCTCCCAAGTTTATCCCTCCTAGGTTTATGCGCTGCGAGGACAGAGCCCTCGCGAACCGAAACAATCAGGCTCCGCCGGATTTTAACATCCAATATGGTTGTATCGAACATCCCGAAATGATGGGGGGTAGCCTCGGAGCGATGCTCCGAGGAGAAAACCCCGCGGCCGGCGCGCTTCCATGACGAGAACAGAAAGCGTCTTTCGAACCGCACAAGAGGAGACGCCGCGCCTTTTCGTCGGCTGTCTATGTCTTGGCTTTTCTGCCGCGGTATTGCTGGCCGCAGCTGACGAAGGGGAAGCTCATCACAAAGGCAGAATTCTTAGCTCGAGAAGCTGGACGCGATGCTTGGGCATGTCGCCTCATGGAGAGATCGCATTCCGCATATGCACAAATCGACATGCACCCCTTTACGCCGTCAATCCCTTATCGCAACGGCATCGGGCGTGAGGTCCAGGGGCGCATTGTTTTGATTTATGCACGGGCGGCGGCGCGTTCTGCCGGAATAGGATCTTTCCGGTCCCGCACTCCGCCGGACCTTCCGCCACCCGCACGCAGCCCTTGCGCCTCGTGAGCGATGGCAAGAAATAATCCTGACCGGTGAGTTTGCCCACAGAGGCCGCTTGCGGCGGACCGGCCGCGCAATGCCTCCAGCAGATCAGAACGTCGGAAGAACAAAGCGCACCGATTCCGCACGTTCCGCAAGGCTTTGTTCTTGCGCCGTTCTGCGCATTCCTGCGGAACGGCTTCATAGGTGAAGTCAGTATATCTTTGAAAAACAAAGACTTGAATGGTGCTGCGAGAGAGGATTGAACTCTCGACCTCTCCCTTACCAAGGGAGTGCTCTACCACTGAGCTACCGCAGCCCTCGTATGGGCCTTCATAATGTGTACGAGGCGCGCGCGTATGTGCCATAGGCCCGTCGGTTAGGCAAGCGCGGACCCCTCCGTCTTAGCCGGCCTTGTCTTGGCGGGCGTGCCGTTTTACAAGAAATCAAGGAGATATGCCGCGCCGCCCCATCCAATTGATTTTCGAGGAGGCAAGCATGGGCATTGCTGGCGAGGATGATTCGCCTCGCCCGGACCGTAAGGACGCCGCCGCGCGCAAAACCGCGGAGCGCGAGCGTCTCGCCGAAGCGTTGCGCGCCAACCTCAGCCGGCGCAAGGCGCAAAACCGCGACCGCGCGCGCCAAGCCGCCCAGGGCGAGCTGACCCAAAACGACGCCGCCGCGAAACAGAAATAACGCGGCTTTTCTTAGAACGGGGGATTGATGGATCGCATTCGCATCGTCGGCGGCCAAGCGCTGAATGGCGTCATTCAGATTTCCGGCGCCAAGAACGCGGCTTTGCCGCTGATGATCGCCTCGCTTCTCACGCAAGAGACGCTGACCCTCGAAAATATCCCCAGCCTCGCCGATGTCGGCATGCTGCTGCGCATTCTCGGTCATCATGGCGTCGATCATTCGATCGACGGACGCCGGCTCGGCGCCGCGCCGCACGCGAGCCGCGCGATCCATCTCACCGCCAAGACGATCGTCGACACAATGGCGCCCTATGAGCTCGTGTCGAAAATGCGGGCGAGCTTCTGGGTCATCGCGCCGCTCCTCGCGCGGATGGGCGAGGCGAAGGTTTCGCTTCCCGGCGGCTGCGCCATAGGCACAAGGCCCGTCGATCTTCTCATCATGGCGCTGGAAAAGCTCGGCGCAAGCGTCGAGATCGAGGCGGGCTATGTGCACGCCACGGCGCCGAAAGGGCTGATCGGCGCCGAGATCCATTTTCCGAAGGTGACGGTCGGCGGCACCCATACGGCGCTTATGGCCGCTTCCCTCGCGAAGGGTCACACGCTCATTGTCAATGCGGCGCGCGAGCCGGAGATCGTCGATCTCGCCGATTGTCTCAATAAAATGGGGGCGAGGATCAAGGGGGCGGGGCAGTCCGCCATCGAGATCGAAGGCGTAGGCGCGCTTTCCGGGGCAAGCCATTCCGTCTTGCCCGACCGCATCGAAGCCGGCACTTACGCGATCGCGGTCGCCATGGCCAGCGGCGACGTGGTGCTGGAAGGCGCTCGGGCCGACCTCCTGCAGAGCGCCTTGGACGTCATTGAGCAGGCCGGCGCGACCATTTCGGTCACCAACGAGGGGCTGCGCGTGCGCCGCAACGGCGCCGGGCTTTCGCCAGTCGATGTCACGACGGCGCCTTTCCCCGGCTTTCCGACCGATCTGCAGGCGCAGTTCATGGCCTTGATGACCAAGGCCAAGGGCAGCTCGCGGATTACCGAGACGATTTTCGAAAATCGTTTCATGCATGTGCAGGAATTGGCGCGGCTCGGGGCGCATATCCGCCTCGAAGGCGACGCCGCCTTGGTCGAGGGCGTCGACGAGCTCCAGGGCGCGCCGGTGATGGCGACCGATCTTCGCGCTTCGGTGTCGCTTGTCATCGCAGCGCTCGCCGCGCAAGGCGAAACCATGGTCAACCGGGTCTATCACCTCGATCGCGGCTTTGAGCATCTGGAGGATAAGCTCGGCGGCTGCGGCGCCATCATTGAGCGGCTTTCCGGCGCGGGATAGCTTGATCCGCGCGCCCTTGCGCAAATCCGGCGAGAGGATGATTTTCGCAAGGCGGCGAAGTTTTCAGGGTGGGCCACAGCAAGACAAATTGACCGGCGGAATGACAGCTTCACTTGAAACGGCTCGCCGCTGCTCCCAATTGTCATGCGACAGCGGCGCGCTGATTTTTGCAAATATCTGATTTAGGCGGCTTATTGCGACGCAAGCATTCGCCGATTATTGGCGCTGTAGCCGATCGGCCTTTTACGCCGAGGCGGAAACCGATGGCGTGGCGTTGTGGGCCAGGAAAGCCCCTTAAAGGGAGAGGCCGATGTCGGACCTTCTAAGGTTGATTGCCTTCGACAACGAGGATTTGAAGGTGATCTCGGCCAATCTTCAAGACGCTTTGGTTCGCGTCGGCGACATGGCCTATCTGCCGCGTTCGAAGCAATTTGCGATAGTCGCGTCTCGGTTTGATTGGGTCAAGGCCATGGAAGGCGGCTGGGAGCGTTGCCGCACCGGCCTGCATTTCGAGCGGGTCCTTCGCGCACAGTGCATGGGCTTCGCGCAAAAAGACCATTCCGTCCTTCTCAATCTTCTCAGCGTAAGCTTCGAGGAAACCAACGCTCCGGCTGGCGTGGTCGAGATCATCTTCTCGGCGGGCTGCGCGCTCCGGCTGGAGGTCGAATGCCTGGAAGCGGAGATGCATGATTTCTGCCTGCGTTGGAAAGCTGGCGCGTTGCCAAATCATCCGCTTGGAGAATGGTCGGAGGGCCGCCGCGAAATAGGCTGAGCTTGCGACGCGAGCGGCCGACCGAAAAGCAACGCGGCATGTTGCGGCGGCGGCGAACTGCCTCTACTCTGGCGCCATGTTCGAAAGTCTCTTTCAATCCTTCGAGGATCAGGCCGATCCTTCGCAAGGCGCGGTTCGGATCGCGGCCTTGCGAGCGGAGCTCGATGGCGCCGGGCTCGACGGATTTCTCATCCCACGCGCCGATGAACATCAAAACGAATATGTCCCGCAATCCGAAGAGCGGCTTGCGTGGCTGTCGGGCTTCACCGGTTCGGCTGGGCTCGCCGTCGTGCTGCGCGATCGGGCGGCGATTTTCGTCGATGGCCGCTACGCTCTGGCCGTCAAGGACCAAGTCGATCTCTCGGTCTTCCAACCTGTCGCATTGGAAGAGACGAATCTGGAGAAATGGCTCAGGGAGAATCTGCGTCGGGGAAACCGGCTTGGATATGATCCGTGGCTGCATACGCCGCGCCAGGTCGAGCGCCTCGCCAAGGCGGCCGAGGCCGTGGACGCCGAACTTGTCGCCATCGAGCCGAATCCGATCGACCGGATTTGGAGCGATCGACCGCCGCCGCCGCTCGGCAAGATAAGCCTGCATGCGCGTAAATTCGCCGGCGAAAACGCGAGCAGAAAGCTCGCCCGCGCCGCCGACGCGCTCGCCGACAAGGACGCGCTTTTGGTAAGCGATCCGCATTCTGTCGCCTGGGCCTTCAACATTCGCGGGCGGGATGTGTCGCATACGCCGCTGCCGCTCGCCTATGCCTTGATCTTGAAAGATGGCAAGCCGCGTCTTTACGTCGATGCGCGCAAGCTCGACCACAGCTTGCAAGAGAAGCTTTCGAGCCTCGCCGACATCGAGCAGCCGGCCCGCCTCGAGCGCGACTTGGAAGAACTCGGCCGAGAGGGGAAGCGCGTGCTGTTCGACGCCGCGACCGCGCCCGTCAAACTGACCGAGATCGTCAAGAAGGCCGGCGGCGTCAGCGACGTCGGAGTCGATCCGCTCGCCTTGATGAAGGCGAAAAAGAATTCCGCCGAACTCGAGGGCGCGCGCCAGGCGCAGTTGCGCGACGGCGCCGCCATTGTGCGGTTTTTGCATTGGTTTTCGGTTCAGGCGCCGACCGGCGGGCTCACCGAGATCGATGCTGCGGAAGCGCTCGAAACCTTTCGCCGTGAGACGCGTAAGCTGAAGGACGTGTCGTTTCCTTCGATCGCCGCGGCCGGCCCGAACGCCGCCATCCCACATTATCGCGTGACGGTGAAGACCAATCGGAAGATCGGCAAAGGGATCTTCCTGATCGATTCTGGCGGCCAATATGACGACGGCACAACAGACATCACCCGCACGGTCGCGGTCGGCAAGCCGACGGCGGAGATGCGCGATCGGTTCACCCGCGTTCTAAAGGGGCATATAGCGATCGCCCGCGCTGTCTTTCCGAAAGGCGCCTCGGGCGCGCAGATCGACGCGCTCGCGCGTCTTCCCCTGTGGCGGGCAGGTCTCGATTTCGACCATGGCACAGGGCATGGCGTCGGGTCCTACCTGTCCGTGCATGAAGGCCCTCAACGCATCTCGAAGCTCGGTTCCGCGCCTCTCGAGCCCGGCATGATCATTTCCGACGAGCCCGGCTATTACAAGGCCGGGCATTGGGGCATTCGCATTGAGAATCTGGTTGTGGTCGAACCCCGAGAGATTGCAGGCGCCGAACGCGAGATGCTCGGATTCGAGACGATTACGCTTGCGCCGATCGACCTCGCCCTGGTCGAGCGAAAGCTCCTCGACCCGGAAGAAATCGCCTGGCTCAACGCCTATCATGCGCGTGTGCGCAAAGAAATTTCGCCTCTGCTCGACGATTCCGATGCGCGGCGCTGGCTGAACAACGCGACAAAACGAATTTAGAGAAGCGGGGCGAAACCTAGAGCGCTTCCCGATGGAGTCATCTGATCGAAAAGGAATCGCTCAAATTCAAAGAGTTGGAGCATGTTCTGATCGAAAAAGTCGATCAACTTTTTCGGAACATGCTTTAGGCGCGGCAAGCTGTCGAAAGCGGCAAAGACGATGGAAGCGACTTATGCGCTCGTCTTGACGACATGCGGCGATTCCGCAAGCGCGGAGCTGATTGCGACGACGCTCATCGAAAAGCGTCTCGCCGCCTGCGTCCAGATTTTCCCGATCAGCAGTTTCTATGAATGGGAAGGCGCGGTTCAACACGCGCAGGAGCTGATGCTATTTTGCAAGATCAAGAGCATCGACTATGCGGATGTCGAAGCAGCGATCCAAGCGGTGCATAGCTACGCGATCCCGGAGATTGTCCAAGTTGCGATCGAGAAGGGCGCGCAATCCTATCTTTCCTGGATCGCATCGGTCACGCGCTGAGTTGCGTCCTGCTCGACAGTGGGCGCGGGGAGTCCGTGGAGGGGCGATTGGATTGGCCGTCGCGGGGAAGCTGCGGCGGCCGCTCGCTTAAGGCGCGGGTTGAGGCGTGGCCGCGCCATTCGGAGGCAAGGTGGGAAAGGTCACCTTCGGCTGATCGCCGGTCAAGCTGCCAAGGAAGGCGGTCAGCTTGTCGACATCCTCTTTGCTCAGCTGCTCGCCGAGCTGCGTCGCCCCCATCAAGGCGACCGCCTTGCGCAGGTCCCACTCCTTGCCGGTGTGGAAATAGGGCGCGGTCAGCGCAATGTTCCGCAGCGTGGGGACTTTATATACATATTCGTCCTCATCCGCCTTCGTCACCTTGGCGCGGCCCTTATCGTCCGGCGGCAGAAATTCGACGCCGGGCTTCAGGGCCTGTCCGAACCTGGCGTACATGCCGCCGCCGATGTTGATTCCGTTGTGGCAGTCCGCGCAGCCCTTATCCAGGAAAAGCGCCAGCCCCTGCTTTTCAACCGGGGACAAAGCCTTGGCGTCGCCCTTGAGGAAGCGGTCGAAGGGCGCGTTGGGGGTGATCAGCGTGGCTTCGAAAACCGCAATCGCCTTCTGCGCATTGGCCAAGGTGATGGGGGGCGCCTCGCCGGGGAACGCCTTCGCGAAGGCTTCGTGATAGCCGGGAATCGCTTTGAGTAGATCGACCGCGTCGGTTTCCTGCGAGGCCATCTCGATGGGGTTGACGACCGGACCGCCGGCTTGCTCCTCGAGGTCCTTGGCGCGGCCATCCCAGAATTGAGCCAGGTTGAATACCGAATTCAAGACGGTGGGCGCGTTGCGGCCGCCCCGCTGCCAGTGATGGCCTATCGACGTCGGCTGCGCATCGGCCCCGCCGAGCCCTAAATTATGGCAGGAGCTGCAGCTGATCGCGTGACTGGCGGACAGCCGCGGATCGAAATAAAGGGTCTTGCCAAGTTCGACCTTGGCTGGAGATGCGGAGTTTCCTGGCAGCTCTGGCGGCGTCGAGGGGATCGGGCTAAACAATTGCCGGGATCTCGCCAGGAGATCTTCGTCGGCCAATACGGGAGCCGCAAAGGCGCAGCCGAGAGACAGGAACGCAACGACGATCCGGCGCACCATGGCAAGCTCCTTCGATCAGGCTGAAACGCGGCCAGTCTCCTATCGTTGCGGCGCGGCATTGTCAAGGTATAGTCAGCCCGGCCTCGCGGCGTCTCCGGCCCGATGCGGTCCGTTTGCATGGCCGCGATGTCCTATGCCATAGGTCGCGGAACCGCGGCCTCATTGATGTTTGTCTGGGCGTGGCCAATCTCGTCAAAAGATGAAAACGCAAGCGTCGACCCGCTCTCGATATTTTGATCGCCGCCGACCTGAAGAGACCAACGAATCATGTCCGATCTGAAAGCTCTCGAAGCGCAAATCCTGGCCGAAATCGCCGCCGCCGCCGACGAGGCCGCGCTCGAGGCCGTGCGGGTTGCCGCGCTTGGCAAGAAGGGCTCGATTTCGGCGCTGCTTTCGGGGCTCGGCAAGATGGCGCCCGAGGAGCGGAAAGAGCAGGGCGCGGCGATCAATGCGCTCAAGGACGAAGTCAGCGAGGCGTTGGCGGCGAGGCGCGCCGTTTTGAAGGAGGCGGCGCTCGAAGCGCGCCTGAGGGCCGAGACAGTCGACGTCACCTTGCCAGCCCGCGCGCATGGGATCGAGCGTGGCCGCATCCATCCAGTGACGCAAGTGACCGATGAACTCGCCGCCATCTTCGCCGATATGGGCTTCGCCATCGCCGAAGGGCCGGACATCGAATCGGACGACTATAATTTCACCAAGCTGAATTTCCCGCCGGATCATCCCGCGCGCGACATGCACGACACGTTTTTCTTCAACCCGGACGCCGAGGGGCGCCGCAAGGTTTTGCGCACGCACACCAGCCCCGTCCAGGTGCGCACCATGCTGACGCAAAAGCCGCCGATCCGGGTGATTTGCCCGGGCCGCACCTATCGGTGCGATTCAGACCAGACGCATACGCCGATGTTTCACCAGGTCGAAGGCCTCGTCATCGACCGCTCAGCCAATCTCGGCCATCTGAAATGGATCTTGGAGGAGTTCTGCAAGGCCTTCTTCGAGGTCAGCGAAGTGAAAATGCGATTCCGGCCGAGCTATTTTCCCTTCACCGAGCCGTCGATGGAGGTCGATATCCAATGCGCCCGCAAGGACGGCGAGATCCGCTTCGGCGAGGGCGAGGATTGGCTCGAAATTCTCGGCTGCGGCATGGTGCACCCGAATGTGCTGCGCAATTGCGGGCTCGATCCCGATATCTACCAAGGCTTCGCCTGGGGCATAGGAATCGATCGCATCGCCATGTTGAAATATGGCATGCCGGACCTTCGCGCCTTCTTCGAGGCCGACATCCGCTGGCTTACGCATTACGGCTTCCGGCCGCTCGACCTGCCGACCCTGGTCGGAGGTTTAAGCGGATAAGAAAACGCGCGTCGCCGCGGATGCTCGAACTTTGCCGGGAATAGCGCAATTGCAAGGATGGCAAGGAAGCGAGACAGAGGCGAACGCTGAATCGGCGCGCGAAGCCGCTTCGGCTTTCGGCTTTGCGCCATCAATCGAAATGACGAGCCTATGCCCCTATGCGCCGGTTTATCGAATAAAAGCCGAAGGGCAGGATCTTGTCCTGAAGCGCACCGGTTATCCGCGGTCATCCGCAACCGCCATTGCGAACTGGCTTCACGCCTTACGCGACCGTGAGGCGGATGTTGTCGCTCCGGTTCCCGGATATGAGCCGAATCCGCGGGTGATCCATCCTTTCGATAAATGGTCCTGGGTGCTTTACCCTTTCGTCGAAGGGCGCGCCTATGCCCAAACGCCCAGCGATCTACGATCGTCTGGCCGCCTTCTCGGCCAAATTCACGCCAAGGGCGCGGACCTCGGGCGGGGTATGTTCTCCCTGACTGGAATACCTTCGCCAGATCAGCAAAAAGTCGCAACGCATCTCGCGACGTCCGTGGATCAGCTGGCGCAATGGCGTCCCGACGTTGTAAAGATGTTTCAAGACAAAGTTGCAGGACATTTGGAATCTTGCCGTGGCCTTCGCCCTCAAGCCCGTTCTTTACCTTGCGCAGCCGGCAGTTGGGACTTCAAAGCTTCGAATCTTGTGTTTTCGCGAAACGAGGCGGCGATTCTTGTGGATCCCGACCATGCCGGACGGCTGCCAAGAGTCTATGACGCGGCGTGCGCGGCGCTTTTGTTCCATTGCGACTTGCGGCCCTCCCCAAGGACGTTGTGGAGCGCCAACCAATGGAGCGAGTTCTATAGCGGCTATAGCGAGCACATCGTCTGGCTTCCCGAGGAACGCGCGGCTTGGAGCGAGGCCCTGGCCGCCGCTTGGCTTGACGAAGGGCTATGGCTTCTCGCGCATTTCTCGGAAGGGTGGGAGCGCGAGGGGGAAAGACAGTATCTCGTCGATCTCGCTTTGGTGGATTTCGAGAGGTTTCGACTGCCCTAAAAATCGCTGGCGATGCCCTTCACTTCCCAGTCGCCATAGCGCGCCGGGTCCGGACCATCGCGGCCGTTGACCTCCTTAGGCCGCGGGACCGCGGTTTGGGCGGCGAGGCGACGGCGCTCTTCCGCCTCCGCAAGCGCGCGCCGGGCCTCGGGAGACAAAGCCTTGCGAGGCGCCTCCGCCCCTGCTGCTGTCTTCGAATCTTTCGATTCTTCCATTACGATCGCCTCGAAGACGCCCATAAGGTTTTGGATCATGAACAAAACTAAGGATTAACTTTAACCGATCATGCTAGAAATGCCTATGATTCTTCGGCAAAGCCTTCGCAGCGGAGCTAGAATTTGAACGCACCTCCGCGGCCGCCGGCGGACCGGCGGCGGAACCGTAAAGCGACGTTGAGCCGGCCAGGCCAGATCGGCTCCGCGGAGGCGCAAAGACTTGAGGCTGAGCAGCATCCGGGTCTGCCGGTCCGCCTCGCCGCCGCAGCGATTCTGTCCGATATTGTCGCCAAGTCCCATTCGCTCGAGGACTGCTTTTCCGCAGGAGCCATTCCCGCGCGCCTCGGTGGGCTCGACGCGCGCGACATCGCCTTGGCGCGCTCGATCGTGACTGTGGGGCTGCGCAGGCTTGGAACAATTCGCGCTGCGCTCGCCGAATTTCTGGAAAAGGGTTTGCCGCGTCAGGCGGCTCATCTTGAATGGACCTTGATCGCCGCGGCCGCGCAAATTCTTTTCCTCGAAGCGCCCGATCATGCCGCCGTTGACCTCGCCGTCCGCGCGACGCGTCTCGAATCCAAAACCGCGCCCTATGCCGCTCTCGTCAACGCCGTTCTGCGCAATCTCGCGCGCGAGCGGGAGAGGATCCTCGCGCAGAGCGACCCGCTTGATCACGATACTCCGCCTTGGCTTGCGGCGCGCTGGCGAAAGACCTATGGCGAGGATCTGGCGCGGGCCATCGCCGCCGCCAATCGCTGCGAGCCGACGCTCGATCTCACCGTCAAATCGGAGCCGGCGGATTGGGCGGAACGGCTCGGCGCGCGCGTTTTGCCGACCGGATCGCTCCGGCTCTTGACGCATCTGCCGATCGCGGAGCTCCCCGGCTACGCCGACGGCGAATGGTGGGTTCAAGATGCGGCGGCGGCATTGCCGGCGCGGCTCCTTCAGGCTGGGCCGGGCCGGCGGATCGCTGATTTTTGCGCGGCTCCGGGCGGCAAGGCGGCGCAGCTCGCGGCGATGGGCGCCGAAGTTATTGCGATTGACCGTTCGGCCGAAAGATTGAAGCGGCTCGCCGCTAATTTCGCGAGGCTGCGCCTCCATGCCGACGTAATCGTCGCCGATATCGCGACTCTCAAGGCGGCTCCCTTCGACGCCATTCTTGTCGATGCTCCTTGTCTTGCGACCGGAACAATCAGGCGTCACCCTGACATCGCCTGGATCAAGAAGCCGAGCGACATCGTCGCGCTCGCTTTGACCCAGTCGCGCATGCTCGACAAGGCGGTGGAGCTTGTCAAACCGGGTGGAGCGATCGTCTATTGCACCTGTTCGATCGAGCCGGAGGAAGGCGAAATGCAAATCGCCGCTCTTCTTCGGCGCAATCCCGATGTCGCGCGGTTGCCTATTGAAGCCGCGGAGGTTGGCTCATTGCCCGAGATCCTGAACGAAAATGGAGAATTGCGGACTTTGCCGTCGCATCTTCCGGCGGAAGAGCCGCGGCTTTCCGGTCTCGATGGATTTTTCGCAGCCCGCTTGATTCGTCGTGGTTAACAAAGCGGACAGGATTTTCAACGATAACGCAACGTCCTGGGCGCGTCCCGCAAAGTTTCCGCACAAGCTGGGCGCGAAAAAAAGTCCCGGCGCGGCAGTCCGCCGGGCGGCGCGAATTCGAGGAGCTGAACACCGTGGCCGGCGCAATATTCAAGGACCGGTTGCGCGTGGTCGGGCTGCTCGCCACACGGGGGGCGACAATTGTGTGGCGGCGCCTCGTCGCGCCCTTTGCGCGCTGTCGCCGGACTGCGGCGTCGGCCGCCGGAACGGCTGCTGATCGCGCCGCAGGACATTAGAACAAGCGACCCGACGCTCGCGGCCGACATCTACGCCGGTTATTTCGCTTTCGCCGGCAAGATCGTCAATGCGCATGGCCGCTCGCCCTTCGAATTGGAGCCGGGCTCCAGCCGCCTGGGCGCGGGCGCTCGCGAGCTTCAGCTGGCTGCGCCACTTACGCGCCGCCGATACGGCCGTCGCGCGCGCCAACGCCCGTGCGCTTGTCGATGATTTTCTGACCCTCGCGGGGAAACCCAGCCAAAGCCCGGCCTGGGAGCCGCAGGTCGCGGCGCGCCGTCTTCTCGCCTGGCTGTCGCAATCGCCGATCATCCTCGAAGGCGCCGATCGAGCTTTTTACCGCCGCTTCATGAAGGGCATCGGCCGCAGCCAGGCTTTCCTTGAGCGCAAAGTGGCGGAAGGACTAGTCGGCGATCAGCGTCTCCTGGTCGCGATCGCGCTCGCCGAGCTCAGCCTTTGCACGGAGGCGCCGGGCAAAGCGCAGCAGAAAAGCACCAGGCAGCTGGTCGACGAGCTGGAGCGCCAGATTCTTCCCGATGGCGGCCATCTCAGCCGCAATCCTCAGATCCTGATCGACTTGCTTCTCGATTTGCTCCCCTTGCGCCAGGTCTATGCCGCGCGCGGGCTGCAAACGCCGGCCCAGCTCCTCAATGCGATCGACCGGATGATGCCCATGTTGCGCCTGTTCCGGCATGGCGACGGCATGCTCGCTTTGTTCAACGGCATGGGCGTGACGGCGCCGGAGCAGCTCGCGACCGTACTCGCTTATGACGACGTGCGCGCGCAGGCGCTCGCCAACGCGCCGCATTCGGGCTATCAGCGCATCGAGGCGCAGGAAGTAATTTTGGTGATGGATGCCGGCCGGCCGCCGCCGCGGGCGTTTTCCCATCGCGCCCATGCGGGATGCTCATCCTTCGAGTTTTCAGTCGGCGCGCAGCGGCTGGTCATCAATTGCGGCGCGCCCGACGCCAATCGCGCGGCGGCGCGCGAAGCCGCGCGCATGACTGCGGCGCATTCGACGCTTGTGGTCGACGACACGTCCTCATGCCGTTTCGCTTTCCATGCCGGCCTCGGGAAATGGCTCGGCGACGAGATGGTTTCCGGGCCGGATCAAGTCGAGGTCGAACGCCGGGAGCATTCCGCGGCGACCATGGTGATTGTCGCGCATAATGGCTATGAGCCTCGGTTTGGACTCATCCATCAGCGTCGGATCACGCTGCGGAAGGACGGCAAGCAGCTCGAAGGCGCGGATCGTCTGCGCCGCATCGATCCCGCCGGGTCGAGCGAAAGCCACCCTTTCGCTTTGCGCTTTCATATTCATCCATTGGTTCGCTTGAAGCGCGTTCGCGAGGGACGCGCGGTTCTATGCGTCTTGCCCAATGGCCGGCGCTGGCTTTTCGAAACCGCCGACTGGCTTGTCGAAATCGAGGAAAGCATTTTTTTCGCTGCGCCCGATGGTCCGCGCAGCTGCGCCCAAATCGTCATTCACGGCCAGAGCGACAACGATGTGGAAGTCGAATGGAGTTTTCGCCACGTCGAAAAGAAGCGGCCGTCGTCCTGAGGCTCGATCAGCGCCGAAACCCGGCTCCGGCGTGACTATGCGCAGCAAAATGTTTCTCTGGCTCGTTATCTGCTAAGAGGACGCGAACGGCCGCGCTAGAGCGCCGCCAGCGCAGCCAACTCTGGCGCGCAAGCTCGGATCAGAGCGCGAATAGGAGAGATAGACTGTGGCCGAAATGAAATTGGTCGATGAAGCAAACCAAGACGATATGGGGCGAGTGCTCGGCTACTATGTTTATGGCGACACGAAAATCTGGTTCGAGGACGGCAAGGTTCATCGCGCCGACGGGCCGGCGGTGATCTCTCCCGATGGCGTCGAGCGCTGGTATCTTCGCGGCAAGGAAATCACCATCGACGCGCGTTCCTTCTTCAGCGCCAACAAGTGGAGCGTGAAGAAGGGCCTCGACACGCCGGAAAAGCTGGCCGCGTTTCAGGCGGCTTTTTGTAAGTGAGCTTAAGGGTTAAAAAGGGACTGACCATGCATCTGGATTAGACCCGCACTCGGCTTGCGTGTTAAATCCTTAGGCATTTTCTAGATTCTGTTGTATAGTGGTAATTATTTAACAATATTCGAATAAAAATGTACCAAATTGAGATTCGGCACGACGAACTAAATAGATATAGGGTGATTACCGGGCGCGACTCGCGGATAGTCGAGGAAAAAGCTCGTGTTCAGCGATCTGTATGGGCCCAACAATGGGCTGAAAAAGAAGAGCGGAACAAATGGCTCTTTTCAAGAGAAAAAAAGAAGGATGAGGCAGTAAAGAGGACTGCAGAATGCCACGAAATAACTTCTCAGCTTGAGAATATATTGACAAGTTGTATTGAAAGTAAAAATGAAGTTGAATGGGAAAAATTAAAATCTTACGGTGTCTTTGATCAAGTGGCACCAGTGAAGCCGATCTTTCCAGATTTTCCTCTTGAACCGGAATTCGTTCTTAAGCTGAGTTTTTCAGAAAGGCTTATTCCCTTTTTGCGTCGCAGGGCGGAACGGGAAGCTCATCTTCAGCTCAAAGCACAGCAAATGAGATGGGAGCAAGAGTGCGAGAGCCTAAGGCAGCGGGCTGCCGTCGCTACAGCGAGTTACGATTCAAGACAGCGCATCTGGCAAACAGCCCGTGACAAATTCGAAGATGCTCGTCTGGAAAATAACGACGCGGTAGATGATCTTTGCGCCCGCTACAACGGTGGAGATCCAACAGCTATTGAGGAATACTGTGACATCGTTCTGAGCAATTCTGAGTACCCAGATTGCTTTCCGCGGGATTGGATGACAAGTTTTGACTCGGAATCTGCGATACTTGTGGTCGAGTTTAGGCTGCCGTCTCTTGCCGATATGCCGACAGTCAAGGAGGTAAAATACATCGCTTCCCGCGATGTACTCGAAGAGGTCCGTCTCAAGGAAAATTTTATCAGAAGCCTCTACGACTCCGTCGCATATCAAGTGTGTTTACGGACGCTCCACGAGCTGTTTTCTGCCGATAAAATCAAAGTCATAAAATCAATAGTTTTCAATGGCTGGGTCAATTATATTGATATTGCAAATGGCCAGAAAACTCAAGCGTGCATCATTACCGTACAAGCTCTCGCCGAGCAATTCAGAGAGATCAATTTGAGTGCCGTTGATCCGAAGGCCTGCTTCCGCTCACTGAAAGGAATTGGAAGCACAAAATTACACACAATGGTGCCAGTACAGCCCGTGCTTAAACTGAACCGAACAGATCATCGTTTCATTGCGAGCATTGATGTCGTGTCTCGCCTGGAAGAAGGCACGAATCTCGCCGCGATTGGCTGGGAAGAGTTCGAGCATTTGATTCGCGACATCTTTGAGAGAGAATTCTCAAATAGCGGAGGTGAAGTTAAAGTCACTCAAGCGAGTCGAGACGGTGGGGTGGATGCTATAGCGTTTGATCCAGACCCAATTCGAGGCGGGAAAATTGTGATTCAAGCGAAGCGGTACACAAACACTGTTGGTGTCTCTGCCGTCCGTGACCTCTACGGCACAGTAGTCAATGAAGGGGCGACGAAAGGAATCCTCGTTACTACATCTAACTTCGGTCCTGATGCGTATAATTTTGCTAAGGACAAGCCTTTGACGCTCATGGATGGCAATAATTTACTGTTTTTACTCTCGAAACACGGCCACCAAGCTCACATTGATTTGGTGGCTGCGAAGAAGCTTGGCGTGTCGTTGCTGCGAAGCGTGTCAGGCCAATAATCGGGAACTCCACCAGGATCCTTTTTCTGCGAAACGTCTCCTACGCCGCGCTTCCGGCAAATCTCCGCGTCGCCTTCACCCAATCCCGCGCGCGTTGCTCCGGATCGGCGTTGCGCGTGATGTCGGTTACAACCGCCGCGCTGTCGGCGCCGGCTTCGAGCACCCCGGCGACGCGATCCAAGGTCACGCCGCCAATGCCGACGAGCGGGATCTTGCCGATCTTCCGCTTCCATTCGGCGAGCCGGGGCAGGCCCTGCGGCGCGAAAGCCATTTGCTTCAGGATCGTTGGATAGATCGGCCCGAGCGCGACGTAATCGGGCTCGGTTTCCAGCGCGCGGGCAAGCTCCGCCTCGTCGTGAGTGGACACCCCTAGTTTCAGCCCGGCGCGGCGGATGGCGGGCAAATCGGCCGTATCGAGATCGGTTTGGCCGAGATGGATGAAATCGCAGCCGGCGTCGATCGCCTCGCGCCAATAGTCATTGACGATGAGCTGCGCCCCGGCCGCCGCGCAACGCGCCTTGGCCTCTGCGATCTCGGCTCTGACGCTTGCCTCAGGCGCGTCCTTGACGCGCAATTGCACGAGCCGCACGCCGCAGGGCAAAAGCCGGGCGATCCAGGCGGCGCTGTCGACGATCAGATAGAATGGGTCAAGCACGGGCGAGATCGGTGAAAGGCCTTCCGATCACCGGAGTCGAAGGCGTCGCCATGTCGCGCGGCTCGATCGGATCGGCGAGATGGCCGAGGCGTCCAGCCTCGACGGCGAGAGCAAAGGCGCGGGCCATCGCCGCAGGGTCGCCCGCCTTGGCGATGGCGGTATTGAGCAGGACGGCGTCATAGCCCAGTTCCATCGCCGCCGCCGCATGAGACGGCGTTCCAATCCCGGCGTCGACGATCAGCGGAACATGCGGGAAATGCGCCCGCAAAGCCCTCAGGCCATAGGCGTTATTGAGACCGCGCCCGGAGCCGATCGGAGCGCCCCAAGGCATCAGAACCTCGCAGCCCGCGCCGAGAAGCCTTTCGGCGACGACGAGATCCTCGGTCGTATAAGGGAAGACCTGAAAGCCGTCCCGCGAGAGGATTGCGGCGGCCTCGACAAGGCCAAAAACATCCGGCTGCAATGTGTCTTCTTCGCCAATGACTTCCAGCTTGATCCAGGGCGTGTCGAAGACCTCGCGCGCCATTTCGGCTGTCGTCACCGCTTCCTTCACCGTCCGGCAGCCGGCCGTATTCGGCAGAACCCGGACGCCGAGTTCGCGGATCAGCGACCAGAAATTTTCCCCCGCGCGGCTCGCCCCGGATTCGCGCCGCAGCGAGACCGTTACGATCTCGGCTTTCGCCGCCGCGATCGCTTTTGCTAGAATGGCGGGCGAAGGATATTGCGCGGTTCCGACAATGAGGCGCGAGGCGAGCGCAACGCCATAAAAAGTGAGACCATCAGAGTCCATTTCGGCTCCTTTTCAGCCTGGCCTTTTCAGCCTGACTTTTTAGCCCCCTTGGCGCGGCGTGAGGATTTCCACCGCGTCGCCCTCTTTCAATCGGGCCTGATGGCGGTCGGACTTGCGCACGAAAGCCTGATTAAGCGCGGTCGCGACGGCCAGATCCTCGAAATCGAGCTCACGGAGGAGGGCGGCGAGCGTCGTCGCCGCGACGTCACGCGCTTCGCCGTTGACCTGGATCCGCATCCATCACCTCTGGAAATATTGCGCCTTCGAGCGCGAGCCGGACGACCCGGCGCGCCATCGCGGGCGCAAGCAAGAATCCGTGCCGATAGAGGCCATTGACGTAAATGGTCCGGCCGTCTTGGCGTAGGCGCGGAAGATTATCCCGGAAAGCCGGACGCACGCCTGCGCCCGTCTCGACGATCTCAGCTTCGCCGAACGCGGGATGAACCGTATAGGCCGCGCCAAGAAGCTCGAGCATCCCCCGCGCAGTGACGCGGCCGGGCTCGTCATTTTCAATCATTGTCGCGCCAATCATGAAGCGCCCATCGCCGCGCGGAACGATATAGACCGGATGGCGGGGATGAATGAGCCGCACCGGCCGCGCGAGCGTGACCTCAGATGTGGCGAGTACGAGCATTTCGCCCTTGACGCCGCGCAGATCGGGCAGGGCGTCGCGCCCGTCAAAACCGCGACAATCGATCGTCCAATCGGCTTCCTTGTCGCGTAGAGAATTGGCGTCGACGCCATAGCGCAACGCGACATTATCGAGCTCGGCAAGCCGGGCCGCGAGCGCCGTCATGGCCGCGCGGGGGTCGAGATGGGCTTCGCGCGGAAAAAACAAGGCTTGTTCGAAGCGCCCCGCGAGATCAGGCTCAAGCGCCGCGATAGCCGCAGCGTCCAGGCGCTCGAACCCGCTGGTGCGGCGGGCGAAACGGGCAAGCTCCGGCCGGTCGCGCGCGGGCGTCAGGACAAGCGAGCCCTGCGTTGTCGCGACAGGCGCGGTTTCGGTCCAGAAGCGAAGCGATTCAATGCCGAGATCGACGACGCAGGGCTCCGCGCTTTCCGCCTCGCACCAGGGCGCGAGCATGCCGCCGGCGAGATAGGAGCAGCCGAGTCCCGGCCCCTCGCGGCGCTCGATCACTTCGACCTCGCAGCCCGCGCGGGCGAATTCAAACGCGCTGGTCAGCCCTGCGACGCCGGCGCCGATGATGCGGATGCGCATGGGCTTAAATCCCGGCGCCCAGCCGAGGCTGAGCAGATAGAGCGCGAGCGGGAAAAATGTGGAAAGGTCTGATCGACATCACCATCCCTACGCCAGTGCGAACTGGATCAGGTTCGAAGGGTCGCTGGGCCGCTCTCAAAAAGCGTTGCCAGCCTCTCAGCCCCCTGCCGGGGATCCCCTAGGTTTGCAGTAGCTTAAGTAGGCTCCGTCAGCGCGTGCGTCAAGGAGCATCGCTTTGCCTAGCCGCTGCTGCGGGTGGTGGATAAGCCCGCTGGCCGCAGTAGGATGCGAAGCACGCAAGTCATATGATGGACGTCTCCATGCGTGGTTCACACATTGGTCGAAACTCACATGCTGCAGCCAAACGTCTTCACCATAGCGCCGGGCGCGCCCTTCCTGAAAACCTTCGCCGCAGCGCTTTTCGAAGGCCGCGTCGTCGAGGGGTTTTCGAAGGGCCTCGGCCCGCTCGAAATGGCGGCGGCGACGATCTATGTGCCGACAAGGCGCGCGGCCCGCGCTTTGGCGGATGAACTTGCGGGCGCGTTAAATCGCTCGGCGACGCTTCTGCCGCGCATCCTGCCGCTCGGCGCGCTGGAGGAGACGGAGACTGGCCTCATCTTCGCCGAGGCGGCGCAGGACCTTGGGCAAGATCCGGTCGGCGACCTGCCAATGGCCGCGAGCGAGATCGCGCGGCGCATGCAGCTTGCCGAGCTGATCCTGGCTTGGGCGCGCGCCTTGCGCCACGCCATCGTCTCGATCGATCCGCACGGCCAATATGAGACCGATTCACGCGAGTCTTGTCTTGTCGCGACCACGGCGGCCGACGCCTGGCATTTGTCCGGCGAGCTTGCCGGCCTCATCGACGAATTGATCATCGAGGACGTGGCCTGGGAGCGGCTCGATCCTCTGGTTCTGCCCGAGTTCGACCCCTATTGGCGCATCACCCTCGATTTCCTCAATATAGCCATCGAGCACTGGCCGAATATCCTTGCGCGGCAAGGCTTGGTCGACAAGGCCCGGCGTCAGGTCGCGCTTATCGAGCGGCAGAGCCAAATTCTGCGCGACGGGGGAGCGGGCGGACCTGTCATCGCCATAGGCTCGACCGGCTCCAATCGCGCGACCGCGCGGCTTCTCGCGGCGATCGCCCGGGCGCCAATGGGCGCGGTCGTGCTCCCCGGTCTTGATCAGGATCTCGACAATGAGGCTTTCGCGCTGATCGCGGGCGACGCCAAGGAAGGGGTCGAAGCCTCGTTCACGCATCCGCAGGCGGCGCTCTGCCGCCTTCTTTCGGTTCTCCAAGTCAGGCGCGAGGAGGTTCAGTCTCTCGGCGAGGTCTCGCGCTTGGGCGCGGCGCGCGGCAGGTTCGTTTCGCAAGCTCTGCGTCCGGCAGAGACAACCGACGCATGGATCGCCTATCGCGCGGGCGTCGACGCCGCCGAACTTGACGCCGCCCTGGAAGGCGTCGCCATGATCGAAGCGGCCGACGAGCGGGAGGAAGCGCTCGCGCTCGCGATCGTCCTGCGCGGCGTGTTGGAGACGCCTGGCGAGACGGCGGCCCTGGTGACGCCCGACCGCGAGCTTGCGCGCCGGGTTCGCGCGGACTTGCTGCGCTGGGGCGTCGATGTGGATGATTCTGGCGGCGAGCCTTTGAGCGCTAGCCCTTACGGCGTTCTTGCGCGGCTCGCCATAGCTTGCGCCGCAAGCGGGATGACGGCGGAGAGCCTCGCCGCTCTCCTGGCTCACCCGCAGGCGCGGCTTGGATATTCGCGTGAGGATCTGGCCCGTCTCGGGGCGCTTTTCGAAATCGGCGTCTTGCGGTCGCCTCGCGCCGCAGGCGGCCTCGCCGAGCCCATTCTCAGGTCGCCGCAGGACATGATCGCAGCGGCGCGAAATGAGGCTCTGGAGCGTTTCGCGCACCCCGCCAAGCGGCGGATCACAGAGGCCGAATGGGCAGGCTTGCAAGACCTCCTCGTCCGACTTGGCGCGGAGTTTAGGCCGATCCTCGACTTGCGCGGCGAGCACGATCTGAAAGCCTGGGTCGCCGCGCATCGCGCCGTGATCAAGGGGATTGCACGCGGCGGGGACGGCGCCGACCATGGCGAAGATCGCGAGGCCTTGGACGCTTTGTTCGATGAGCTTGCGCGCTGCGCGACTGCCGGCATGTGTTTCGACGCGGAGTCTTACGGATTCTTCTTTGCCGCTGTCGCACGCGAGGTTGCATTGCGTGGGCCAAGGAACGCGCATCCCCGCCTAAAAATCTTCGGGCTTCTCGAAGCTCGCCTCATGGAGGCGGATGTGGTGCTGCTCGGCGGCCTCGACGAGACGGTCTGGCCGCCGCAGGCGCAGACCGACGCTTTTCTCAATCGTCCGATGCGCGTCGCTTTGGGCCTGACGCCGCCTGAGCGCAAGCTCGGCCAGACGGCGCATGATTTCGCTCAAGCTCTCGGGCATAGCAGAGTGATCATGTCCCGCGCGGCCAAGCGCGGCGGCGCGCCGACCACGCCCTCCAGATTCATCCAGCGCATGACGGCGCTGGGCGACGCCGCGTGGAGCGCGTGCGCAGCGCGCGGAAAGATCTATCTGGACCTCGCGCGGGCGATCGACCGTCCTGCCCAAGCCGCAGCGCAAATCAAGAGGCCGATGCCGCGGCCGCAGCTCGATCTACGGCCAAAAAAACTCAGCGTCACCCGCGTCGAGACGCTGCGGCGCGATCCTTACGCCATCTACGCCGAAATGATTCTGGGGCTTGCGGCGCTCGAGCCTCTCGGCGGCGCGGTGGGGCCAGCCGAGTTCGGCAGCGCGGTCCATGCCGCGCTGGAGCGCTTTGTCGCGGCTTTTCCCAGCGGGCCATTGCCGAGTGGAGCGCGCGAAAAACTTTGCGCAATATTGCGCGAAGGGCTCGCCGCCAATCTCGAAGATCCGGTTTTCTTGGCCTTGCAATGGCCGCGGCTCGAGAAGACGATCGATTTCTATCTCGGTTTCGAAGCGCGGCGGCGCGACGATATAAGGGAGATCAAGACCGAGATCGACGGCAAGCTTGCGATAGATCTTGCCGACGCTTCGGTCTTTACCTTGACCGCCCGCGCTGATCGCATTGAACTCAGACGCGATGGCGGCGTGACCCTCGTCGACTACAAGACCGGGACGCCGCCGGGAAAGCAGGAAATTCTTGTAGGCTTTGCGCCGCAGCTCACGCTCGAAGCCGCGATGGCGCAGAGAGGCGCCTTCAGCCTCGGCGTTAAGATAAATTCGATCGAGGCGCTCTACCTCAAGCTCGGCGGCGCCGATGGCGGCAAGGAAACCCAGGTCGATTTCAAGGATGCTGATTTCGCCGAGGTCGCCGCAAGGCACTATGCCGGCCTTGTCGATTTGCTCAATCAGTTCCGCGACCCGGAGACTGCCTATCCGCCGCGTCCGTTCCCAAAATTTTCCGCGCGCTACAACGCCTATGATCATCTGGCGCGCGTAAAGGAATGGTCGCTCGGCGGCGCGGAGGGCGGCGATTAATGTCGCATTTCGAGATTCCGCCGCATACGTTGCGACGCCAGCATGAGGCGTCGAATCCGGCCTCCTCCATTTGGGTCTCGGCCAATGCCGGATCGGGCAAGACGCATGTGCTCGCGCAACGCGTCATGCGGCTTCTTCTTAAAGGCGTCCCGCCGTCAAAGATCCTCTGCCTCACCTTCACCAAGGCAGCGGCGGCGAATATGGCCGGCCGCGTGTTCGATGCGCTCGCCGTTTGGACGCGTCTTGACGATAAGGAGCTTCGCGAGGCGATCGTGGCCACCGGAGCGCCTACGCCGACGGCGGCGGATTTGATCGTCGCGCGGCGGCTCTTCGCCCGCGCGGTCGAGACCCCGGGCGGATTGAAAATTCAAACGATCCACGCCTTTTGCGAAAGGCTGCTTCATCTGTTTCCATTCGAGGCGAATGCGCCTTCGCGCTTTGAAGTCGCCGACGACGCGCGCCAAGCGGAGCTTTTGCTGCGCGCGCGGCGCGAGATCCTCGCCGAGGCGATGACGGATCTGCGCGGCCTTGGCCCGAAGCTTCAACGCATCGCGGATGAATGCGGCGCAAATGATTTTCCGAATCTGATCAAGGAGGCGATGGGGCATCGCGCGCTTTTTCGAGGGCGTTTGCGGCAAGATCCCGAGCTCGCCTTGCGCCGCGCGCTCGGCCTCGATCCCAGCTGCAGCGCTGCGCAGATCGATCGAGAGATGATCGAACAAGGTTTTGCGCCGGAGCGCTGGAGCGAGATCGCAGGCTTTCTCGATCAAGGCAAGAAGACCGATCAGGAGAGAGCTCGGCTGCTTTGGCGGGCGGCCTCGGCCTATGAGCAGCGACGCTCCGACGACGATTTGGAAGCCTGCATCGTCTCATATCTGGCTGCTTTTTTCACCGAGAAAGGGAAGGGCGGCAAAACCAGGAATCTTCTAACCAGTGGCCTCGCCAGCGAGCGGCCGCACATCGCGGACCTGCTTTACGCCGAGCAGGAGCGTCTCGACCCTCTTCGGGCGGCGCGAAACGCGGCGGCGGCCTTCGAACGCGGCGTTTCGCTGATCGCCATCGTCGACGCCATCTTCAAACGCTACGAGGCGATGAAGGCCGCGCGCGGGGTTCTCGATTTCGACGACCTCATCGAGCGGACCTTGGCTCTGCTGGAGCGCTCGGACGCGCGCTGGGTGCTCTACAAGCTCGACGCCGGCATCGACCATATTCTCGTCGATGAAGCTCAAGACACGAGCGCGGCGCAGTGGAAAATTCTTGAAGAGCTTACGAGCGATTTCGCGACCGGCGAGGCGCGAAGCGGAGCCCGGCGCACATTCTTCGCGGTCGGCGACGAGAAGCAGTCGATCTTCTCGTTCCAAGGCGCGGCGCCGCATATGTTCGGCGAGATGCGGCGAAAGTTCGAAACAAAATTCAGGAGCGGCGCGGAAAGCTTCGCTCATGTGCGGCTAACCCAATCGTTTCGCTCCGTGCCCGGCGTGCTCTCGGCGATCGACAAGGTTTTCGAGCGCGACGGACATCAAGGCGGGCTTGTCGCCGCCAATGACGTTTGGATGCCGCATGAGGCCTTGAAGCAGCAGCTTCCCGGCCTGGTCGAAATCTGGCCGTTGGTCGGCGTTCAATCGCGCGAGGACCCGCGCGACTGGCGGCTGCCGCTCGATCTTCTCGACGCCAAGGACCCGGCGAGCCTCGTGGCGGAGCGCATTGCGCAGAAGATCGCGCGGCTCATCGCCGATGGCTCCGACGAATATGTCTATGACGGCCGGACACGCCGGCTGCGTCCAGTTCGCGCCGGCGATATTATGATTCTGGTTCGCAGGCGCGACGCATTTTTCGAGGCCGTGATCCGCGCCCTGAAGCGCAGCAAGGTTCCGGTCGCGGGCGCCGACCGGCTTGAGCTCGCCGAGCATATCGCGGTCAAGGATCTTATCGCCGCGGGGCGCGCGGCGCTGCTTGCGGAAGACGATCTCAATCTCGCCTGCGTCTTGAAATCGCCCTTGATCGGCCTCGACGACGATGATCTCCTGGCGATTGCCCCTGGTCGTGGCGGCGGCCTTTTCGAGGCGCTTGCCGGCTCCGCTGACGCGCGCTGTGTCGAGGCTTACGCGAAGATCGCCCGCTGGCGCGAACGCGCCGCATCGAGCCCTTTCGCCTTTTATTCGCGCCTGCTTGGCGAGGAGGGCGGGCGCCGCGCGATTGCCGCGCGGCTAGGCCCAGAAGCCGGCGATGCGATAGATGAGTTTCTGCGCCTCGCCCTGGCCCATGAAGAGGAGGCGGCGCCTTCGCTTGTGACTTTCCTGAATGATCTTGAAGCGATGGATTGCTCGATCAAACGCGACATGGAGACCGGCCTCGACGTCGTGCGCGTGATGACCGTGCATGCGGCCAAGGGGCTTGAAGCGAAGATCGTGTTTCTTCCCGATACCTGCAGCGCGCCATCGCCGCATCACGAGCCGAAAGTCTACGCTCTCGACTCTGGATTTGGCGAGGCTTCGATCATCGCCTGGTCGCCGCGCCGGGACGCGGATTGCCCCGCGATCGAGGCCGCGCGCGAAAGGATGCGGGAGGCTGCGGCGGACGAATACCGGCGCCTTCTCTATGTCGCTTTGACCCGCGCCGAGGAGCGGCTCTACATCGCCGGTTTCCATGGCGCGAACAAGCCGAACGCAGCCTGCTGGGCGGCAATGATCGAAGCCGCTCTCGCGAGTGGCGACGATATTGAAAGCGCGCCGGCCTTCTGGGACGCGGAGGAAAAAATCCTGCGCCGCGTGACGCGGGGCAGCGTGCGGCCGGCTGACGATGTTGCGGATGCGACGCAGGATAACGCGACCGCAGATGCGCCGGACTGGCTTTGGCGCGCCGTCGGTCCGGAGTCGAATGCGCCGCCGCCGGTTCGTCCTTCGAGCGCGCTTGCGGCGGCAGACCGGCTGAACGAAACGAGACTGCCGCAGGCGAGGCGAGAGGCGTTGCGGCGCGGCTCGCTCCTACATGTTCTTTTGCAATATTTGCCGGGGGTCGCGCCGGAGCATAGGCGCAAGGCCGCGCTGGCTTTTCTCTCCGCCCGCGCGGACGATCTCGATGGCCAGGTCAGACAAAGCCTTGCCGATTCGGCTTTGGGGGTGATCGAAATGCCGGCGCTTGCCGATCTTTTTAGGCCTGGTTCGAGAGCCGAAGTCTCTGTCGCCGGGGGAGTGACGCCCGCGTCGGGGTCTTGCATTGACGTTGCCGGTCAGGTCGATCGGATCGGCGAGACGGCGAACGAGGTTCTCGTCGCTGATTTCAAGACCGGCGCGCCCTGCGCCGCCGCCGAGACGCCGGCGGCCTATCTTGTGCAGATGGCGCTTTATCGCGCTGTCCTCGCCCCGCTCTGGCCAAATAAGCGGTTGCGAATGATGCTGATCTGGACGGCCGGCCCGCTAGTCGCATCCCTGGATGAGGCGGATCTCGACGCCGCTCTGGCGGGTTTCATGGCCGGTCAGGCGCGCCTGTCGAGCACGGCTTGACGCGAGACCATGGCCTTCTTACGTTGCAGGGCGGAAATGCGGCGGGTATTGTCCCGCGCCTCAGGAATTACGAGAGACGATCATGTCCACCGTCAAAGTCACAGATGCCACTTTCAAAGCCGACGTGGTGGGCGCAAGCGTGCCGGTCGTGGTCGATTTCTGGGCGGAATGGTGCGGCCCGTGCAAGATGATCGGTCCGGCGCTTGAGGAAATAGCCGACGAATTGCAGGGCAAGGTCACGATCGCCAAGCTCAATGTCGATGAAAACCCGGGCGTCGCCGGCGCCTATGGAATCCGAACTATCCCCACGCTGATGCTGTTCAAGGATGGCAAGCAGGCCTCCACCAAGATCGGCGCCGCGCCGAAAGGTGAGCTGAAAAAATGGATTACCGAGGCCATCTGATCCTCTGCAGCCGCGCGCCTGTTTGAAAAAGGACCTCGCGAGAGGTCCTTTTTGCTTGGCAGGAACAGGCCGAAGCGGCTTACAAGTCGCCGCCCGAACTGCGGCAGGCGATAGGCTTTAGGGTAGGCGCATGGCGAAATATGCGGTGAAGGAGCTTTTCCTCACTTTGCAGGGCGAAGGCGCGCAGGCCGGGCGCGCCGCTGTCTTTTGCCGCTTTTCCGGCTGCAATCTCTGGTCGGGGCGGGAGACGGATCGGGCCGACGCGGCCTGCGGTTTCTGCGACACGGACTTTGTCGGAATGGATGGCGCGGGCGGTGCCGGCTTTATCGACGCTGAGGCGCTGGCCGAGGCGATTGAAAGCGCCTGGGGGAGCGGCAAGGCAGATCGCTTCGTTGTCTTCACCGGCGGCGAACCCTTGCTGCAGCTCGACGAGGCGCTGATCGCCGCCACGCATGCGCGCGGCTTCGAAATCGCCGTCGAGACCAATGGAACGATCTCCCCGCCGCCGGGCCTTGACTGGATTTGCGTGAGCCCGAAAGCGGGCGCGCCATTTATTGCGACGCGCGGCTCGGAGCTGAAGCTGGTCTTCCCGCAGCCGGGCCTCGCGCCGGACGAATTTCGCGGCCTTGCCTTCGCGCATTTCTGGCTGCAACCAATGGACGGGCCTGACGTCGCTGCGAACACCGCTGCGGCGATCGCCTATTGCCTCGCCCATCCCTCATGGCGACTCAGCCTGCAGACCCATAAGCTGATCGGACTCCGATGAAGACCGCCTCATGAAGATCATGCAAGCCTTCCGCTTCGAGGCGGCGCACCGGCTGCCTAACGTGCCGGAACAGCACCGTTGCCGCCGGCTGCATGGCCATTCCTATCGCGTCGAATTGAGGCTCGAAGGTCCGGTTGATCCGGTCACCGGCTTTGTCGTCGATTTTTTCGAAGTCGAGGCGGCCTTCAGGCCGTTGCTCGAACGGCTCGACCATTACTATCTGAACGACATTGAAGGGCTCGAAAATCCCACGGCGGAGAATATCGCGGTCTGGATCTGGGAGCGGATCAGGAAGGCGCTTCCGCAGCTGACAAGCATCGTCGTTTATGAGACCGCCGATTGCTCCGCCGAATATGACGGCGGTTGAGCCCCGGAGCGCGACGCTTCAACTTGCCTGATTGGGCTCCATGCTGCGTTTCAGGAAGGGCGACTCGCAGCCGCCCTTCGTTCAGGTTTTCAGCGCCAGTGGCACACGCGACGCCCCCTGCGCCAAAAACACACCCGGCGGCGGTGGCGGCGCACGACGACGACCGCCTCCTGGACAAGGTTCTCTGTCGCCACAGCACGACCCTTGCTGATCGTTAGCGGCGCCGCTTCGACCGCGTCCGCCATCACGACAAATCCTGTTGCTGCGACGACGGCCCCGCCCAGAATTGTCGCCAACATCGCGCGACGATCCACTCCTGTAATCGGTTTCCTCCGGTAAATGTCAACCTGACGATTGGCACCTAGCGTCGGCGACGGTGAAGTCCATACTGACTTCGCTCAAAATGCGAAGCCAAAGGCTGGAGGGTCATATGGCCTATTGCGGCGGCGTTCCGTTGAGCGCCAGCACTTCGCCGGCGAGATAGAGGCTTCCCGTGATGAGGATCCGCGGCGGCGCGCGCCAGTCGCGCACGGCGAGGAAGCGCAGCGCCGACTCGACGCTTTCGCAGGCGGCGGCCCGAAGTCCCGCCATATCGGCCGCGGCGGCGACGTCGCGCGCCGAATTGGCCTGCTCGGCTGTGACCGGAACCGCCAGCACTTCCTGCGCGAGGCCTTTGAAGGCGCGGAGAAAAGCGCCGGTGTCCTTGGTCGCGAGCGTGCCGCAAATGATGACGAGTGGCTTTTGCAGCTTGTCCTCGAAATCCGCCATTGCTTGTGCGAGCGCGCGTCCGGCGTCTTCATTATGGCCGCCGTCGAGCCAGATCTCCGCGCCTTCGGGGGCGAGAGCCAACGCGTAGCCCTTAACGAGATTTTGCAGCCGCGCCGGCCATTCGGCCTGGGTCACGCCGCGCTCGAAGACGCTATGTTCGAGATCCGGCTCAATGTTGCGCACGACCGCGAGAGCGGTCGCCGCGTTTTGATGCTGATGGCGGCCGAGCAGGCGCGGCAGCGAAAGATCGAGGAGGCCGCGCTCGTCCTCGAAAATGAGGCGTCCATGCTCCTCCCTGGCGGCGTAATCCTGCCCGGCAGCGATGAGCGGCGCGCCCGCGCGCTCCGCTTCGCGCCGCAGCACGGCCAAGGCGTCCTCATGCTGAACGCTTGCGATCACGGGTGCGCCCGGCTTGATTATCCCGGCCTTTTCGAAAGCGATTTTCGCGATCGTTGGGCCCAGAAATTCCGGGTGATCGATAGAAATCGGGGTGATGACCGAAGCCCTCGGCCGCGCGATCACATTGGTGGCGTCGAACCTGCCGCCGAGCCCGACTTCAAGCAGCAGGTAATCGGCGGGCATTTCGCTGAAAAGCTTGAACGCCGCCGCCGTCGTCGCCTCGAAAAAGGTGATCGGCTCGCCCTTATTGGCCTTTTCGCAGGCGCGCAAGGCATCGAAAAGCTCGGCGTCGCCGACAAGCTTGCCGCCCCCGATGGCTCCGAGCCTGATGCGCTCATGAAAGCGCACGAGATGCGGCGAGGTGTAGACGTGGATGCGCTTGCCGGCCGCTTCGAGGATCGCGCGCATGAATGCGATGGTCGAGCCTTTGCCATTCGTGCCCGCGACATGAATGATCGGCGGCAGCCGACGCTCCGGCGACCCCAAGGCGGCGAGCAACCGCTCGATTCGCCCGAGCGACAGCTCGATCGACTTACGGTGCAGCTTGAACAGGCGAGAGAGAAGAGTGTCGAGAGAGTCCATGGCGCCCTTGTTCGCGTCGCCGTTACGCGGCGGCTTGCGCGGAGGGCGGCGTCTGGGTCAAAAGCGCGCAGAGACGGGCGAGCGTAGCGCGCATGTCGCGCCGATGCACGACCATGTCGATCATGCCATGCGCTTCGAGATATTCGGCGCGCTGAAAACCTTCAGGCAGGCGCTCGCGAATGGTCTGTTCGATCACGCGCGCGCCGGCGAATCCAATGACCGCGCCGGGTTCGGCGACATGCACGTCGCCGAGCATGGCGTAGGAGGCGGTCACGCCGCCGGTCGTCGGATTCGTCAAGACGACAATGTAAGGCAGCTTGGCCGCGCGAAGGCGCTGCACCGCGATGGTCGTGCGCGGCATTTGCATCAAGGAGAAGATTCCCTCCTGCATACGCGCGCCGCCGGAAGCCGTGAAAATGATGAAGGGCGTCTTGCGCTCGATCGCAGTCAGCATTCCGGTCACGATTGCCTCGCCGGCCGCCATGCCGAGCGAACCGCCGAGAAAGTCGAAATTCTGCACGGCGACGACGACATTTAGGCCATCGAGCTTGCCGAAGGCGAGCTTCACCGCATCGAGCATCTCGGTCTTCAGGCGGTATTCCTTGAGCCGGTCCGTGTAGCGCTTCACATCACGGAACTTCAACGGATCGAGAGGCACTTCAGGGGTCGCAATCTCTTCATAGGCCGAGTCGTCGAAAAGATTGTCGAGCCTCGCCTTCGGGGCGAAGCGCATATGATAGCCCGAGCCCGGCACGACGAAGAGATTGGCCTCGAGGTCCTTGTGAAAGACGAGCTCGCCGCTCTCGGGGCATTTGACCCATAGATTTTCGGGCGTCTCGCGGCGCAGAAGCGACCTGACCTTGGGCGGGACGACATTTGCGATCCAATTCATCGACGATCCTGTTTACAAGCGATCCTGTTCGGGCGCAGCTGGCGGTTTCGATGCGGCATGTCCGCCGAGCTTCAGCGGGCCATGGCCGCCGCCGATCGGACGCCTTTGGCGAGATCGGCGACAAGTCCGGCTACCGTATCTACGCTCTTGGCGGTCGCCTTGCCATGGGCGTCGAGCGAGGCGCGCAAAGCTTCGACAAGCGCCGAGCCGACCACCACGCCATTCGCATGGGCGGCGAGGGCCGCGGCGGATTCGGCGTTCTTGACGCCGAAGCCTATCGCGACCGGCAAGGACGTATGCTGCTTGATTCGCTCAACTGCGGCGGCGACCTTGGACAAATCCGGGGCCGCCGCGCCGGTAATGCCGGTGATTGAAACATAATAGACGAAGCCCGACGTATTGGCGAGAACGGCGGGAAGCCGCGCCTCGTCGGTCGTCGGCGTCGCGAGCCGGATGAAATTGAGCCCGGCGGCGAGCGCGGGCAGGCAAAGCTCCGCGTCTTCTTCGGGCGGTAGATCGACGACGATCAGGCCGTCGACGCCGGCCTCCTTCGCCTTGGCGAGGAAAGCTGTGACGCCGTAAACATAGATCGGGTTATAATAACCCATGAGAACGATCGGCGTCGTCTGATCGGTCTTCCGAAAATCGGCGACGAGAGCCAGGGTTTTCTCAAGTGTGGTCCCCGCCGCCAGTGCGCGCAGTCCCGCAGCTTGGATCGCGGGCCCATCGGCCATCGGATCGGTGAAAGGCATGCCGACCTCGATCACGTCAGCGCCGGCCTTCGGCAGCGCCTGCAGAAGATTGAGGCTGGTCGCAAGGTCCGGATCGCCAGCCATCACAAAGGCGACAAGCGCGGCGCGGCCTTCGCGCGCGAGATCTTTAAAACGGCGATCGATGCGAGTTGCCATGCGGTTTTGTCGGGCAATTTTCTGGCGCGAGAGAAGTTGAAAGAAACCAAGCGCGACTTTATCGCGGAGGGTCGGTTGGTCTTCCAAGGAGAAAAAGCCGTCTAGCACGAAGCGTGTCCGGACGGAAGGCCGCAGCTGCGGCGATCTTGCGAAGAACAAAGGCCCTGACCGCGCTGCTGCGGCGAAGCTTAGCCGCACATGAACGCCGACTTCATGCGCGCTTCAGCTGGACTGGCCGAAATTGCGTATTGGCAGGCGAACATGCCTGCCAATAGGAGAACGATCATGACGAAGAACATTGTCTCTCTCGGCGCAATCCTCGCGATTCTTGCTTTGCCGATGACGGCTTATGCGCAGCCGACGGGCGCGGCGTCCGGCGCCTCTACGGAGGCGGTCGCCAAGACGCCAGAGGCCCCGGCGAATGGAGCCGTTCTCACGGCTGAGCAGCGCGTCAAGATCCAGCAATATGTCAGTAAGGAGAAGCGCCCCTCGATCAAAGTCCAGGAGAATGTGGCGGTCGGCGCGATCTTGCCGGGCGCCGTCGAGCTTTATCCGCTGCCGGCCGAAATCAGCGGCAAGTCCGACTATCGCTATGCGATCGTCAACGAACACACGGTTCTCGTCGAAGCGAAGACTCACAAAGTGACGCAGATCGTCAATTGACGCGTAGGCCAAAAGGAGGGCGGCCGCTTGGCCGCTCTCTTTCTTGAAGAGGCTCGGCACCCTTGCGCCGCGTTAATTCTCAGCGCGCTTTCTGCCGGTGATCATCGCGGCGATGAGATTCTCGCGATGCGCAATGCTCGCTCCGATCACGCCCACAACGTGGAGGCCAATGAGCGCAAGGGTGATGTTCGCTAAGGTCTCATGAATCTCGCCAATCGCGCTTTCCTTGAGTCTGGCGCGTTGATCGGCAGAGGCGGGACCGGATTGGGCCGTTCCGGCAGGCGCCGGCGCCACAGGTCCTCCCAAGCTTGCGAGCGGCCCTCTGCCGAGTTCGCCGTAGGCGATGAGGCCCGTGAGAGTTGTCGCTGCGAGCAAGGTGAGCAACGCGATGGCCATCGCCGCGCCGGCGGGGCTATGCCCGAGATAGCGAGGGGCGCGCCCGCGCGCGAGGCCGCCGAGATAGCGCAGCGCATCCGCCGGCGGGCGGACAAAATCGCTGAATCGGGCGTGCTGCGACCCGACGAACCCCCAAAGCACGCGCAGGATGACGATGCCGGCAACGACATAGCCGGACCACACATGAAGGGCGTCGGGTCCGTCTTTCTCCTCCTCCGCGCTGAAATAAGCGATCGCGAAGGCGAGGACGAGGGCCCAATGCCCAAACCGGACGACAGGGTCCCACACGGCGACGGCCGACGTTGTAGACGGTGTTTCTCTCACGGTCATAGTCAGGTCTCCAGCGCGAGAGCGAGGATCAGCCTTTGCGACCGGGACTCTTGCTCGAATGCGGCCTTCCCGCCGAGCTGCTCGCGCAGGGCATGCCAGGGGACTGCACAACTGAAGCGAAGCCCTTGAGTCGGCTTCGGCCTCGCTTGTCCCTACGCATTCGAATGGCGCTCGACGTTGATCTGAATCAAGCAGGCGCCGCAGTGGACGAATCGCCATCGTCCTCATCAGGCGGCTGATCGAGAATGGCCATGAGGCGGCGCGCCCGCATCTGGTCCTGCGGATCCAATGCGGCCACCTTCGCCAAGGCGGCGCGGCCCTCATCGATCCGCCCGAGCCGCGCGAGCAGCCAGCCCTGCGCGCGCAGCGCGAACAGGAAGGCGCGCGGCTCGCCGTCGAAATTGGTGAAATCGGCGTCTTCCGCCGTGACGGCGCGCCAGTCGCTCGGGAAACGATTGCGCTTGATCGCCTCGTCCACCCAGGCCTCGACATGGGGGAGCGCCTCATCGAGGCGGCGGCGATAATAGTAGAACTTATAGGCGCCGTAGCGAACCGCGAGATGGTTTGGCGCAATTTTCAGCGCCTGCTTGATATGCTCCTCCGAGGCGCGCTCGTCCTCCCAGCAAAGCCCGACGGCGTGCAGCGCACGCTCCGCCTCCGCCGGAAGATCGCCGCCATAATAGCGCCTCTCCAGCCATTTTTCATCGTCCATCGACTTGTTCTTTCAGATCCTTGATGGGCTTAAGTAGACCGCTCTTCGGCGCCCGACAAGTTTTGCGCGCGGGTTTGGAAGCCCCGAGTCCGAGCCGCCGGAAAACTCATTCGACTCTTGGCATATTGGCGCCAAACGGCGAAAAGGGCTTTCGCCGTTTGTCTTCCGCCGAGGCGAGGAGCCACGGCGCCTTCGGCAGTAGAGCGCACGAAACTGTTAGATATTTTCGGAAGAGACCAATTCATGTTCCGGCTGGTTTTAGCGCGCATGGGCGGCGCGGTTCCGACAGTGTTCATCATTGTCGCGGCCGCGTTTTTCCTCTTGCGTCTTGCGCCGGGCGGGCCGTTCGACGCGGAGCGGGCGCTCGATCCTGAAATCGCGCAAAATCTGCGCCGCATCTATCGGCTTGACCTGCCCCTTGCGCAGCAATTCTGGCTTTATCTCGAGAGTCTCGCCAGAGGCGATCTCGGTCCGAGCCTGCATTGGCGGGATTTTTCCGTCAATGAGCTTTTCGCCAAAGCCTTGCCGATCTCGGCCGAGCTCGGCGCGGAGGCCATGCTCGTCGCCGTCATTGTCGGCGCGGGCCTAGGGGTCGCGGGCTCAGCTCGGCAAAGCGGATTCGGCGCGCATCTTGTCGATGGCGTGGCGCTTTTCGGGCTCGTTTTGCCGGCTTTCGTCGTCGCGCCTATGTTGCAACTTTGGTTCGGTTTGACGCTGCGCGCCTTGCCGGTCGGCGGCTGGAACGACGGCGCTTGGAAAAACCAGGTCTTGCCGGTCTTCACGCTCGCCTTGCCGCAGATCGCCATTGTGGCGCGGCTGATGCAAGCTGGCTTGAACGATGTTCTCGCCATGCCTCACATTCGCACCCTGCGGGCGTTCGGACTTCCGGCGTGGCACATCCAGGCGCATGCGCTTCGCGCGGCCGTTCTGCCGGCGCTCTCCTATCTCGGCCTCGCCGCGGCCAATGTGCTCACCGGCTCGGTCGTCGTCGAGACCATTTTCGGCATTCCCGGCATGGGCAGATATTTCGTCGATGGCGCGCTTGGTCGCGATTATACGCTCGTCATGGGCACCGTGGTCGTCATTGCGGTCCTCGTCATCTTCTTCAATCTCATGGTCGATCTCGCCTACGCCTGGCTCGATCCGCGAGTGCGCGATGAATAGATCCGAGCCTTCGCCAGAGCCGCAGCCGTCGCGCTTGTTCTTTTCGCCGCGCGGCGCCGGAAAAGGGTCGGTTCGGGTCAGCCTCGCCGTTCTCGCGTCGATTACGCTCCTGTGTCTCCTTGGTCCTTTGGTCTCGCCGCATCCCTACGACCGCGTCTATCGCGACTATGTTCTTGTCGGGCCATCGCTGTCGCCGCATCCGAGCGCCGCGGAGATCGACCAGGCGGTCGACGAAATCGCCCGGCGCATGCACGCGCAGATCGAAATCCAGAGCCTGGACGGCGAGGCTCTTCAAGCGACGCTTGCCGGCGACAAGCCGATCGACGCGCGCGCCTTGCGGGCGTTCGAGCGCTCCGATATTTTTTCGGCGCCGCGCATCATTGGACGCGAGGACGAAGGGCGCCGGCTGCGCATCGAGGCGTCCTTGAAGCCGATGTTTTTCCTGTTTGGGACCGACGCCAATGGCCGCGATCTTCTGACGCGCATCCTCATAGCCGGCCGCGTCTCGCTATCCGTCGGCCTGCTCGCCTCTCTCGTCGCCTTGCTCATCGGCGTCGGCTATGGCGCGATCGCCGGCTACGCGGGCGGCGGCGCTGACGCGCTGATGATGCGCCTCGTCGAGATTATCTATGCGCTTCCCTTCATCTTCTTCGTCATCGTTCTCGTCATGGTCTTCGGCCGTCATTTCGCGCTGATCTTCGTCGCGATTGGCGCCGTCGAATGGCTCGACATGGCGCGGATCGTGCGGGGCCAGACGCTTTCCATCAAGCGCAAGGATTATGTCGCCGCCGCCGAGGCGCTCGGGGCGACGCCGGCGGCGATCCTTCGGCGTCATGTCGTTCCGAATGCGGCCGGGCCGATTATCGCCTACCTAGCGTTGCTCATTCCGCGCGTGATCCTGCTCGAGAGCTTTGTCTCCTTCCTCGGCCTTGGCGTGCAGGAGCCCTTGACGAGCTGGGGCGTGCTGATCGCCGATGGCGCGCGCAATATTCAGAGCGCCGTTCATCTCCTCATTTTCCCAGCGATTTTTTTAGGGGCTACGCTCGGCGCGTTGCAGAGCCTCGGCAATAGCTGGCGCGATTCATTCGACGCGCGGAGCAATTGAACGGAGATGGCGGCCGAAGCGATCCTCTCCTTCCGCGACCTTTGCGTATCTTATGGACCAAGCTGCGTCGTCAAAAATGCAAGCTTCGCGCTCGAACGCGGAGAGGTCGCCGCGATCGTCGGCGAATCCGGGTCGGGCAAGAGCCAGACGGCGCTCGCCGCATTGAGGCTGCTTTCGCCGCACGCGGCCACAACAGGCTCGATCAGCTTCGATGGCGTGAATCTCCTCGAGCTTCCCGCGAGCCGGCTTGACGAGATCCGAGGCCGCCGCATCGCCTTCGTGTTCCAGGAGCCCATGGCGTCGCTCGATCCGCTGTTTACGGTCGGCTCGCAGATCGGCGCCGTCTTGCGGTTGCGCGCGGGGCTCTCCCGCCGCGCCGCCGCTCTGCGCGCGCAGGAGCTTTTCGATCTTGTCGGCATAGCCGAGCCGCGGCGGCGGCTGCACGCCTATCCGCATGAATTGTCCGGCGGTCAGCGCCAGCGCGTCGCGATCGCCATGGCGATCGCCTGCGGCCCCGACGTGCTGATCGCCGATGAGCCGACGACCGCTCTCGACGTCACTGTCGCCGCGCGCATTCTCGATCTTCTCATGGACCTCAAGCAGCGGCTCGGGATGGCGATGATCTTCATCAGCCACGACCTCGGCCTCGTTCGCCGTTTCGCCGATGCGATTCATGTGATGCGCAAAGGTGAGATTGTCGAAAGCGGCCCCGCCGCGGATGTTCTGTCTGCGCCGAGACATGATTATACGCGCTTGCTGCTCGCCGCCATTCCGCATCCGCACAAGAGGCGCCCTCTGCTCGACGTGCCCGAGCTTCTCGCCGCAAGCGACGTTAGAGTATGTTATCGGCTGCGCGGCGGCTGGCTCGCGGGCAAGCGCGAGATCAAGGCCGTTGACGGCGTCAGCCTCGTCCTGCGCAAAGGCCGCACGCTTGGCGTCGTCGGCGAATCCGGCTCAGGCAAATCGACCCTCGCCCGAGCGCTCTTGAAACTCACCCCAGCGAGCGGCGCCATCAGTTTTGAACATCGCGACTTGACGCCGCTCGACGCTGCTCAGATGCGGCCCCTGCGCCGCTCCATGCAGCTTGTTTTTCAGGATCCTTACGCCTCGCTCTCGCCGCGCATGCGCGTCGGCGACATTATCAGCGAAGGGTTGCGCGTGCACGAGCCTTCGATTGGGCGCATAGAGCGCGACAAGCGAGCGGCGCTCGCCTTGGAAGAGGTCTTGCTTGATCCTGATCTGCGTCGTCGTTTCCCACATGAGCTTTCCGGCGGGCAAAGGCAGCGCGTCGCTATCGCGCGGGCGATGATCTTGAAGCCGCGTCTTGTCGTCCTCGACGAGCCGACCTCGGCTCTCGACCGCGCCGTGCAAATCGAGATTCTGGATCTGCTGCTGCATTTGCAGGAGGCGCACGACTTGTCATATGTCTTCATCAGCCATGACCTCGCCGTGGTCCGCGCCTTGGCCGACGAGATCGCGGTGATGAAGGACGGACGAATTGTCGAACGGGGAGAGGCGCGACGAGTCATCGAGGATCCGCGCGAGGCTTATACAAGGACGCTGATCACCGCCGCCTTTCAAATTGGGGACGCCTGAAGACGGCGCGAAAAATCCGCTGCCGCCCTGCGCCGCCCGAGGCTGAAAGCGCCCCAATGTGTTATGCAATTAACAAATAGAAGGATTAGAAGCGTCGAGTTGGACAGGTCTGCGCATTGCGCCGCCTTCCGTCGAAGCCCTTGCTCCCACGAAAGCATGTTCCGAAAAAGTTGATCGACTTTTTCGATCAGAACATGCTTCAGCTCTTTGAATTTGAGCGATTCCTTTTCGATCAGATGATCTGATCGGGAAGCGCTCTAGGTCGGGGGTCTTGCCCGTAACATCCAATCGTAAGGTGAGACATGCTTTTTGACGGTCAAACGATCAAGCTTGAATTGCAAGATAATGGCGTCGCCGAGCTGCGCTTCGAGCGCGGCGACGAGCCGGTCAACAAGCTCGACAGGCTGACGTTCGACGAATTGCGCCGCGCGCTTGAGCTCATCGCGGCTACGCCCGCCGTCAAGGGCGTGCTCATCACCAGCGCCAAGGAGGCTTTCATCGTCGGCGCCGATATTTTTGAATTCACTGCCGTATTCAAGCAGACGCAGGGCGAGGTCGTCGCCTTCGTCGCCGAAAACAGCAAGATCATCACGATGCTTAGCGATCTTCCGGTTCCGACGGTCGCCGCAATCAATGGCCTTGCGCTCGGCGGCGGGCTCGAGATAGCGCTCGGCGCCGATTACCGCGTGATGTCGAGCGCCGCGAAGATCGGCTTTCCGGAGATTCATCTTGGCATTTTTCCGGGCTATGGCGGCACGGTTCGCCTGCCGCGCCTGATTGGCCTTCCGGCGAGCGCGGAATGGATCATATCCGGCGCTCAACAGACTCCGGAGACGGCCCTGCGGCAGGGCGCGATCGACGCGATTGCGACACCCGACGTGCTGCGCGCGATTGCGCTCGCCAAGCTTGGCCAGGCGATCGAAGGGGAGGCTGAGCAGCGTCGGCGCCGGCTCGATTTGAAGCGGGGTCTCCCTCATTCCAAAGCAGAGGCGGCGGAGCTTCTCGCCAATGCTAAAGCCCAGGCGGGGAAAGCCTTGCCGCATTTGCCGGCGGCGCATTTCGCGGTCGAGCTTTTGGAGGAAGCGGCGGGGCTCGAGCGCGACGCGGCCCTGGCGCTTGAAGCGGAGGCTTTCGGAAAGGCGGCGAAGACGCAGGCCGCAGCCTCGCTCGTCAGGATCTTCATCAATGAACAGGCGCTGAAAAAGACCGCAAGAGGCTACGCCAAGACCGCGTCGCCGGTGCGCAAGGCCGCCGTCGTCGGCGCCGGCGTGATGGGCGGCGGCATCGCCTATCAGAGCGCCGCTCGTGGCGTCCCCATCATCATGAAGGATATTGCCGACCACGCCCTCGACCTCGGGATGACGGAGGCGCGTAAACTCCTCGCAAGGCAGGTGGAGCAGGGGAGGCTCGCGCAGGATAAGGCCGATGCAATCCTGAGCGCGATCACGCCTAGCCTCAGCTATGACGGTTTCGACGCCGTCGATGTCGCGATCGAGGCCGTGGTCGAAGACATTGCGGTGAAGAAGACGGTCTTGCGGGATATTGAAGCGCTTGTCGGCGCGCGCGCGATCATCGCCTCCAATACCTCATCCTTGCGGATAGGCGATTTGGCGGAAGGCCTGCAGCGCCCCGAAAACTTTATAGGAATGCATTTCTTCAATCCGGTCGCCCGAATGGCGCTCATCGAGGTCGTGCGCGGCGCGAAGACCTCGGAAGACGCTGTTGCGACCATAGTCGGCTATGCGACGGCCTTGGGCAAGACGCCGATCGTCGTGCAGGATTGCCCGGGCTTTGTCGTCAACCGCACGCTCACGCCCTACCTCCTCGCTTTCTTGCGCCTAGTTCATGATGGCGTCGATTTCATCGAGATCGACAGGGTCATGGAAAGTTTCGGCTGGCCGATGGGACCGGCCTATCTCATCGACGTCATCGGCATGGATATTTCCCATCATGTCGTTGATATCGTCTCCGCTGGTTTTCCCGAACGCATGCAGATTTCCTTCACGAGCGCGATCGACGTTTTGCTGCGCGAGAAACGTCTCGGCCAAAAGAACGGTCACGGCTTCTACAAATACGCGAATGACTCGAAAGGCCGGCCGCGCAAGGAGGCCGACCCCGAAACTGAGCGTCTGCTCGCCGAAGCGCGGCCGAATGGAAAAAGCGAGATTTGCGAGGCCGACATCATTGAACGCATGATGCTGCCGCTGATCCTTGAGACGGCTCGTTGCGTGGAGGACGGCGTTGTAGCTTCGCCAGGGGAGGCGGACATGAGCCTCATCCTCGGCCTCGGCCTGCCGCGCTATCTTGGCGGCGCGCTTCAATACGCCGATCATCTCGGCCTCGCGAGCGTCGTGGAGCGGGCCGACAAATGGGCGAACCTCGGCGCCATCTATCGCCCGAGCGAGCGGCTGCGCGAGATCGCGGCGCGCGGCGCGCTTATCTATCCAACCTGAGGGCTTCGAAGTTTCGACGAAGCGCAGGCCTCATTGGTCTCGGCCCTTCTCGAGGAAGCGTAGAACCCTCGTTCGTAAATCGTGTGGCGCGATTTAAAGCGGTGTTGGAGGGCGCTTGCTCTCCAACAGCTCCGGTCGCCCGGTCTGGTGGCGCCGCCGGAGCATGTTCCGAAAAAGTTGATCGACTTTTTCGATTAGAACATGCTCCGCCTCTTAGACTTTGAGCGATTCCTTTTCGATCAGATGTTCCATCTGATCGGGAAGCGCTCTAGGCGGATTTTTGGCCGCGGCGGTGGTAGAGAAAGGCCGCGATCGCGCCGCCCACGAGCAGGACGCCAACGCCGATCCCGATGAAAACCTTGTTCAACCCTTCTCCGACCGCGAAGGGAAAGCGGGAAACGAAAACCTGGCCGTGATCATTTGTCGCCGAAACGAGGCCGATGAAATTGCCCTTCTGGGCGAAATTATGCTCCCAATGCAGCGTGCCTGCGGGATATTTTTTAGGACCCACATAAACGACCGTGTTCTTTTCCAGATCCACGTCGTCGCTGGCCTGGCCGACGTTCTTGAGGATCCGGAGGTCGATCGCCATGTCGCGCAGATCATTGCTGTTGGGGCCGCCAACGGCGCCCGATCCCGCGGACCCTTGCTCCACGTCGAGGACGATGACCGTCCGCCCAGTCTCCGGAATGTCGTCGCAGAACTTCTCGATCGAATTCTCAGGCTGATATCCTGTAAAATCCAATTGATACGGGCCGATCTTCATGACGCATTTGTTGCCTTCATTGCTGACGCCGCCATGCGCCTGCGCCTGTGAGACGAGCAGGCCGGTCGCAACGCAGCAGGCTCCGACTAAACGAAAAATCGTCACTTGTTTCTCTCCCTTTGGATATTTGCCGCCGATGAGGGCGGTTCGTTCAACCAACATTTAATTTATAGCAGATTCACACGGAAGGATCATTTCAAGCCTATTTCCAGCAGCCGCCGCTCCGGCGCGAATAAGTCAACATATCCGCCAGCCTCGCTCTATCGCGCATTCGTCGCGGATATTCGCGACCCCTGACCCGCGCCGGGACGCCAACAAACACGCTCGCTTCGATCATGCCGGAGAGGCGAAGCCTCTTTAGCCTTCGCCGGTTTGATCAGATACTCGCGATTGGCCGGCAAAAGAGCGTCGCGAAGGCAGGTCGGCACAGGAATCGCGGCGAAAGGAGAAGAACTCGAGCCTGCGAACAGCGTCGCGCTGCATCCTTGTCGTTTGAAAGGCTTCCTCTTTCTTGATTTTTGCCGACGAGCTTCAGGTCCTTGAACTGCGGCGCCGTCTTGGATTGAGTTTCTGGGCGAGGAAAAGGCAATTGTGGTTCGCGCGCTTTGATCTTCGCGCCGGGGACGCTTTGTCAAGCCATAAATAGGTCGGACGAAAGCTCTGCGACCTTTCGGCTCATCCGCGAAAGCCAGACGCCGAAGCATGGTTTGATCGCGATTGGCGATCAATTTTTCGCGACGGGAGCTAATGCGCCTCGTCCCAATTCTGCGCAGCCTTGGCGTCGACCTGCAAGGGCGCGGAAAGCTGTACAAAGGGATGCGGCGCATCCGCCATGACCCTGCGAACAAGCGCGATGGTCGCTTCGACCTCGCCGTCGGGCGCCTCGAACACGAGTTCGTCATGCACTTGCAGTAGCATTTGCGCGGACAGCTTCGCCTCCGCGAGCGCCGCATCCATGCGGATCATGGCGCGGCGGATGATGTCGGCGGCGGAGCCCTGGATCGGCGCATTGATCGCGGCGCGCTCGTTGAAGGCGCGTTCCGACGGGTTTGAGGAGGCGATGCGCGGATAATGGCATTTGCGCCCGAAAATCGTGGTCACGAATCCGCTTTCGCGCGCGGTTTTTTTCGTCGCGTCCATATAGGCCCGAATGCCGGGAAAGCGCTCGAAATAGCGCTTGATGTAGGCGCCCGCCTCTTCCCGCGCGATGCCGAGCTGGTTGGCGAGGCCAAAGGCTGAAATGCCGTAGATGATGCCGAAATTGATCGCCTTGGCGCGGCGGCGCACCTCTGGCGGCATGCCCGCGACCGGCACGCCGAACATCTCGGAGGCGGTCATCGCATGGATGTCGAGGCCTTCTGCGAAGGCCGCCTTGAGCTGCGGAATATCGGCGATATGGGCGAGCAGCCGCAATTCGATTTGCGAGTAATCGGCCGAGATGAGCTTATGTCCCGCGCCCGCGATAAAAGCCCGGCGGATCTTGCGGCCAGCTTCATTGCGCACCGGAATATTCTGAAGATTCGGCTCCGACGAGGAGAGCCTGCCCGTCGTCGTCGCGGCGAGGGCGTAGGACGTATGCACCCGTCCAGTCGAAGGATTGACGAAGCTGGGCAGCGCGTCCGTATAGGTCGATTTGAGCTTTGCGAGCTGTCGCCAGTCGAGAATCCGGGCCGCGAGCTCATTGCCCTCTGCGGCGAGGTCATCGAGGACGCCCGCCGCCGTCGACCAGGCGCCTGTCGCGGTTTTCTTGGCGCCGGCGAGGCCCATCTTGCCGAACAGAATATCGCCGAGCTGCTTTGGCGAACCGAGATTGAAGCTCTCTCCGGCGAGCTCGTAGATCACGGCCTCGAGCCGCGCCATGTCCTGCGCGAATTCGCCCGAAAGCCGGGCGAGGATCGCCCGGTCGATCTCTATGCCGCGCCGCTCCATGCGCGAGAGAACCTCGATCATCGGGCGCTCCAGCCCTTCATAGACGGCGGTCATGCGCTCCGCGGGCAGGCGCGGCTTCAGGGTCCGCCAAAGACGCAAAGCGACGTCTGCGTCCTCCGCCGAATATTCCGTCGCCCTGTCGATGGCGACCCGCGCGAATCCGATGAATGTCCGGCCAGAGCCGGCGACTTCGCCAAACTGGATTGGCTTATGCCCCAGGTGCTTCTCGCTCAGCACGTCCATTCCGTGATCGGTGCGGCCGGCGTCGAGCACATAGGAGAGCAGCATCGTGTCTTCGACTGGGCGGACCTCGATTCCGCATTGGCGGAAGACCAGCCAATCGAACTTCATGTTCTGCGCGATCTTCAAGACGCTGCGGTCTTCCAGAAGCGGTTTCAAGCGGGCGAGAACTTCATCGGCGGGCAATTGGCCGGGGATGAGATCGCCGCCGCCGAAAAGGTCGCCGCCCCCCTCGCTGCGATGGCGCAGCGGGATGTAGAAGGCGCGGCCCGGCGTGACGCATAAGGAAATGCCGACGAGTTCGGCCTGCATGGCGTCGAGCGAGGAGGTTTCCGTGTCGATTGCGATATAACCGGCCTCCTTCGCGGCGGCGATGCAGGCGTCGAGCGCTTCAAAACTTGAAATCGTCTTGTAGGCTTTGACGTCGAATGTCTCGGCGCGGGCGGCTTCGGCGCGCTCGGCGGCGAGTTGGCCAGGTCCTGTGGCCACGGGCGCCGGAGCGGCCGGCGGGCCGTAGCGGGCGTTTCTTTTTGGCTGCTGCGCATCCCCTAGCTGGGGCGCTTCCGGCGTCTCGCTTTCCGCTTTGGCGGAAAAAGGCTCTCCGTTGCGGCCGCGCCATCCGGCCTCGCCGACGAAGGCGGGGGCTGGCTCGACCGACGCCGCGTCGATTTGATAGGCTTCGGCCGCCCGCTTGGTGATGGTCGTGAATTCCATCGCCTTGAAGAATGAAACGAGAGTCTTGGCGTCGGGCGCATGAAGGCCCAGATCGTCGAGCGGCACTTCGAGCGGCGCATCGCGGACCAGAGAGACGAGCTGCTTCGATACATTGATTAGCGCGACGCTTTGCGGATCGGTGAGGGTCTCGCGGCGTTTCGGTTGCTTGATCTCGCCCGCGCGGACGAGGAGCGTATCCAAATCGCCATATTCATTGATGAGCTGCGCCGCCGTCTTCAGCCCGACGCCGCGCGCGCCCGGCACATTATCGGTCGAATCGCCGGCGAGCGCCTGAACGTCGACGACCTTTTCCGGCGGAACGCCGAAATAGGCGTAAACCTCCTCCGGCCCAATCCGCCGCTCCTCGCGCGCGCCCTTGGCGCCTGCTTCGCCGGAGGCCGGGTCATACATGGCGACGCCCGGCCCGACGAGCTGCATCAAATCCTTGTCGGCGGAGATGATGAGAACGTCGGCCCCGCGCTCGCGCGCCTCCCGCGCATAGGTCGCGATAAGATCGTCGGCCTCGTAGCGGTCCTGCTCGACCGGGAGAAGGCCGAAGGCGCGAACCGCGGCCCGCATCAAGGGAAATTGCGGGACCAGATCTTCAGGAGGCTCCGAACGATTGGCTTTGTAAGGGGGGTAAAGCTCCTTGCGGAAGGAGTTTTCGGACTTATCGAAAATGATCGCGAGATGGGTCGGCTTGATCCCTGTCGCGCCTTCGCGCACGAACTGGAAAAGCTTGGTGCAGAAGAGCCGGACCGCCCCTGTCGGCAGACGGTCCGAGCGATAATTATATTTCGCATCCTGCCGAATGGATTGGAAATAGGCGCGAAAGACAAAAGATGACCCGTCAACCAGGAACACATGGTCTCCTGCCTGAACGGGGCGGTGCACTAAGGACATGAGCGCGGCATTTTTCATTGGAAGCGAAGGGGCGCCTTCAACATAAGGCGGCCCGATCGTGAACGCTACCGAAAGAGATATGGAAGCGGATCCAGCCAGGCCGGAGCGCCGGCGCGACGCGTCTCAAGAGATTTTCCATGCAACCAAAGCCGCTTCGCTTTCGTTGTCTGGCCGGGCAGCCGCGAGCTTGGCTGCTCCAGCCGGGCTGCGGTCTCGCGCCGCGCATTTCCTTTAGGCGCCGTCATCGCTCTCCCAGCGCATATTGGTCAATCGCCTATCCACGCCCTATGTCGGCAAATGTTGAAACGCGCTCGCCTTTTTATGTAAGAGCTGCTTTTGTCGCGAGCGGATGGCCATTATGGATCTCTTAGCAATCCCGAAAGCGCTGGGCGCGGCCCTTGCTTCGAGCGACGCCTCAGGCTCGACCGCAACAATAAACAATGCGCCGGGAGCTGCGCGGTGAAGCTGGATACTGAGTTGGATTTTCAAGCGATATTCAATAGCCTTCCTTCACCCTTCATGGTGATGAACGTGAATTTCGAGATTGTCGCCATGAATCAGGCCTATCTCGACGTAACCATGCGGACGAGAGAAAGCCTGATTGGAGCCTATGTCTTCAAGGCGTTTCCGGCCGAAGGCGAAAGCCGCCGATTGCTCCAGGACTCGTTCGAGCGCGTTCGCGATCAAGGGATTGTCGACGTGCTTCCCGTTCTCCCTTACCCGATCTTGGGCAAGGGAGGTCTGGAGGAGCGGTCGTGGAGTTGCACCCATGTGCCGATCCTCGACAAGGACGGCAAGGTCGCTTATGTGCTGCAAAGCACGCAGGATATTTCGCAGCTCCGCCAATCGACCGATCTCGTGAGCCGGTCCGAAGCGGCGGCTTCGGGCGGAGCTGACGTCAGCCACCGTCTTGGAATGGTGCAGGCCCTCAATCAGACTCTTCTGGCCACCGCCCACCATTTGAATCGCATATTCATGGACGCCCCTAATTTCATGTGCGTCCTGCAGGGGCCGGACCATGTCTTCGAAATGGCGAATTTCGCCTTTCGCGAGTTTGCCGGCGGCCGTGATCTCATCGGGAAGACCATGCGCGAGGCGTTGCCCGAAATTGCGAACCAGGAATATCTCGACATAATCGGCGACGTCTATCGGACCGGCAAGCCTTTTGTCGGCCGCAAGATGCGCATCCTCTTGCAGAACAAGCCCAGCGGCGAGATCGCGGAATATTTCATCGACTTCGTCTGCCAGCCGGTCACTGATCCAAACGGCGAGGTTTCCGGAACCTATGTCGAAGGAAACGAAGTAACCGATCACGTCAGGGCCGAACAGCGGCAAGCTCTCCTGATCCGCGAGCTGCACCACCGCGTCAGGAACACGCTCGCGACGGTGCAAGGCGTGATGAACACCACGGCGAAGAGCTCAGCGACCATCGAGGAATTTCAAGACGCTTTCGCGGGCCGCATTTCCTCTCTCGCCAAGACGCATGCGGTAATGACCGATGAATTGGCGCAGTCCGTCTCTTTCCTGCATTTGCTGAACCAGGAGCTCAGCCCCTTTTCCGATGATCAGGGCTTGAGGATTCGCCTTGTCGGCCCATCCGTCGACCTGCCGTCGCAGATCGCGGTTCCGCTCGGCATGGCGGTGCATGAGCTCACGACCAATGCCGCGAAACATGGCGCCTTGTCCAAGGAAGAAGGCCGCATCGAGGTCTATTGGACCTTGATCGACACGGACCGCGGATCCGCGCTCTTGTGCGAATGGAAAGAGCAGGACGGCCCGCTTGTGATCCAACCGTCCCGCGAGGGGTTCGGGTCGATGCTGCTCAACCGCGTGCTGTCGCAACAAATTCGAGCGGACGTGAAAGCCTGCTTCGACCCCGAAGGATTTCGGTTGCGGATGATCGTTCCCCTGCAGGCGGAGCGGTAAAGCGAAACCCCGACGCGCTAAAACGCGTATTCGCTTCGATTGGGCGATCGTGCTCTACAGCCTTTCGCGATCGCGCGGACCCACGCGATCGCGAAGGGAATAGCCCATACTGAAAGAGCCGCAGCATGTCCGCAGCGGAAAAAGCCGATCGGCGGATCAGGACTTGCGGCAAGACCCGCCCATGTTCGACGAGTGGCTTATTCGCCTGGATGCGGACCCTCATGATGCGGCCCCGGCTCGTGCTCGGCGAAACCTTCGTCCTCGCCGTCGCCCCATCCATGTGGACCTTCATGCGCGCCGAAATGACCGCCGAACAAATGATGTTTCGGCAGAAGCAAAGGCAGACGGTGCTTCTGGTCTTCGCTCAAGGTCGCGTAAAGCGGCGCGGCTGCGTCGGCGATCGCTTTGAGCGTCGCGCCATGCGCCGTCTCGATCTCGCTGATCCGCCGCAGGAAAGCGATAATGTCGTCGGGGTGGGGTTCGTTCTTGATTTTTTCACGCCGCTCCTCGGCGCTCTTGGCGCCCGCGCGCAGCGCCGCCTCGACCGGAGGCCACAGCTTTTCCTGATCCGGCGTGAGCTTCAAGCCGGCATGCAGCCCGGCTATGCGGGCGTCGACAAGGGCGGCGTGATCAGACGGAGACAAAACCCAATGCGGCGGCGCGTGCTTCTCGAAGGCGGGCGGGGCGGGGGGCGCGCCGGGCGGCGGTTGCTGCGCGGTCGCATTCTGGACGACAAAGGCGATCCCGCCGGCGAGCGCGATCGAAGCAAGAGCGATGGGCAGACGCGATTTCATGGGTTTCTCCCTGGCTGCGCGACGCCCTCAATAGACGTCCTTCGATCAAATACTGCAAGTTAAGCTTTGGTCATCTTAGCTCGCGAAAAAGTGATGGGCGGATGCGGGAAGCATTTGATTCAAAGCCTGATTCGGCCTCGCAGATAAAGGCTTAGCCTTCCCTAAATCGGACTCCTTTCAAGTTGACGCCTTTGATTTAACGCTAGGTCAAGCGGCCAGGCGCATGCTCGCGCCAGTGATTTCGAACCGCGCCTCCCTGGCGGTGGATTGTCGCCATGATCCGGACGAACCGAAACAAGCAGGCTGATTTCGCCGACATACTTTCCGCGCTTGGCGACAATGCGGGGGGCAAGCCATCACAATTGTCGGGCGACGACGGAAACGAAGACCAGGAGCCGATCGCGCCCGCGAACGGGCGCAAAACAGCGCCGCATCCGACGGTTCGGCTGCGCCATGTCTTGGGGAGCGTATCCTGGCGCTGGCTGAATAGGCTTCGCCCTCACCCCTCCGCGCCTGCGGTGGCCTATGCCGAGGAAGCGGCCGAAGCCGCTGAACCCGCCGAAGCAAATACGGCAAGCAGGCCAAAGCCCGAGCCGCCCAAGGTCCAACCTGCGCAAACCGAGGACGAGGCGATCGCCGAGGAGCTCGGCTTGCGCGCCGACCTGGCCGACGTCGATCTCAAACAGATCCGCCGCGAATTCGCGAAAAAGAACCACCCCGATCGTTTCGGGCCGGCGCAACGCATGCGCGCCGCCCGGCGCATGTCGATCGCGAATATGCTGATCGACCAGCATTTGAAGCAAAAGGCGTCGGCTCGGTAGCGACTAGAGTCGTTCGGACCCGACCGACGCCGGCGATGCAAGCCGCCGAAGCGATTACACTATAGGCTTGCCGCCGCCGGATTCCTGCGATGAAATGGCGGCTGTCGACTTCGCCGGCTAATCTTTGGCCGCAAACTTTTGCGCAGGACAATCAATGACCCATGTCGCGACGCTTGTCTGCGATCCGAGCTTTCCGAGCCTGACCGAGGCCCATGTGCAACAGGCGATCGATGTCTTGCCGAGGCCGGGCCAGCCGGAATGGCTCGACAAGGGGGTCGCGGTCGACATTCCTTTCGAGCCGGAAGAGCCTGCCGACCTGCGCGCCTTTGCAGATGCGGGGCGGGCCGCCATGGGCGCAGTCGCGATCGACGTCATCGTGCAGGCGGCGGAGGGGCGGCGAAAGAAGCTTTTGCTGGCGGACATGGATTCCACCATGATCGGCCAAGAGTGCGTAGACGAGCTCGCCGCGCTGGTTGGCAAGAAGGCGTTCGTCGCAGAGATCACCGAACGCGCCATGCGCGGCGAGATCGCTTTCGAGCCGGCGTTGCGCGAACGCGTCGCGCTTCTCAAGGGGCTGCACCCCGACTCCGTCCCGCGGCTGATCGCCAAGAAGATCACATTGACGCCGGGCGGACGAACCCTGGTGCAGACCATGCGCAGCCACGGGGCGCATACGGCGCTCATCTCGGGCGGCTTCACGGTCTTTACCTCCGTCATCGCGGAAAAGATCGGCTTTCATGAAAACCAGGCCAATGTGCTTCTCCTGGGCGAGGATGGGCGCTTCAGCGGGTTTGTCGCCGAACCCGTCCGCGGCAAGGAGGCGAAGCTTGAGGCCTTGCGCGGATTGCGCGAAAAACATTCAATCGCGGCAAGGGAGACGCTCGCCGTCGGCGACGGCGCCAACGACCTCGGGATGCTGCAGGAGGCCGGCCTCGGCGTCGCCTTTCGCGCCAAGCCCGCCGTGGCTGCTGCCGCGCATGCGCGGATCGACCACGCCGATCTCACGGCCTTGCTTTACGCGCAAGGCTATCGGCGCGAGGAGTTCTTCGTCGAGGCGCGCCCGCAATTGAACCCGTCGGACTGGAAGCGCAAATATGGCGCGATGGAGAAAGCTCACGAACGCACACGCTTGTGAAGAAGCTGCGTCCGGAGGTAGAGCGAGGCGATGCGCAGCGTCGATTTGAATTGCGATTGCGGCGAGGGCTTCGGCGCCTATGCAATGGGCGATGACGCCGCCATGCTCGACATCGTGACGAGCGCCAATGTCGCCTGCGGCTTTCATGGGGGCGACCCGGAAATCATGGCGGCGACCTTCGCTGCCGCCAAGGCCAAGGGCGTCGCGATCGGCGCGCATCCGGGATTTCCCGATCTTTGGGGATTCGGCCGCCGCAAGCTGCCTTTCACAACGGGCGAAATCGAGCGGCTCGTCGCCTATCAGATCGGCGCGGCGCTAGCGCTCGCCGCCTATGCCGGGCATAGGCTCTCTTATGTGAAGGCTCATGGCGCTTTGAGCAATATCGCCATGGTTGACGAGAGCGTGGCGCTCGCCATCGCCCGCGCCGTGAAATCCGTCGATCCGCGCCTCGGCTTTCTCGCCGTCTCGGGCACGAAGCTCGAGGCGGCGGGCGCGGCGGAAGGGCTTGCCGTCGCCCGCGAGATCTATGCGGATCGCGCTTACACAGACGACGGACTTTTGCTTGATCGATCCTTTCCCGGCGCGGTGCTGCATGATCCCGCCGAAGTCGCCGAACGCGTCCTCGCGATGGTCGAGGCGGGCGCGGTCATTTCAGTCTCGGGCAAGCGCGCGCCTCTCGGCGTCGATTCCATTTGCGTTCACGGCGACAGCCCCAATGCGGTGGCCATGGCGAAGGCGGTGCGCTTGCGGCTCGAGGCCGCCGGCGTTGCGCTCGCGCCTTTCGCCTGGGGCTGAAAAGGCTTTCGCATGACGAGCTGCGCCGCGCCTCGCTATCTGCCTGCGGGCGAAAGCGCGCTCGTCGTCGAATTCGGGCGGACCATCGATCCCGCTATCCATGACCGGGTCATGGCGCTCGACGCCGCGATCGCACAAGCAAAGCTGGCCGGCGTGATCGAGACCGTGCCGACCTATCGGTCGATCATGATCCATTTCGATCCGCGCCTCGTGACGACCGACGCGCTGACCCGCGCCTTACGTTCTCTGGAAACAGCCGCCGTCGCCCGCGCGCGGCCGAAGCGCTGGCGTATCCCAGCCTGTTACGACCCGCCGCATGCGGAAGACCTCGACGAGGTCGCGGCGATTCTCGGGCTGCCGCCGGAGCGCATTGTCGAGCTGCATCTTGGCGCGCTTTATCGCGTCTATATGTATGGGTTTGCGCCCGGCTTCACTTTTCTCGGCGGCTTGCCTGAGGCGCTTCGGATCCCCCGCCGGGCGACGCCACGGCCGCCCGCGCCGGCGGGATCGCTGCTCATCGCCGGCGGCCAGGCGCTTATTACGAGCATCGTCATGCCGACGGGCTGGTACGGGATCGGGCGAACGCCGGTCAAGGTCTTCGATCCGCAGCGCGAAAGGGTCTTTCTGGCGGACATAGGCGATGAGATCGTTTTTGAGCGCATCGATCCTGCGGCGTTCGACGCCATGAGCCGCGCGGCGGAAGCCGGAGAGCTTGTCGCGCGCCAAGAGGACCTGCCCGAAGAGTTTAGCCAAGATGGCTGAGATGACTTTCGACGACGTCGCAACGCCGGCGCGGCTCCGCGTGCTTCGGGCCGGCCCCGGCGCGACGATCCAGGACAGCGGCCGCCACGGCTATCTACGCTATGGCGTGACCCCGGCTGGCCCGATGGACTGGACCGCCTTTCGCACAGCCAATCTCGCCGTCGGCAATGACGATCGCGCGGCGGCGGTTGAAGTCTCGATCGGCGGCCTTGAGCTTATTTGCGAGGGGTCGGCGCTGGCGGTCGCCTTCGCGGGAGGAGGCTTCGCTTGGCGGCGCGACGACGCGCGGCTTCCATCGGCGGCCTGTCTCCTGCTGCGGCCGGGAGATGTCTTGACGGCGCAAGCGGGGAATTCCGGCGCCTGGGCCTATCTCGCGGTCGAACGCGGAGTCGATACGCCGCTAGAGATGGGGAGCCGCGCCACGCATCTGCGCTCGGCGATGGGAGGGATCGAAGGCCGAATGCTGCGGGAGGGCGATGCTCTGCCGGCCGCCCCGCGCTTCGAGCCGCTGAGCCAGGCGGCTGATGACGCCGCGATCGACGCCCCATGGTTGGCCAAGGACGCGCAGCCCTTCCGCGTTGTTCTTGGGCCGCAGGACGATTATTTCACAGCCGAAGGTCTCGCGACATTCTTTCGCGAAGACTATGCGCTGACGGCGTCGGCCGACCGCATGGCCTATCGGTTCGACGGACCGGACATAGCCCATGCGCGGGGCCATGACATTGTGTCGGATGGGATTGCGCTCGGCGCGATCCAGATCGCCGGCGACAGGAAGCCCCTCATCCTGATGGCGGATCGGCAGCCGACCGGCGGCTATCCGAAGCTCGGCCATGTCATCCGCGCCGATATCGGCCGTCTCGCCCAGATGCGTCCGGGCGAGACTTGCCGTTTTGCCGCCGTGAGCGTCGCCGAAGCGCGGTTCGCGCTCCTGGCGCTCGAAGCGGACATCGCCGAGACGCCCTCTCGCCTGCGCCCGCTCCGTTGGCCGCTTACGTCGGAAAGGCTGCTCGAGACCAACTTGATCGACGGTTGCGTCGATGCTTTCAAGGACTCGAGCCGCCCTTTTACCTGATCTTATCTCGGCACGGGATGGCCGTGCCAGGGGCCGCGTCCACCGCGCCAAACGCCGCCGCCATGCCAGCCGCCGGGACCGCCGCGCCAACCGCGGCCAGCCCAGCCGCGCCCAGCCGTTCCAGCCATAGCCGCCGCCCCAGCCATAGCCATATCGCCAGGGATAGCCGCACCAATACCAGCCGGGGCCCGTTCCAGGCGTTGCCATACCAACAGTAATTATAGCCGCCCCAGAAAAACTGAGCCTTTTCAGTGGAAGAGCCGCGGCCGCCGGGCATGCCTGCGCCGGCGTTCGGAAAGGGGCCTGCCTGCGCGCTCCCGCCCAGGCCGGAGGCGCCAGCCATGAATGCGGCCGCTGCCGCAAGGCTCGTCAATCGACGCATTTGCTTCTCCTCGAGAGTTTCCAACTCAAGAGCGCTCTCCGACCGCGAAGAAACGGGATCGAAAACGAATCGCTCAAATTCGACGAGCCCGAGCATTAAAATGCCCCGGCCTCGCTCGGACATTAATGCGACGTCCAAAATGAACCGATGCCGAACAAAGTCGATTGAGGTCAATCAAAGGCTGGGCAATTTGCGCTGCGCCTGAGCCGCGCCCGACTATTTTCTGGGGACGCATGGCGAACTTGCGGCGCAGAAGGTCAAGCTTGGTAAATCCTGCGGCGTGGGTGATGCCAAAAAAGCTCGGCCGAGGCGGGTTACGTCCCATCCTCGGCCGCTCGCTTAAGAAACGTTGCTTGAGACCCGAGCGCTCGATGGTTTTATCGCCGGTCTGGCTCAAGAACAGCATTTCAACTTTCAATGTCCGCCAGGTCCGCCCCCGCCGCCGCCAGCTCCGCCACCACCGCCAGGTCCGCCAGCCCCGCCAGGTCCGCCGCCGCCGCCAGCCCGCCGCCAGGTCCGCCCCGCCGCCGCCAGGTCCGGCCCCGCCGCCGCCAGGTCCGCCCCCGCCGCCGCCAGGTCCGGCCCCGCCGCCGCCAGGTCCGCCCCGCCGCCGCCAGGTCCGGCCCCGCCGCCGCCAGGTCCGTGGCCACCGCCCCGCCGCCGCCAGGGCCTCCCCGCCGCCGCCGGGTCCGTGGCCACCGCCGCCGGGTCCGTGGCCGCCATGCCAGCCCGCCATGTCCGCCACCATGCCAGCCGTGCCAGCCGGCGCCGCCTCCCCACCACGGCCGGACCGCCACGGAAAGCCGCACCAGTACCAGCCGGGCCCGTTCCAGCCATCGCCATACCAGCAGTAGTTCATGTCCGCCCCAGAAAAACTGGATCTCTTCCAGGGAAGAACCGCGCCACCGGCCAAGTTCGCGCCGGCGTTTGGCATGGCTCCGGCCTGCGCGGCCCCGCCTGGGCCTGCAGCGCCAGCCATGAATGCGGCCGCAGCCACAACTCTCGTCGATTTACGCATTCGCCTCTCCTCGAAAATTTAACACGCCTCTTGTGGAAGATAGGCGCGTTTGAAAGATATCAACGGAGAAGAATCAAATAGTCGGGGGCGTCTTCGCCCGGCGCCTCAACCGCGGCTGGCGATCTTGCGCGCCCGCTTGGCGAGCGTGCGCAGCCGCAAAGCGTTGAGCTTGATGAAGCCCGCGGCGTCGCGATGATCATAGGCCGCCGCGCCTTCCTCGAAGGTGACGAGATCCTGATCATACAGCGAGTAGGGGCTGGAGCGGCCGACGACTGAAGCAGAGCCTTTGTAGAGCTTCAGGCGCACGCGGCCCGTGACGAACTCCTGGCTGCGGTCGATCAAGGCCTGCAGCATCTCCCGCTCGGGCGAGAACCAGAACCCATTGTAGATGAGCTCGGCGTATTTCGGCATCAGCTCGTCCTTCAGATGCGCCGCGCCGCGGTCGAGCGTGATCTGCTCGATTCCGCGATGCGCGTAATAAAGGATCGTGCCGCCGGGCGTTTCATACATGCCGCGCGATTTCATGCCGACGAAACGGTTTTCGACAAGATCGAGACGGCCAATCCCATTGTCGCGACCAAGGCTGTTCAGACGCGCAAGCAGCGTCGCGGGCGACATGAGTTTCCCATCGACCGCGACCGCGTCGCCTTTCTCGAAATCGATCTCGATGAAGCTCGGCTTGTCCGGCGCGTCTTCCGGATTGATGGTGCGCGAATAGACATAGTCCGGCACCTCGACCGCGGGATCTTCGAGCACCTTTCCTTCCGAGGAGGCGTGCAGCAGATTTGCGTCGACCGAAAAGGGCGCCTCGCCGCGCTTGTCCTTGGCGATCGGAATCTGATTCTCCTCCGCGAAGGCGATCAGCGCCGTGCGTGAGGCCAAGTCCCATTCCCGCCAGGGCGCGATGACCTTGATGTCGGGTTCGAGCGCATAATAGGAAAGCTCGAAGCGCACTTGGTCATTGCCCTTGCCGGTCGCGCCATGGGCCACGGCGTCGGCGCCGACCTTGCGGGCGATCTCGATCTGCTTCTTGGCGATCAAGGGCCGCGCGATCGAGGTGCCGAGGAGATAAAGCCCCTCATATTGCGCATTGGCGCGAAACATCGGGAAGACATAATCGCGGACGAATTCCTCGCGCAGGTCCTCGATAAAAATATGCTCCGGCTTTATGCCGAGCAGCAGGGCTTTCTCGCGCGCCGGGCCGAGCTCCTCGCCTTGGCCAAGATCGGCGGTGAAGGTCACCACCTCGCAGCCATAAGTCGTTTGCAGCCATTTGAGGATGATCGACGTGTCGAGCCCTCCTGAATAGGCGAGGACGACTTTTTTCACGTCTGATTTCGGCTGCGGCATTTTTCGGGCTCATCAGGGGGCGGGGAGGGGGGTGAGCGCGCGACTATAGTGGGGAAGCTTCGCCGCGCAAGGGCTGCGCGGGGAGGGCGGCGCTTTCTCAATTCCTGGCCCCCGCCGCGGGCCCTTGGAGCGCCATGACAAGGTCGAGATAGAGTTCGGCGCTTTTGGCCCAGGAAAAGCGCTTGGCTTGCCCGGGTCCTTTGGCGCGTAAGCTTTGGGCGAGATCAGGCTCGCTTTGGAGCCTTTTGATCTGATCGAGCCAGTCGCGCGGCGAGGTCGGATCGGCGTAAAGCGCGGCGTCGCCGCAGACCTCCGGCAGGCTCGCGGCGTTGGAGGCGATGACCGGACAGCCCAGCGCCAAGGCCTCGAGCGCGGGCAGTCCGAAACCTTCGGTCAGAGACGGAAAAGCGAAGCACAGCGCAGTCTGATAGAGCGCCGCGAGATCGTCATCGGACACGAAGCCGAGGAAGCGCACATTCTCGGGAGCCGGTTGCGCCTCGATCGCCGAAAAAGTGTGGCACGGCGCGCCCGCCATGAGGATATCCAGTCCGAGCTCGTCGATTTCCTTGGCGATGGACAGGAGGATCGCGACATTCTTGTGCCGCGCGCGGCTGCCGAGCACGAAAACGAATGGCCGCCGCTTCGCCTCGGTCGCGGCGTAGCGCGAAAGGCTCGGCCGCCAGCGCCGGACATGTTCGTGGCCATTGGGGATGACGCTGACCTTTTCCGGCCGGCAGAGCCCGAACTCGCTCAACATGCGCGCCGAAAAGCTCGAGACCGTCGCGACGCGGACGGCGCGCCTGGCGAGAGGGGGACCGATGATCCGATAGTAGGCGCGGAACGCCCGGCTGTAGCTTTCCGGGGCGAGGAGAATGTTGACATCATGGATGCAGACGATGTGGTTTGCGGCGACCAGGGGCCCCATGTTGCAAAGGCTCAACAAAACGCCCTGCGACGCGAAGGGGAGGATGAGCTGATCCCATAAGGGACCGCCGCCGGCGGTTCGCTTGAAAGCGATCGCGCGCCAGGACGGATCGATCTCGCTTGCCGCGGGCGCCACGATTTTGGCTGGCAAGGCCCCCTTGAAGCGGCTCTGCTGGAGGAGCTTATCCATCTCCGTAACGATCTCGCGGGCGTATCTTTGCACGCCGGTGACTCGCTGGCTCAGAAAACGGCCGTTGATGGTCAGCACAGTCGCCTCCGCCCTGAAACGTCCGTCAATCGAGCTCGAGAATGCGTCTTGGGTCCAGCCGCCCGCGAATCAGATCAAGAAAGGCCAGCGCATTGCCGCGCGCCCGCCCGCCCCGGTCGACCCAAGGCTCCGGCCGAAGCAGCTTGCTGAAATTGGCGAGGAGGTTGCGCCCCATCTGGCGAGCCGCCAGATCGAAACGGAAGCTGCCCTTACGCCAGAGATAAAAAGGATTGGCGACCTGCGAATAGCCAAAGCGAACTCCTGAGGTGCGGCCGCCCTTGACGCCGAGGTGAACTCCGATCATTCGCGCGTTTTTGGCGATGCGGCCATAGGGCGCAAGCCGCCGGCAAAAATCAACATCTTCGAGCCAGCTGTAGAGCGGCAAATTTTCATCGAACCGCAGACCATAGGCGTGAATGGGCGCGAGACGCAGGGCCATGTTGCAGCCATAGGCGTTATATTGGTCCGTGATGGGTTCGACGGGGGAAGGATCGTCAAACGCGGAGAGCGCCGCACGCGCCGCGGCGACGCTGAGGCCGGGCCCCATTATGCCATCGGCGATGACGCGCCCGCTCAGCGCGACGACCGACGGCTGCGCCGCGAAACAAAGCTCAAGCTCGGCCAGGTAGGACGGCGAGGCCAAGAAATCATCGTCGAAGAAAACCAGGATGGCGTAATCTTGCGCGACATTGAGAATAGCATTTCGTTGCGCGGCCAATCCCCGCGGGCCTTTGGCGACGAGAATCGGATAGGGCAGGCCGGCGGCTAGCGCAGGGTCGTAATCCGCGTCGGCCGCCGGACAGATGATGACGCCGTCGGGAAGCCGCGTCTGGCGCGCAAGCTCGCGCAAGGCCTCGGTCAAAATATCGCGGCGGCCGGCGGTCGCGAACCCTACGCCGATTTTCAAAGCGGATTTCATGAAAATACCGTTTTCGAGCAAAAATGGCGGCGCCAATCGCGCCCGCCGATCCTTAAATCAGATTGATTCTATGATGCGGAGCCACAGCCAGCAACACTCCATTGTGTTGTTTCTTGAGGCGCGATTCCGCATCCTCGGGTGGAACGGCCGAGAAACCGAGCTCGGCAGTTCAGCTCTCGCGCCTTGGAGCGATCGGTCGGCGTAATCCGCCTATTGCGGGGCGCGCGGATGGTAGTGAGCATAGTGATGGCGCCTGTGGCGCCTGAGGCCCCAGCTATTGGCGATGCCGGGCCCAGCGGTATAGCCGATCACGCCGCCCGCCACGGCGCCAATCGGGCCGCCGACGAGGGCGCCTGCGACCGCTCCCATGGCGCCGTCGCCGACGCGTTCTTGCGCAACAGCGAACGCCGGGGCGCAGCACAATCCCACAATCGCAACCATGATTGAAAGCGCATTTTTCATATCGATGCTCCTAACGTCTAGGGAAGCGGAGGCGTCGGCGGCGCGCATAGGCCTCCCGCCAAGTACGGACGCACGAAGCAGCCCGCGTAAGGGGGATTGGCTCTAGCGCGCAGATCGCCGAGGCGTTCCGAATCCTATGTTTTGAAGCTATGCGAAAAGATCACGTTGATTTGAGGGCGTTCGGGGGGAAGTTTACCCGCAGATTTTCCGCAGAAATGATGAACAGCCGCCAAGATCAGAGCTAAATTATTGATTTTTTGTTAACATCTGAGGGATGCTAAATTATGTTCTTTCTGCAATGACGCAGAGACTGTCGTTCTAAGAAACTGATAGAACTCATCAGTAATCATTTAAGAGCCCGAGGGCGCTCTGTAGGCGTAGGCTGAGCGTCTTCTCGCAATAAGTCCCGACGTGAACGGCCTACGCCGCTCGGCCCACCCGCCATCTGCCGCCGACCCGGTTTCTTGCCTGGTAATCTCCGCTTGAAGGGCTATCGTCGCTCCCAAGGCGGGACATAGGGCGCAGGCGCGAAAATCCGCCGTCGGCGCGCGGGCGTGGCGGCGCATTCAGGCAATGTGCGCTCGGGCTATGGGACCGGCTTGATTTCCATTTGTTCGACCTCGTATGGCTCTTCCTCAGGCTGGGACTTCACGAAATAATCCGCGCCAAATTTCCAAATGATTGCGCCGATGATGAGAACCGCGAGGAAAATAATCGTTTGCCTCTGGGGAGTCTTGACGGAAAGTCCCATCCTCAACCTCTTGCTTGATCTAGACGAGCCTACCGCTGGTCCCTCGATCGGCGATCAAATATCGGGTAGGCCGCCTTTCGTCCAGGACAAGTTTTCGCGTGCCGCGTTAAAGAGGCCGACATCTACTTCGAGCGCCGGTAAAATCGGCGCGCTCGCTCGCGTTATCGTCAAGTGCGGATAGTCATGCAGCAAAGAGCATGGGACTTAATCGGAGCGCGAAGCAAAACAGCTTCGCCAATCCTGGATTGATGAGAGGTTTATTGCTGTCGCCCGCGCTATAGCGAACCATAAACTCGGCGCAGAAAGCACATCGCTGAGCGAACGCCGCAAAGGGCGCCTTCGTCGGCGAGGCCGAAAGCGCTATCGCATGAAAAGCCTCGAAGCGTCCGGTCTCAGCCTTCGCCCTGCAACTCCTCATATTCGTCCTCGGTCGTCCATCGGCAAATCTCCTTGCCGTCCTGATCGACGACCCTCACGGCTTCGGGAAAAACCGTCCGTGATGAGCCTTCGACCAAAATCTGCTCCGAATGCGGATGGTCGGTCCGATAAAAGCTTCTCACTCCAGCATGGGCCAAGCTTCGGAAATATCCAACGCTTGGCGCGGAAGACCAGAACGGAAATCTTTCGAGAACTTCAGGCGCGCCGGTCCCTTGCGCAGGCCAGATATACTCTATGAAGCGACTTCCGACTTGAGATTGCATCGCGCTGCTCCTGTTTGCTTGTCGCGAAGTAATGCGCGACGGCAAGGAGTCAAGAGAATGCAGATTTGAAAATAGAAAACGATCCGCCGCGCTTTAGATCTGCGAAAGAAACTCGGGCTCCAAGGCGTTGGGGCCGTAAATGAAACAGCGGCGCCGCTGATTACGCATCACACGCGGCGCCGCCCAGGCTAGGAAAAGATGTTAGTGCTGAAAAAACGTCATTGAGTGTCAGGTGCTGAAGTCCTGCCTGTTTAGGCGATCGGACATTTCCGCAATGTGCGTAATCGCACATTGCGGACTCGGAGAACTCTCGGCTTGGCGCAAAAGCCGGCTGCGTTTCATCTTCATCGGCAATGAATGAAAGCGGAAATTCTCCACCGCCTTTTCACTGCGGCGTTCAACGGCCAGACCACGCCGGCCGCGCCGCGCACTCATGCTTCCTCGTTGCCGCTACAAGACAGATGGATAGCCAATCAGCGGAAGCAAGCGGTTTATGATCGCCCCCAAACAGATCAACACGACTAGGAGCTTGAGAAGCTGCGCGAGCCGCGCGTCAGGAGCGAATCTGTCGATGACCCAGAATAAGATCGCCCCGATGACGATGATAATCAGGATTCCAATTACAAGCGTGAGCACGGACGTCTCCTTATCCTAGAGCGCTTCTCGACCAGATGGGCCTCATCGGATCGAAAAAATCGATCAACTTTTTCGGAACATGCTTTAGCGAGGGCCGCAACACGTTTGCCGAAGTAAACCTGCGACAAGACCGATCAATAAAATGACAAGGAGACTTGCCGGACGCCGACAGTAGCCCTCGGATGACATGCTCAACTTTGTTTTCATGCTTTAGTTCCGCTGTCTTCAAAAGGCGTTCAATATGCGATTAAAGCAGGCGCGCGCTTCTGCCGCTTCCGCCCGGCTTTGTGCTGGACGGACCACCCGCGCCCAAGAACATGGCCCTTGGGAAGACTACGCCTCTCATGATGGAAGCGCGGCGCGGAGACGGTCCTTCGCCGGGCCGAACTCCGTCCCGACCTGGAGTCTGCCCTGCCGCTGGCGCTGAGTTCATTGCGGAGCTCGGCTCGGCCTGTACGAAATCGACGAAGCGAGCGGCCTTCAGCTTGGCTGGCTCCCGATCCTGTCGAATAGGCGCGCCGACGGCTCTATTGGGCGATCCACAACCAGCAAAAGGCGAGCGGCGAGCAGCGCGTCGAGGTCCGCTGGGCAGTCGAGCGAACCTTCGGCTGGATGATCCGCTGGCGACGCCTCGTGTGGGGACTACGAACAGCGCCTGGACGTCTCACACGTCATGATCTTCATGGCATCCGCGCAAACCTCGCCCGAAGAAACGCTCACCCGTGAATTTCGAAACGGACTCTCATAGAGCAAGCTCCTCGACAGCCTTGTTCGCCTTTGGCACCGCGTTGGCGGCCAACAGGGGGATGTTCATCCCCTCGGCTCGAACGGTCTGCACGTCCGCGATGCCGATGAAACCTAGGATTTGACGCAGGTAAGGCTCGACAAAATCCCAGGGGCGCCATGGGCCCTCTGTAAAAACGCCGCCCGAAGTCAGAACCAGGATGGCTTTCTTGTCCTTCGCCAGACCGAGGACGCCGCCATCGGCGTATCGGAAGGTTCTGTCTGGCCGCACGACCAGATCGATCCAAGCTTTGAGGGCGGAGGGAATGCCGAAATTCCACATCGGCGTTGCGATCACCAGAAGATCGGACGCCAGAAGCTCGTCGGTCAGTTGGTCGGACTGACAGGCCGCCTCTTTCAAACTTTCCGCCTCGGCCGGGTCCTTTGTCGAGATGGCCCGGAGCGTGATTTCGTCCAGATGGGGCAGATGCTCGGCGGCCAGGTCGCGGCGCATGAGCTTTGCTGATGGATAGAGGTCGGCGAGCCGTGCGGCGAGCGTATCGGCGACCGATCGACTCGCCGAGTCCTTCCCCCTCGGGCTCACTTCAATCATAAGAATTTGCTTCATGGCGGGATCTCTTGATCTTCTCGATATGGGGGTCTTTTAGCGAGCAAGCGCCGTCAATGCGTTCCAGGCCACGAGAGAGTCCATGTAGTCTCTCCAGTGCGCAATTTTCCGGTTTTCGATCTTTATGATTGAGCAAAACCGATTGTCGTATTTCACGCCCGTTGCGAGGACAGTCCCATGGACTTCATATTCGATGACAACAACACGACCGTCGTCGGTTTTGTGGGCAATCAACTTATCGGCAGATTGAAGCGCGATGTTGTCGCCATAGCCCCTAAACTGGGCCATCAGATCGGGGCGCCCCTGGATGATGCGAGGCCAACCTGGGAAGTTGTAGAGGACCTCGTAGACGACGTCGTCAGTGACGATGTCGAAGAAGTGCTCGCCATCAACGAGGCCGCCTAGTGCTCCTCGAATCAGATCGAAGTAAGGATCGACGGCTTTATAGGCAGCGTATTCCGGATTCGGCATCCTGGACTCTCCATGCGCTTTGCAAGGTTGCTTACAAAAGGAGAGCTACATATATATTGGAAGCTTGTTTCGAAGAAGAAGGCACTTTGAAATCAGCAGCTAACACCGAGGTAAGTTATGAAGACGCCGAGCAAAGTCGGCCATCTAGACCCCGCAGCAGTCTGTAGAAGCTCAGACCCGATGGCAGTGCGGGAACTGCTGACGAAGATCGGCGACAAGTGGACGATCTTCCTCGTCCTCTCGCTCGACCTCCTCGGCGGACGCGCTCGATTTTCCGAGCTTGAACGCGCCGTCCCGGGAATTTCACAGAGGATGCTGTCTTCGACCCTCAAGAATCTCGAGAGGGATGGGCTGGTGGTTCGCGAGCTGTTTCTCGAGGTGCCGCCTCGCGTCGAATACGAAATTACAGACCTTGGAAGGAGCCTGCTGGCGCCCACCCAAGGACTCGTCGACTGGGCCAAGGCGAACTGGGAGCAGGTCAGGAAAGCACAATCCAAGTATGATGCGCGGTAGGCGCCCTCGTCAACCGCTGCTGATTCTAGTGCGGCGCGATTAGAGGCGCGATTTGGCGATTAGGTGAATTGTAGGCTGCCGAGCGCCCAGAGCGTAACAAGGATGGAGGCTTTGCACTTCCCCTGGCGCGTGCCGCACGCTGGGGGTCTTTTCATTGGCGTGACGTCGCCACGGTGATCCGCTAGCCTCGCACCACGTCTAGGATACGTCGATGATCATTGAAGCAATTTCTCGCGAAGAATTTGACCGATATCGCCCCTCCCGCGGGTCCTTCCCATGGTTCGAAGAGCGCGGCTGGTTTCGTCTCGCCACGACTCTAGGAATTTTGATTTTTGACGCAGTTGATGAGAACTGGTCCTATATCGTCCTGCTCCCCGACGCGGAGGGCCGCTACCGAGGCGGGGATCGCGGCGCTAACTTCGAGTCTTCCGAAGACGCCATCGCCGCGCTGCGCCAATCCATGCGCAAGCAGACGAATGGCTAAAAGGCCCGCACAGGAGGCAAAAGGCGCCTTAAACGCTCGCCCTTGGGCTGCGCGCAAAATTGCCTTTTCGTTTTGCTCGCCGACCCATGACAGACCTCCTGGATCACGAGGCCCGTCATCGGAGTTTCTCGCGCGAATGGAGAATTGGCTCGATCCACTTTACCGCTGACCAGCCCACCTTGCGATCGCTTCCAGTTTCCGAGGTGCGCCAGCGGCCAACTCGCCTTCAATAGGGTTGCCATCTGGCGGATGCCCGTTTAACGCGATGCAATAGCGTCTTCAGCGCCCCGACCGGCGCCTGGATAAAGAGAGGGCCAAAATGCGAAGGTTGGTATTTTCTGGCTTGATCCTTTCGGGTTTCGCCGGGCTTGGCTTTGCCGCGGCCGCCGCGCTCGCGGAGACGCCGTCGCTCAGTCCCGACGCCAAGCCGTTGCTCGAAGACGCGAAGGCGCGTTTCCAGGCCCTGCCTGCGATCCCAGCCGTGAAGGACCCTGCGACTGTCGCGCGCATAGACCTTGGCCGGCGCCTCTTTTTCGAAAGGCGTGTGTCTGTGGACGGTAATGTGAGTTGCTCGCATTGCCACCAGCCAGACCGGCAGGCGGCTGACGGTCTCGCCAAGGCGATCGGCGTCTTTGGCAGGGAGAATGCGCGCAACGCGCCGAGTATTTTCAACGCGAGCCTGAACTTCAAGCAACATTGGCGCGGCGATCGCGAGTCGCTTGAGGATCAGGCGGAGAAGTCATTGCTCGGGCCAGCCAGCTTCGGCAATCCCGATTTTGCGGCGCCAGTAGGAAGGCTCAAGACTATTCCAGCTTATGGCCCGGCCTTTTCCGCGGCTTTTCCTGAAGACAAGGACCCCATCAATTCGAGAAATTGGGGCGCAGCCATCGCTGCTTTCGAACGCACGCTCCTGACTCCGTCAAAATTCGACGCCTTTCTGCACGGAGATCTCCAAGCGCTTACAGGTGCCGAACAGGCGGGCTTGCGGAAATTTATCGATCTCGGCTGCGCCGCTTGCCATGATGGCGCGGGCGTCGGAGGCAATTCGTTCCAGAAATTTGGCGTCGTCGTCGATTACTGGAAAGAGACCGGCGCGAAAGAGCCCGACAAGGGCCGCGCGGATGTAACGAAAAGCGACGCCGATCTTTATGTCTTCAAGGTCCCGAGCCTGCGCAACGTCGCCAAGACCGCGCCCTATTTCCACGACGGCTCTGTCGTCGAGTTCCTGCGCGCAGTCAAAATTATGGGCAAGACGCAGCTCGGCGTCGACATCGCCGAGGCGGACGCCGAGGCGATCGTTGCGTTTCTTGGCGCGCTGAGCGGTCAGGTTCCGGCCAGTTATTCCGAGCCCGAGCCCTATCCGGACGCCCCGCTTCCGCATTAGGCCAGTTAAGGGCTACGCGACGAGGATTTTCGAAGCGAAATCGGCCTGTACAGGGCGAGCCTGCTTGATGAGCGCGCTGGCGACTTGCGGCTCAGCGTCGGCGGAAGAGGCGCTCGCAAATGCATTTGGCGAGGTTCGCAGGGCCGCGGCCGCCGGGACGACTGATTAAATCTGCTTTGCCACGACGTCATCCAGCGTCTCACCGCAAGTCCGCGAGATGTCCCTCGTAGCTGTGAGGGCCGCTGACATTCGGCAACCTCCGCGCTGCAGTATAGCCAGCGGCGTCCACACCGAACGCTATTTCGGCCATCAACTGCCTGACTTTCAAATTTCTGCCCCGCGAAATGCGCCGCTGTTCGCCAGCGTCCCGCAACGCTCATCGGGCAAGAGTTGGGCGCGAGACCCAATTGAACGGAGAGTCTTTTTCTAACTAATTGATTTCTTTGGCGCTCCCTAGGGGACTCGAACCCCTGTTTTCGCCGTGAGAGGGCGACGTCCTAGACCGCTAGACGAAGGGAGCTTGCAGCGATCGAACCGGGTTCTATAACGCGGCGGGCGCGCCTGCAAGCGCCCTTACTTAGGCCTTGACTCGCGCGACCGCCAAAAGTCGATGTATTATTTTTTACCCAAAGCGCCGGGTCATCCGTGCGAGGCAGAACGCGTCCGCATGGCCGGCTGTCGGCGGCGCAGGTGAGGCTCATGACAGATCTCTCTTTCGAGCCGCAGCGGCGGCTGCGTCCGCCGGCGCCTGCGCCGCTCGACGCGCCGCTTGGTCCGCTCGCGACCATGCGGGTCTTGCGCAAAAATCCGATCGAGACCTGGACCAAGGCGCATTTCGAGCTTCCCATCCTCATGGGGCCGACCATCCTTGGCGCGATCGCCGTGGTCAATGAGCCGGCGGCCATTCGCAGGTTTCTGGTCGACAACGCCGCGAATTATCGTAAGGACGCCTTGCAAAGGCGCGTCCTTGGAGAGGGTTTGCGAAAAGGGCTGCTTGTCGTTGATGGCGATGATTGGCGCGCGCAAAGGCGCATGCTCGCGCCGCTTTTCACGCCGAAAACTGTGGCCTCTTTCGCCCGCGCCATAAATGCGGCGGGGGAGGATCTCGTCGCGCGATGGCTGCGCTTGCGCGAGGGACGTCTGATCGACGTCCAGCCGGAAATGGCGCGGGCGACGCTTGACGTCCTCGGGCGGACGATCTTTTCGGATGGGCTCGGGCGAGATCCGAATGAGTTGACCGCCGCGCTCACCCGCTATTTCTTGACGGTCGGGCGGCTCGATCCTTTCGACCTTCTCGATTTTCCTGAATGGCTGCCGCGCCTGACCAAGCTGAACAGCCGCGCCGCTCTGGAATTCTTTAGCGAGGCGGTCGATGGGATCATCGCCAGACGCAAACGACTCCTCGTCAAGGGCAAGGAGCGCGCCCCGCGCGATCTGTTGACCCTCCTCCTTGAAGCCCAGGATCCGCAAACCGGAGCCGGCCTGAGCGATGCGGAAGTCCAGTCCAATATCGTGACTTTCATCGGCGCGGGCCACGAAACGACGGCCAACGCCTTGACCTGGTCCTTGTTTCTTCTCTCGATGTCGGAGGAATGGCGCGAAAGGCTTGCGGCGGAAGCTGACGCCGTCCTGGCCGGCCCGGTCGAAGACTATGCCGACAGGCTCATAGAGACAAAGGCGGTGATCGAGGAGGCGATGCGGCTCTATCCTCCTGTCGCCAGCATGAGCCGGCAGGCGGTCGGTCCCGATGACCTCTGCGGCAAGCGCATTCGAAAGAACACCCTGGTCATGGTGTCGCAATGGGTCTTGCACCGGCACCGCTTGCTCTGGGATGAGCCCGACAGCTTCGATCCGCGCCGCTTCCTGCCGGGCGCGCGGGAAAAAATCGACCGTTTCGCCTATCTGCCTTTTGGCGCGGGCCCCCGCATCTGCATCGGCGCGTCTTTCGCCTTGCTGGAAGCGACGATCATCCTGGCTCATCTCATGCGGTCGTTCCGGCTCGACCTCAAGAGAAACTATGTCGTAAAGCCCGTGCAGCACATTACTCTGCGCCCTGAGGGCGGCTTGCCGATGATTTTGCGGCGCCGCCGGCAGCGGGAGGCGCTCTAGCAGAGCGGATAGGCGGCTTCGACGACATAGGGACCGCCGCCGGTGGAGGCGCGCGACGAGAACAAAACGAATCTTCGCGCCTCGAACCGGCGGGAGAAGAAATATCCGCGCGCGGACAGATACTCGGCCACCGCGCCGGCGGAGGCCGCGCGCAGCCGCGCCAATGTGACATGCGGGGTGAATTTACGCGGCTCGGGTGGAACGCCAATGCGCCTTATGAGTCTTTCATGCTGCGCCTGGAGTTCGACCAAGGCCGTCGCGGGCTTGGCCTTGGCGACGATGGCGCGCGGCTTCGCGCCGCCAAAAGTGCTCAATTCCTCGAGCGTCACGGTGAAAGGGGCCCGGCGGATCTGCTCGAGGGACGAATGAATCTCGCAGGCGGTGGCGTCGTCTATATCGCCAATGAAGCGCAAGGTCAGATGGTAGTTCTCGACGTCGATCCAGCGCGCGCCGGAAAGCCCGCCGCGCATCATGGCGAGGTCGATAGCGAGATCGGAGGGGATCTCGAGGCCCGTGAACAAACGGGGCATGGTCCCTCCTATTGGCTGATCGGGCCCCGCGACTAGGAGCGCGGCGCCGGGCGGACTGAGCCGACCCAGAAATCATTTACCAGATTCGCATGCAACGGAAAATCATGTCTGGAATAAAGTGACGAGACCGAGGGCTTATCCCGAAAAAATTGATCGACCTTTTCGGCGCCGAGCGCCGGCTCCTTGAATTTGGACGACGCGTTCTACCGGGCGACAACGGCTTTCTCGCCAAGCTGGCCGAGGAATGCCCTGGCGCTCGGGAGAATGCCTTGCACGATGCGGTCGACGCCGGCGGAATTGGGGTGCAGGCCGTCATTTAGCCTTAGGCCCCGCTCGCCCGCCACGCCGTCGAGAAAAAACGGATAGAGCGGCGCGCCATATTTGGCGGCGAGATCCGGATAGATCGCATCGAAGCGGGCCTTGTACTCCTTGCCGAGGCTCGGCGTCGCCTTCATGCCGGCGATCAGGACTTTGATGTCGTGGGCTTTGAGCTCCGCCAGGATGGAGTCGAGCGCGGCTTTCGTCACGTCGGGGTCGATCCCCCGCAGCATGTCATTCGCCCCAAGCTCCAAGATGACGCCATCGGCGCCGTCGGAGAGGGTCCACGCGAGCCTCGCGAGCCCTCCCGAGGCGGTGTCGCCCGAGACGCCGGCATTGACGATGGCGACGCGATAGCCTTCCTTGCGGAGCGCGGCTTCCAGCACTGCGGGAAAAGCGTCGGCGGCCGGCAAATTATAGCCGGCCGAAAGACTGTCCCCAAAGGCGATCAGTTTGAGCGTGGGAGAGTCTTCCGCAGCGCGCGCTATTTGCGGATATAAAGCCGCCGCAAGCAGCAGGGCTGCCGATGATTGGAGAAAAGCGCGGCGGTCCCCATATAGAGCAGGCTCCGATCGCGCCGTCGGGGCCGCCGGCTGGCGCTGGATCTTGTCTCGATGGGTTTGAAGGGCGATTTCGAATGGCATTAGTGAATGAACCGGCGGTTGAACTCGAAAACGTGCATTTGAGCCTCGGCCGGGGCGCCGCGCGGGTTCATATTCTCAAGGGAATTTCCCTGACGATAAGCCGAGGCGAAACCGTCGGTCTGGTCGGGCCTTCGGGTTCGGGCAAATCCACGCTCCTCATGATCATGGCCGGTCTCGAGCGGCCGGACGCCGGCGTGGTGAAGGTGGATGGGGCGGGGCTCAACCGCCTCGACGAGGATGCGCTGGCGCGGTTTCGCGGCGCCCGAATTGGCATTGTGTTCCAATCCTTTCACCTCATCCCGACCATGACCGCTCTCGAAAATGTCGCGATTCCGCTCGAGCTCGCGGGCGCGCCTTACGCCTTCGAGCGCGCGGCGCAGGAGCTTGAGGCGGTCGGGCTCAAAGATAGGCGCGCGCACTATCCGGCGCAACTCTCGGGCGGCGAGCAGCAGCGCGTCGCGCTCGCCCGCGCTTTGGCCCCCAATCCGTCCATCCTCGTCGCCGACGAGCCGACCGGCAATCTCGACGAGTCGACCGGCCAGAGCATTATCGAACTGATGTTCGCCCTGAAGAGGGATCGCGGCGCCACTTTGATCCTCGTCACGCATGACCTCGCGCTCGCGGCCAAATGCGACCGCAAGATCAGGCTGCGCTCCGGCCGCATCGAAGAGGCCGTCGAGACGCTCTGGCCGAAATTGACCGCGTGAATCCGGCCGCGGCCGCGCAAGCTTGCCCGCTGGGGCGTTTTCCGGCAGAAGCTCTATCCAATTTACCGAATTTAAGGACTTTGGAATGGCTCATGGCTAGCTTCATTTCGCAGACTTACCTGCAATCTTTGGCGGGCGGCGCTCTGATCGGCCTCGCCAGCGCCCTCTATCTGCTTTTCGATGGCCGCATCGCCGGCGTCAGCTCCGTCGTGAGCGGCGCCATTAGCGTTACGGGCGAAAATCAGCTTCGAAATATCGCCTTCGTCGCCGGCCTCATCCTTGGTCCGGTCCTTTATCGTCTTGGCTTCGGCGCATGGCCGATCGTTCATATTGAAGCCAAGCTCTGGACTATGGCGCTCGCCGGTTTTCTCGTCGGCTTCGGCGCACGGCTCGGGTCTGGCTGCACCGCCGGCCATGGCGTCTGCGGGCTCGCGCGCCTGTCGCCGAGATCGATGGCCGCGGTCGCGACTTTCCTTGTCGTCGGCATGCTCACGGTCGCCGTGATGAACGTCTTGGGGGCGTCATGAAAGCAAATGTAAGGGCGCAGAGTTTCGCGGCGCTCGGCGTCGGCGCGATTTTTGGTTTCGGCCTATCCCTTTCCGGGATGCTCGACCCGGCGCGGGTGCGCGGTTTCCTCGACATTGCAGGCCATTTCGATCCGAGCCTCGGCTTTGTTCTCGCCGGCGCGGTCGCGGTCTCCGGCCTTGGCTATCTTATTTCGCGGCGGCTGCCTCGGCCGGCGCTCGACGCCTCTTTTCACCTGCCTAAAAGGAAAGACATCGATCGAAGGCTTTTGATCGGCGCGGCGATTTTCGGAGTCGGCTGGGGCGCCGCGGGGCTCTGTCCGGGACCGGCGATCGCCTCTCTCGCGCTCGGAATCGCTCCAATATTTCTCTTCACCGCTATGATGCTGCTCGGCGTCGCCATCCATGATCACTGGCCGGAAACTTGGCGGCAGCGGGCCCGCAAGGACGCCGATGCGCAAGCTTGAACGGTCCATTCCCTGCCGCCGCTCATGACCGGAGCGCCAGTTAATCTCGTCGAACTCGGGCCCGATGATGCGGGCGAGGAGCATTTCGTCACGCTCGTCGAGTCCGCCAATGTGAAGATAGAGCGGATAGTCTCCAGCGGACAGGCGAGCCCCGCCGGGTTCTGGTACGATCAGCCCTGGGCGGAATGGGTCATGGTGCTGGCGGGGTCGGCCGGGCTGCGCTTCGACGGCGAGGCGGAGATCATGGTCTTGCGCGCGGGCGATCATGTCCTCATTCCGGCGCGACAGAAACATCGCGTCGAATGGACCGACGCGAGCCGCGCCACCGTCTGGCTCGCTGTACACTATGCTGAAAGCGGATGAGCCGCGATCAAACGCCCACAAAGTTCATCTCTCTCTGCGGAACCGCCCCCCATGGAATTGCACGAATCTGCGTCCCGGCTCGCCAGCGCCCTAGGCGCGCCGATAAAGCAGAGATTACGCCTGCCGCTGGTTTTGCGCGCAGCCTTGCGTGATTTTCGCGGCGGCTTGCGTGGATTTGGGATTTTTCTGACCTGCATCGCCCTGGGCGTGGCGGCCATCGCCGGCGTCGGCTCGGTCTCGCTGTCGCTCGGCGACGGCCTCGCGGCCAAGGGTCGCGCAATTCTGGGCGGCGATGTCTCGTTTGATCTCGCCCAGCGCGAGCTGAAAGATCCGGAGCGCGATTTCCTGGCCTCGCATGGGCGGCTGTCCGGGGTCGCCATCATGCGCGCCATGGCGCGGCGCGAGGGCGGCGAGGCGGCCCTCATCGAGATCAAAGCCGTCGATCGCGCCTATCCGATGGCGGGCGAAGCCGTGCTTGATCCGGCGCAGAGCCTGTCCGCCGCGCTCGAAGAGAGCAACGGCGTCTATGGGATCGCGGCGGACGCGGCATTGCCCGCAAGGCTTGGCCTCTCGCTCGGCGACCGTCTCGATATTGGCGACGCGCATTTCGAATTGCGCGCCGTGCTTGTCGCCGAGCCCGATCAGCTCGCGGCGGGCATAGGATTCGGACCGCGCGTCTTGATGACCGACACGGCGTTGCGCGCGACTGGCTTGCTGCAACCCGGGTCTCTCGTCAGATGGCTCTATCGCGTCGCGCTTGGAGACGGCGGCGCGTCGCCGGCAAGCGACGCGGAGGTCGAAAGCTTTGTCGCGGCTGCCCAGAAGGCTTTCCCGGATGCGGGCTGGGAGACGCGCACGCGGAAAAATATCTCCCCCCAATTTTCCCGCAATCTCGATCGCTTCACCCAGTTTCTCACCCTCGTCGGCTTGACCTCCCTGATCATCGGAGGAGTCGGCGTCGCCAATGCGATCCGCGGCTATGTCGAGCGCAAGCGGACGACGATCGCAATCCTCAAGTCGCTTGGCGCGACCGGCTCCACGGTCTTTGCTCTGATGTTGACGCAAATGCTTCTGGTCGCGAGCCTCGGTCTTGCAATCGGCGCCGTGATCGGCGCCGCTTTGCCTTTCGTCGCGGCTTGGGGCTTTGGGGCGATGATCCCGTTTCCGATCGCGCCCGCCATTCATCCGGCGGCAATCGGTCAGGGGGTCCTTTACGGCTTGCTGACAGCGCTCGCCTTTTCGATGGAGCCGCTGGGCCGCGCCCATGACGCGCCGGTGCAGGCCGTTTTTCGCGACGAAATCGAGCCGAGCCGAGCGCGGCCGAGACTCCGCTACATCGTCTTTACCTTGGCGGCCGCAGTCAGCCTCATTGCGGCGGTGTTCGCCTTTACCGCCGACCGCACGCTCGCCTGGATCTATTTGGCCGCGACTCTCGCCGCCTTCGCGCTGCTGCGCGGGATCGCGCTTTTGATCATGGCGGGCGCGCGCCGGCTGCCACGCGCGCGACACGTCGCCTTGCGGCTGGCGGTCGCGAATATCCATCGGCCCGGCGCGCTCACGCCGTCGGTCGTGCTCTCGCTCGGGCTCGGCCTCGCCCTTCTCGTCGCATTGACCCTGATCGACGGCAATATCCGCGCCGAGCTCAAGGCCGGCCTTCCAGGCGCTACTCCGAGCTTTTTCTTCCTCGACATCCAGAACGCGAAGGCCGGAGCCTTCGCCGAGTTTCTGCAGGCCCATGCGCCGGATGGAAAAATCGCCTTCGCGCCAATGCTGCGCGGCCGCATCGTCAAGCTCAACGGGCTTGCCGCCGATGCGGCCCAGCCGAAGGCAAGCGCGGCCTGGGTGCTGCAAGGCGATCGCGGGATCACCTTCGCCGAATCCGTTCCAGAGGGATCCGTGATCGTGAAAGGCGCCTGGTGGCCGAGCGATTACAAAGGGCCGCCCTTGATTTCACTGGAGAGCGATGTCGCCGACGGGCTCGGGCTTGAGGTTGGCGATGAGATCACGGTTAACGTCCTCGGCCGCAACATTGCCGGCAAGATCGCCAATACGCGCAAGGTCAATTGGCGCACATTCGGCATCAATTTCGTGCTCGTCTTCTCGCCGAACAGCTTCGCCGGCGCGCCGTATGGCGATCTTGCGACGCTGACCTTTCCCGATGGCGGAAACTCCAGCGGAGAATTGGCTTTGCTGCGCGAGACGGCGCAGGCCTTTCCGGCGGTGACGACCATCCGCGTGAAGGACGCGCTCGAGGCGGCGAGCCAGCTCGTCGGGCAGCTCGCGATCGCCGTCCGGGGCGCGTCGAGCGTCGCGCTTCTGGCCTCGATCCTGGTTTTGGGCGGCGCGCTGGCGGCGGGCCGGCAAGCCCGCACGCATGACGCCGTCGTGCTCAAGACGCTTGGGGCGACGCGGACGCGCCTCCTCGCCGCTTTTCTCTACGAATACGGCCTCATCGGGCTTTGCACGGCTTTGTTCGGCATGGCGGCCGGAGGCGCAGCCGCTTTTGCGATCGTGCGCCATGTCATGAATCTCGATTTCGCCTGGCTCTGGCCGCAAGCCTTGACGGCCGCCGCCGCGGCGCTCGTCGTCACCATTTTCCTAGGGCTTCTCGGGACCTGGCGCATCCTGGGCCGCAAGCCCGCGCCCTATTTGCGCGACCTTTAGCCGGGGCGCTTAACGGGGAAAATCTCGAAAATCTCCCCTGATTGGATTAAGGATAGTTCATCCGCCGCGCCCTTGTGCGGATCTCGCCGCTGCGCCATATTAGCTGCGACGCTGATCCTGCACAGGCAGCGGCCGGAGGCGGTCAAGCCTCCACAAACATTTAGAGGAAAACATGTCCGACTTCGACCGTAACGCAGGCGCCCGCTGGGGGCAGGGCGTAGCACGGGCCGGTCGCGCCGAAATCGACCAAGGCCTGCGCACCTATATGCTGGGCGTCTACAACAACATGGTGGTGGGCCTCGCCCTCACTGGTTTGGTGGCGCTTGCTGTCAATATGCTCGCCGTCACCAGCGATCCCTCGCTGGCGGCAGCCCATATGGGGCGCATCTCGCTGACGCAGTTTGGCGTGACGCTTTACGGCACCCCGCTTAAATATGTCGTGATGCTGGCGCCGCTCGCTTTCGTGTTCTTTTTCTCGTTCCGCATCAATCAGATGTCGGCTTCGGCCGCGCGGACGCTTTTCTTCGTCTTCGCGGGGACGATGGGCCTGTCCCTTTCGACGCTTCTGCTCGTCTATACGGGGAGTTCGGTGGCGCGCGCCTTCTTCGTGACGGCGGCGGCTTTCGGCGGCCTGAGCCTCTATGGCTACACAACGCGGCGTGATCTGTCGCCGATTGGGTCCTTCCTTATCATGGGCCTTATCGGCCTCGTCATCGCGAGCCTCGTCAACCTGTTCGTGCAGAGCAGCGGGTTCCAGTTCGGCCTCTCGATCCTGTCCGTCCTGATCTTCTCGGGCCTCACCGCCTGGGATACGCAAGCGATCAAGGAAATGTATTACGCCGGCGACGGCTTCGAGGTCGCGACGAAGAAATCCGTGAACGGCGCTTTGATGCTCTATCTGGATTTCATCAACATCTTCCAGTCGCTCCTGTTCCTGACAGGTTCGCGCAACGACTGACGAAAAGGGATTTGCTCCCGAAAAGGCTCCGTGCAAGCGGGGCCTTTTTTCGTTTTGCGACGGCCCGTCCAAGCAGATGAGGCGCTGTGAACTCAGCCGGAAACCAGCTTCAGGCGCTTGTCGAGAACCGCGATGACTCGGCGCAATTCATGGCCGCGCTTGAGAATGAGCCCCGTCGCCGTCACCACCGCATAGGAGCCCTGCTTGCGGGCAAGCTTGGGGTTTTTCTCGATCCGATACAGAGCGCATTCCGAGGCGCGCCGGTAAATTGAGAAAACCGCCTTTTGGGCCGTGAAATCGATCGCGTAGTCGCGCCATTCCCCATCTGCGACCTTGCGGCCGTAGAGATTGAGGATCTCGCGCAATTCGTTGCGGTCAAAAGAGACGGTCTCCGTCGCGCCGCATGCGGCGGTTGGGCTAATGCTGAGCGAGCCTGAAACGGGCCGATGAGCGTCCTTCGCCTGTCCGGCGAAGTCCAGGGCGCGAATATCTTCGCTTGGCTCCAAGTCGCTCATGGGTCTTCGATGCTCATGGCGCTTCTCTTAGCGCATTATGATGATAATTGCCCGCCGGACCGTTGACGGCAAGCGTTATCTTGACGGTTTTGCGACATCCTCGGCTCGCCGCCAAATGTTGCGCGCCGGCGCATAGCGTATCCCGCCTTTCGTCCCGCTTTGCGAAAACGGTTGGGGCGATCGCGCTTGCATCCCGGCGACGCAAACGCAATATCTGCGCTGATGGTCGGCCACGCGCCTTGTTTGGGCGGGCAGGGGGCGATTGCGCGGGCGCGAAGCCCTTTTGAGCCGCTGTCGATCGGCGAAACCATTGAACCGGAGGGATGTTGGAAATGTCTGAAGCTGCGGGCCACACGCGAGCCTTTCAAGCTGATGTCGCTAGGCTTTTGCATTTGATGGTGCATTCGGTCTATTCCGACCGGGATATTTTCCTGCGCGAGCTTCTCTCCAACGCCGCCGACGCCTGCGAGAAATTGCGTTACGAAGCGCTCGCCGATCCGGCGCTTGCCGCCGCGCCTTTCGCGATCACGATCAGCATCGACAAGGACGCGCAAAAGCTCGCGATCGAGGACAATGGAATCGGGATGTCCGAGGACGATCTCGCCGATTCGCTCGGCACGATCGCGCGCTCCGGGACAAGAGCCTTTCTCGATCGGGTCAGCGCCGACGGCCAAGGAGCCAGCGCCGCGAAGGAAGGCGAAGAGAGCGCGGGCCCCGCGGTCGATCTGATCGGCCAATTCGGCATCGGCTTCTATTCGGCCTTCATGGTCGCCGATCACGTCGATGTCCTGACGCGCCGCGCTGGCTCCAACGAGGCTTTCCTTTGGCGTTCGGACGGCAAAGGCAGTTTCTCGATCGCGCCGCTGCCGCTCGAAGAGGCGCCGGTCCATGGGACGCGCGTGATCCTGCATCTGAATGACGCCTCCAAGGACTATCTCGAACCCGGCCGGATCGAACAGATCGTGCGCGAGCATTTGAGCGCCCTCACGGCGCCGATCGAACTGGTCGAATCCAAAGGCGCCGAGCCGCGCCGGCTGACCGATGGCGCGGCGCTCTGGACGAAGCCGAAGAGCGCGATCTCCGAGCATGATTACACGGAATTTTATCGCGACCTTGCGCGTCAGTTCGACGAGCCCGCGCTGACCGTGCATTGGCGCGCCGAGGGCCGCCATGAATATGCGGTCCTCGCCTTTATCCCCGGATCGCGGCCGCTCGATCTGTTCGATCCGGCGCGCCAGGGGCGGGCGAAGCTTTACGTCCGTCATGTCTTGATCACGGATGACGCCGAGGTCTTGCCGAGATGGCTGCGCTTCGTGCGCCTCGTCGTCGATTCGGCCGATCTTCCGCTCAATGTCTCGCGCGAGATGATCCAGGAGAGCCCGATCTTCGTCGCGATCAAGAAAGGCGTCGCGAACCGCATCCTGCAGGAGCTGACCAAGCTCGCCGAGAGCGAGCCGGAGAAATTCGCTTCAATCTGGGAGCATTTCGGCAGCGTGCTGAAGGAAGGCCTTTATGAGGATCCCGAAAAGCGCGACGCCCTGTTCGCCCTGGCGCGATTCGCGACCTCGACGCATCCTGAAGGAGGCAGAAGTCTCAAGGATTACGTCGCCGGGCTGCAGGAGAACCAGACGGCGATTTATTACCTCCTCGGCGAGGACGTGAAGCGGCTGGCGGCGAGCCCGCAGATCGAAGGGTTTCGCGCGCGAGGGATCGAGGTCTTGCTTTTGCCCGATCCGATCGACGCTTTCTGGGTCGCGACGGCGGTCGGCTTCGACGGCAAGCCTTTCAAGTCGGTGACGCAAGGCGCGGCCGACATCAAGTCCGTTCCGCTGCAGAAAAAGGAGGGCGAAGACGCCGCCTCCGAGGAGCCGCCCGCGGCGCGCCTCGCGACTCTCTTCGCCCTTATGAAACAGGTTCTGACCGATGCGGTCGAGGATGTGCGGGCCTCCGACCGGCTGTCCGAGAGTCCCGCCTGCCTCGTCGCCTCCGACCATGGGCCGGATCGGCGGCTTGAGCGGTTGCTCGCCGAGCACGGCCAGCTTGGCGCGACGACGAAGCCCGTGCTCGAAGTCAATCCGACGCATCCGCTGATCAAGGCGCTAGTTGGTCTCGTCGGGGGACCGGACAAGCAGAAGATCGAGGACATCATCTGGCTGCTCCTCGACGAGGCGCGGCTGATGGAAGGCGAAAAGCCTGCCGACGCGCCGCATTTCGCGACCCGGCTGACCCGGGTTCTGCTCGAGGCTGCGAGCCAGCCGGCGGCGTGAGGCCATGCGGTTGCGGCCCGATGAGGCGGTCGATGTCGGAAGCTCCACGCCGCGGGACGAGGCGCGGCGCGCGCTGGCGCGCGCCTTCGCGGCGGCTGAGATCGAGTCCGCCGAGCTCGACGCGCGCGTGCTTTTATGCGCCGCGCTCGGGATCGACCATGCGGGCCTGATCCGCGACCCTGACCGGCCGCTTGGCGACGCGGCGGCGCTTGTCGGCGCCTTCGCGTCGCGGCGGCTGCGTCGCGAGCCAGTGTCGCGGATCGTCGGCTACAAGGATTTCTGGGGCGCGCGATTCGAAATCAACGCCGCCGTTCTCGATCCTCGGCCCGACACCGAAACCTTGATCGAGGCGGCGCTCGACCATGTCGGCGGCGATCTCGGCAGGGATTGGCGGATTCTCGACCTCGGGGTGGGCTCTGGCGCTATTCTGTGCACGCTTTTGCAGTGCCTGCCGCGGTCATTCGGCGTCGGCGTGGACCTTTCGCCGACTGCTTGCGCGATCGCGCGCGGCAACCTCGAAGCGCTTGGGCTCGCGTCGCGCGGGGCGATCGTTTGCGGCGATTGGACAGGGTCTTTGCGCGGGCGGTTCGACCTGATTGCGTCGAATCCGCCCTATATCGCCCACGGCGAGATTCCCAGCCTGGGGCCGGAGGTGCGCGATTACGACCCGCGTCTCGCCCTCGACGGCGGCGAGGACGGCCTTGCCGCCTATCGCGAGATCATTCCGGCCTTGGCTGATCTGTTGGCGCCCGGCGGTGTGATCGCCTTCGAGCTCGGATCGGGTCAGCGCGCGGCGGTCGATGGGCTCTTGCGCGGCGCACGCCTCGCCGCATGCGAGGTGAGGCTTGATCTTGCCGGCCATGAACGCATCATCCTGGCCAAAGCAGAACCTCGAGCTCAACCGTGACATATTAGCAACGACGATCTCCGCAATCGAGATATTTTCCAAAAGGGTCTTGGCGTTTCACGCGAAAGCGGCTAGGTTCCACATCCAAGGATTACCTTTTGGCTCCCGATAGAGAGCGGCGGTAGGCGTCGAGATCCACTTTCTTTCCCAAGGTCGTTTTGCGGCCAGCGGTTTAGGTGTGATGTCCGCTTCCGGCTCCGAAGCGACGCTCGGCGCTACCGAGGTAAACGTCCCCAGACTCTTAGACTCTATTGGATCGAGGGTCGAAGATCAGCGCCGCGGCTAAGCCGCGAGCGCAGTCGTTAATGGCTGGAGAGCCTGACACCCGCTGGCGCCTTCGCGTTTATGAAAAAATGGTTCGACAAGAACCGTGAACGACTCGCCTTACCGGCGTTGCTCGACGGTTGCGGTTACGACGCCACTCAAGGATCATCGATGAGACCAGGACAGACGAACAAGCGCATGCGTGGCCGCCCCAACAATCGCAAGGGACCAAACCCTTTGACCCGTTCCTACGAGTCGAGCGGGCCCGATGTAAAAATACGCGGCACGGCGCATCATATCGGCGAGAAATATCTGCAGTTGGCGCGCGACGCTCAATCAGCGGGGGATCCGGTCACGGCGGAGAGCTATCTCCAGCACGCCGAGCATTATTTCCGGTTGATCGCCATGGCTCAGCAGGCGCAGCAACAGAGCGCGGTCGGCTACCAGCGGCAGCCGGGCGACGCCAGCGCGGACGAAATCGATGATGGCGATGATTTCGTCGGGATTCCCGACAGGTTTGCGTCTCCGGTGGAGCGCTTCGCGGCTTCGCCGCAACCAGCTTTCGCCCCCCAGACTCACCCAGGCGGTCAGCAGCCCAATCCTGACCGCCCTTTTTACCCCAATCCGGACAAGCAAGGTTTCGAACGTTCGGAACGCTCCGAACGCCCGCCGCGTCAGGATCGGCCTTATCAAGAGAAGAGCTATCAGGAAAGATCCTATTCGGACCGGCCCTATGCTGAGCGCAATGGCAATGGCTCGGGCCGTGAGCAGGAGAACAGGGGGCAGCGCGGCGGACGCGGTCCGCGCGACTATCGGGGAGACGGGGCGCCGCGCGGCGAATCGCGCGCTCCGGTCGAAGAGATCGAGAGAAATGGCCTTCCTGCTTTCATTACTGCTCCGGTTCGCCCGCAATCCGACGCGCTTGCAGTCGAATCGTCCGTCGAGACATTTCCCCCTGCCCTGGTCGATCAGCCCGAATCCGAGCGTGAGGTGAACGGCTTTCATCTGCGCCCGCGCCGCCGCCGCCGCAGCAAGGCGGAAATGGCGATCGATCAGGCGTCGAGCGGCGAAGAGAGCAACGCCAGGGATCCAGTCGGGGATTGAAGCGAACCCCCGTCGCGTTATTTCGCGGTGACGAAATTCGATTCCCCATATTCTTCTGCTTGTGCGCAGCGGCGAATAATGTTTTCGTCGCGCATTGGCGAAAGAGGGGTTTTTTTCCATGTTCGTAAAATTTTCGGCTGCCGCTGCGGCAGGCGTTGCGATGGCGCTGGCGTCCTCCCAGGCCGAGGCGGTTCCTGCTTCTCCCTTCAGCTTGGAGCAGCCGTCGCTCGTGATCCAAGTCGCCGGGGGCTGTGGCCTTGGCTGGCATCGCGGACCCTGGGGCGGCTGCCGCCGGAACTGGGGTCCCATTGGCCGTCGCTGCTGGTTCCAGCCAACGCCATGGGGACCACGCCGCGTCTGCCGGTGGTGATAGACAGGAGCCTGAAAACCCCGCTCGGCGGGGTTTTCTTTATTATGGCCTAACTGCGAAAGTGTAGGCGAGACGGTCCCTGCGGGTCGACCCTCCGACCCCGCCAATTGATGCGCTTTAGAGCATCTCCACAGCGCCCCCGATCGAAATCGCTCCGGCCTCTTTAGTGCGGGAGCGCGCAAAACGCGGCTTTTTGACTTGCCGCATTTTCTTTCAACTCTACTTGAGGTTCTCTCCGCGCGGCATGTTTGAGCTGCGACCGCGGAATTAATCCTTCGGCCCTTCCAAAATAGCCCGCTTGCGGCCGATGATCTGCGAAATCATTCCTTATCGAGGCACCCTACCGCTCGCAGGTTTTTTCCCTACATGTCTTTCGGAGGCCGCCGAAAGGGGCGCAATCGATTATGCCGCGACCATCGCTGCTTCGGAGCGGGGTCGTGGGCGGGAGGCATCAGTCATGAATTTCGAGAAATATACCGACAGGACGCGCGGGTTCGTCCAGAGCGCTCAGTCGCTCGCCCTTCGCGAAGGTCATCAGCAGTTTACGCCAGAACATATTTTGAAGGTTCTGCTCGATGATCCCGAGGGGCTCGCCGCGGGCCTTATCGACAGGGCGGGGGGCAGCTCGCGCGATGCGCTTGTCGCGACGGAGCTTGCTTTGGGCAAGCTGCCCAAGGTCCAGGGCTCGGGGGCCGGCCAGCTTTATATCGCGCCGACGACGGCGCGGATCTTCGATAATGCCGAAAAGATCGCGCAGAAGGCCGGGGATTCCTATGTCACGGTCGAGCGTCTTTTGCTCGCTCTCGCCATGGAGAAAAGCTCCGAGGCCGGCAAGATCCTCGAAAAGGCCGGGCTGACGCCGCAAAATCTCAACAAGGCCATTGAGGATCTGCGCAAGGGCCGCACCGCCGACAATGCGACGGCTGAAAACGCTTACGACGCCTTGAAGAAATACGCGCGTGATTTGACGGAGTCGGCGCGGTCCGGAAAGCTCGATCCGGTGATCGGCCGCGACGAGGAAATCAGGCGCACGATCCAGGTTCTGTCGCGGCGCACGAAGAATAATCCGGTTCTGATCGGCGAGCCCGGCGTCGGCAAGACCGCGATCGTCGAAGGACTCGCCTTGCGCATCGTCAATGGCGACGTGCCCGAAAGCCTGCGCGACAAGAAGCTTCTCGCCCTCGACATGGGATCGCTCATCGCCGGATCGAAATATCGCGGCGAGTTCGAGGAGAGGCTGAAAGCCATTCTGAGCGAGGTGACCGCGGCGGCTGGCGGAATCATCCTTTTCATCGATGAGATGCACACGCTCGTGGGCGCCGGCAAGACGGACGGCGCCATGGACGCGTCGAACCTTCTGAAGCCGGCTCTCGCGCGGGGGGAGCTTCACTGCATCGGCGCGACGACGCTCGACGAATATCGCAAGCATGTCGAGAAGGACGCCGCGCTCGCGCGAAGGTTCCAGCCGGTCTTCGTCTCCGAGCCGACCGTCGCCGATACGATCTCGATCTTGCGCGGCCTCAAGGAAAAATATGAATTGCACCACGGCGTGCGCATCACAGACGCGGCGATCGTCGCGGCGGCGACTTTGTCGCATCGCTATATCGCGGACCGTTTCCTGCCCGACAAAGCGATCGACCTCATCGACGAGGCGGCGGCGCGTCTGCGCATGCAAATCGATTCGAAGCCCGAAGAGCTTGATGAGCTCGACCGCCGGATCATTCAGCTGAAGATCGAGCAGGAGGCCTTGAAGAAGGAAACTGATCCAGCCTCAAAGGACCGCTTGGCGAGGCTTGAAGGCGAACTCGCCGAGCTCGAGGAGAAGTCGGTTTCGCTGACGGCGCGCTGGCGGGCCGAGAAGGACAAGCTCGGCTCGGAACAGAAGATCAAGGAGCAGCTGGAGAGCGCCCGCAACGAATTGGTGCAGGCGCAGCGCCGCGGCGAATATCAGCGCGCCGGCGAGCTCGCCTACGGGGTCATTCCCGAGCTCGAAAGACGGCTCGCCGAGATCGAGGCGAAGCGCGGCGACGTTCTCGTCGACGAGGCGGTGACGCCCGATCATGTCGCGCAGGTCGTCTCGCGCTGGACCGGCGTCCCGGTCGACAAAATGCTCGAGGGCGAGCGCGACAAGCTCTTGAAGATGGAGGAGGCGATCGGCAAGCGCGTCGTTGGCCAGGCCGAGGCGGTGAAGGCGGTCTCGACGGCGGTGCGCCGCGCCCGCGCGGGCTTGCAGGACCCGCATCGCCCGATCGGCTCCTTCATGTTCCTGGGGCCGACCGGCGTCGGCAAGACCGAGCTCACCAAGGCGCTCGCGGCTTTCCTTTTCGACGACGAAAACGCGCTGCTGCGCATCGACATGTCGGAATATATGGAGAAACATTCGGTCGCCAGGTTGATCGGCGCGCCTCCCGGCTATGTCGGCTATGAAGAGGGCGGCGCCCTGACCGAGGCGGTGCGCCGCAGGCCTTACCAAGTCTTGCTTTTCGACGAGATCGAAAAGGCCCATCCGGATGTGTTCAACATCCTTCTGCAAGTGCTCGACGACGGACGGCTGACCGATGGCCAGGGCCGCACTGTCGACTTCCGCAATGTGCTTATCGTGATGACCTCCAATCTCGGCGCCGATTTTCTGGTGCTGCAGAAGGATGGCGAGGATTCGAGCGCCGTCCACGCCGAGGTCATGCAGGTGGTGCGGGCGCATTTCCGCCCCGAGTTCCTGAATCGCATCGACGAGATCATCCTGTTCCATCGCCTGCGCCGCGAGGACATGGGGGCGATCGTCGACATCCAGTTCACGCGGCTCGCCAAGCTGCTGGAGGATCGCAAGATCACGCTGGAGCTTCGTCCCGAGGCGCGGGCGTGGCTGGCCGACAAGGGCTATGACCCGGCCTATGGCGCGCGGCCTTTGAAGCGGGTCATACAGAAAAACGTGCAGGATCCTTTGGCCGAGTTGATCCTGTCCGGCGCAATCCACGATGGCGAGAGGGTCGTGATCGGCGCGGATGCGAATGGACTCTTGATTGGCGATAGGGCGGCAGCTCACGCCGCCTAATAATGCGCGGCTGTGGTCGATCTCATGATCCGGGCCGATGAAAACTCATCCGCCCGGAGCGCCGCAGGCGCATGCGGCCGCCGGACGAAGCTGGAAAACGCGCTGGAAAGAAGCAAATTTCAAGAAGCTTTGTCGGGGCTTGCCCTCGGTTCGTCGGCCTGATATTTGCTTCGCTTTGCACTTGTCCTAACAACAGGAGACCTAGATATGGAGTTGGCCGAGGCTTACGCGAATAAGAGCGTGGATGAAATCAAAGAGGCGCTCGCGGGCGCGACCTTGAGGGTTTATTCCTGCCCGCAGCCCGAGACGCCGAACCATCCCATCATCCGTAATGGGCTTCTCGCTGAATTCGTCCTGGGTTCGCCCGCCGTCGATGGGGATAACGCCCTGGTCGAGCCGGTTCCGGCGAAAAACGTCGGAACGCCGCTGTTCTCACGCGCGACCACACCGGACGGCGCGACGATCGCGGATTTCAGCACGGGCCCGGGGGATTCCGACATCAAGCTCGCCGAAGTGTCCTGCTCGAAGGATGCGCCGGTCAAGATCACCAAGCTGCAGATCCGTCCTGGCGTGCCCAATGGCAAGCAGCCGGTTAGCCCGTCGGACAAGATGCGGGAGCGCATTGGCACGCATCAGATCTCGCATGAGCAAACCTATGCCTGGAACGACGATTTCGCCGCCAGGAAGACAAAGTAAGGTCTAGGACCTGACTTTCCGCTGATCGGGGCGGCGCGCGGATCTATCTGGTTCGCGCATCGCCTCTCCTCTGGAGCGTCGCCGATCCGCTCGCGATGAGGAGCGCCTCTTGAGATGAAGCTTGCCGAAGCGTTCGCCGGCTGCGGCGTGGACGAGATCAAGGCTGCGCTCGGCGGCGCGACGCTCCGAGTCTATTCTTGCGCGCAACCCGATACGCCGGAGAAATCAGTCTTTCGCAATCGTTTCCTCGCGGAATTCCAACTTGAATCTCCCGCCTTCGACGGCGATTCGATCAGGCCGGTAGAGAGCCCTGTTGCTGGCAAGGACGTCGGCGTGCCGCTTTTTGTCCGCGCGACCAAGGCCGATGGGACCGTCATCGCCGATTTCTCAGCTGGTCCTGGAGACATGGACGTCAAATTGGCGGAGACATCCTGTTCTATTGGCGCTCCGGTGCAGATCGTCAAGTTCCAGATCCGGCCGCAATCGACTCATCCCAGTCGGAGGCTCAGCGCCCGCGATCGGATGCAAGGACTCTCATAAGCACGCTTCATGCGGTGACAGGTGCAGCAAAAGCCCGACCGCCAGCGGCGCTCGGGCTTTTGCTTTTCGTTTGATCACGCCCTCGATGCAGACCTCGCCTCCCGATCAGGCGACAAAGGCTTGGCCTACGACGGGGGATCCGCGTCACTCGATCGAAGAAATTTTAATCGGAGCGTTCAGATCGGCATGAATCACCTTGATGCCGGCCTTTTCCACATCTGCGACGGTCGGATACCAAGTCGATTCATGGTCGAGCCCGCCGTATTTATTCAAGACCATGACATATTTGGATTTTTTGTCGACTTCACAGCGCATGCCTTTGCCCGGCTGGTCGATTGGCCGGGTCTTGCCGTCCCAATCGATGAAAAATCCCTCGGGCGCATCGGGTGCGTCGGTCATTGTCGGTTCCTCTACAAAATGCTTACGAAACACGCTAAGCAGGTCTCAGGCCACAGGCGGAGATCGTTGCGCAAGCGCAACGTCTCGCGGGGCCTTCACTCATGTGAAAACGGGGTTGGCGGCGAAGCCGGCGAATCCGGAATCGATTTTGCGCGCGCCGGAGGCCGCCTCCCGCGAAGGACGGATCGGGTCGTTGATCGAGATGTGGACAGGTCGACCAAATGCCCCGGCGGATACGCAAAAACACATTAAAAAACATGACCTTCAGACCATTTTGGTCTATAGTGGCAGTTTACGATCAAGGCTTCTCCATAAGCAGAAAGTTCGCATAGTCCATGGCCGAACCCGCCGCCGCGCCTCCGGTTCCCAGCATCCCTGAAGCAGAAGCCTATTATGGCGCAGATTCGATCAAGGTCTTGCGCGGCCTCGACGCCGTGCGCAAGCGGCCGGGGATGTATATCGGCGACACGGACGACGGCTCGGGCCTTCATCACATGGTCTATGAAGTCGTCGACAACGCCATCGACGAAGCCCTCGCAGGCTACGCGACGCGGGTCACGGTGACGCTAAACGCGGATGGGTCGATTAGCGTGACGGACGACGGACGCGGAATTCCGACCGACATTCACGCCGAGGAAGGCGTCTCGGCGGCCGAGGTCATCATGACCCAGCTGCATGCAGGCGGAAAATTCGACCAGAATTCCTACAAAGTGTCAGGCGGCCTGCATGGAGTCGGCGTCTCCGTCGTCAACGCGCTTTCGACCTGGTTGATGCTGCGGATCTGGCGCGACGGCAAGGAGCATGTCATTCGCTTCGAGCATGGCGACGCCGTCGGGCCGATCGAAATTGTTGGCCCCGCGCCGGAGATTGATGGCAAGCCGAAGCGCGGCACCGAGGTGACCTTTCTGGCCTCGCCGGAAACCTTCACCATGGTCGAGTATGATTTTGCGACGATCGAGCATCGCCTGCGCGAGCTCGCCTTCCTGAATTCCGGGGTGCGGATCGAACTCACCGACGCGCGCGGCGCCGAAATCAAGCGGGAGGAGCTTTTCTACGAAGGGGGCCTCGAGGCTTTCGTGCGCTATCTCGATCGCGCCAAATCGCCGCTCATCGTCAACCCCATCCTGATGAAAGGCGAGCGCGACAAGATCGTGGTCGAGGTCGCCTTGTGGTGGAACGATTCGTACCACGAGCATGTGCTCGCCTTCACCAACAACATCCCCCAGCGCGACGGCGGGACGCATCTCGCCGGCTTGCGCGCGGCGCTCACCCGTCAGGTGACGGGCTATTCGGAGCGTTCGGGCCTCACCAAGCGGGAGAAGGTCGATCTCACCGGAGATGATTGCCGCGAAGGCCTGACCTGCGTTCTTTCAGTGAAAGTTCCCGACCCGAAATTCTCCTCGCAGACCAAGGAAAAGCTCGTCTCCTCCGAAGTGCGTCCGGCGGTCGAGGGCCTCGTCAACGAGATGCTCGGCCATTGGTTCGAGGAGCATCCGCATGAGGCCCGCGTCGTCGTCGGCAAAGTGGTGGAGGCTGCGCAAGCGCGCGAGGCGGCGCGCAAGGCGCGCGAGCTCACCCGCCGCAAGGGCGCGCTCGACGTCGCCAATCTGCCGGGCAAGCTCGCCGATTGCCAGGAGCGCGACCCCGCGAAGGCGGAGATTTTCCTCGTCGAAGGAGATTCCGCGGGCGGCTCGGCGAAGCAGGGCCGCAATCGCGAATATCAAGCCGTTCTGCCGTTGCGCGGAAAAATCCTCAATGTCGAGCGGGCGCGGTTCGACAAAATGCTGTCGAGCCAGGAAATCGGAACGCTCATCACGGCGCTTGGCACCGGCATCGGGCGCGACGATTTCAATCCCGACAAATTGCGCTATCACAAGGTCATCATCATGACCGACGCCGATGTCGACGGCTCGCATATCCGCACTTTGTTGCTGACCTTCTTCTTCCGGCAGATGCGCGAGCTCATCGAGCGCGGGCATCTCTATATCGCGCAGCCGCCGCTCTATAAGGTGAAGCGCGGCGGCTCCGAGCAATATTTGAAGGATGAGCGCGCGCGGGAGGATTACCTGATCGGCAATGGCCTCGACGGAGCGGTGCTGCGTCTGGCGAGCGGCGTCGAGCGCGCCGGCGCCGACCTTCGCGCCATTCTCGAGGAGGCCCGGATCGTGCGGCAGGGGCTTAGCGCCCTGCATTCCCGTTATGACCGCACCGTCGTGGAGCAGGCGGCGATCGCCGGCGCTTGAGGCCCATTCTGCCCGAGAACGAGGCCGAGGCCGAAGGCTTCGCCGCGACGATCGCCGCGCGGCTCGACGAGCTCGCCGAGGACATGGAGCGCGGCTGGCAAGGCCGCGTCGAGAATGGCGGCTATGTCTTCACGCGGGAGCTGCGCGGCGTGCGCCAGGCCTCGACCCTCGACGCCGGGCTTCTGGCCTCGGCCGAGGCGCGCCGCCTCAATGACCATGGAACGAGCCTGCATGAGGTTTTCGCAAGGCCCGCGGCCTTCGCGCGCCGAGGCGAGGAGAAGCAGGTCTCAGGGCCGGGCGATCTGCTCGAAGCCGTGATGGCGGCGGGGCAAAAAGGCATTTCCCAGATGCAGCGCTATAAGGGCCTCGGCGAGATGAACCCGGAGCAGCTTTGGGAGACGACGCTCGACCGCGACGCGCGGTCCTTGCTTCAGGTCAAGATCAAGGAAGGCGACGACGCCGACGACATATTCGTCAAGCTCATGGGCGATATTGTCGAGCCGCGCCGCGAATTCATCCAGGAGAATGCGCTGAGCGTCGCAAACCTCGATGTTTGAGGGCGTTTGGAAGGCGCGACGGTCTCATCCTGAGGAGCCGCCGAAGGCGGCGTCTCGAATGACGAGGCCCCCGCGAAATTCTCGGCCGTCGTCGGACTTCCCCATTCATCTCACGGCCGGCATTATCGGCGAGGCGGAGTCGACCCTGTCAAGGACGCGAGCCTTGCTCGCGTCGGCGTAGCCGATGCTTCGCATCCTTGACAGGATCGATCCGCTCGCCACACTCGCCGCCAAGAGATGTATGGCGCGTTGCGATCTGGCCTGACGACCACGGATCAGGCGCCCATCCGACGCCCGATTGGAGCGATCATCATGCAAACCAAGACTTTCGAGGTGACCCATACCGACGAGGAATGGCGGAAGCTTCTCACCCCTGAGCAATATGACGTGTTGCGCGGCCATGGCACCGAGGCGCCGGGCAGCTGCGCGCTCAATCACGAGAAGCGCGCCGGGGTTTTTTCCTGCGCCGGATGCGGCCAGAAGCTTTTCACGGCGACGCGGAAATTCGAGAGCGGCACTGGCTGGCCGAGCTTCAACGACCCGCTTGAAGGCGCGGTCGAGAGCTCGGAGGACCGAACCTATGGGATGCGGCGCACAGAGGTCCATTGCAGCCGCTGCGGCAGCCATTTGGGCCATGTCTTTCCCGACGGGCCGCCGCCCACCGGCCTGCGCTATTGCATCAATGGCGTCGCGATGAATTTTTTGCCGGAGTGAGGGGCGCGCGGCGCAACTGCATTTCATCACCATGTAATCCGCATCGGCCGCATTCGCCGGCCGGATAGCGGCACGGTTTCAAAGTTCGGCTTTCGAGCACCGAGCGGTCCTTCATGATAGTGGCTTCTTTGGCCCATCCTGAAACTTCTCGGACGTTGCAGCATGCGAGCCGCTATGTCCGGTGCGCGCTTAAGGCAGTCGTTCCGGGGCAGTTTGCGTCCGCCCTGAAGCGGGAGTTCAATCGGAAAGTCCCACGTGATCGATAAATTTCATATTCATGTAACTTGATGCCATGACGCAATTTCTCGCCTGCGGGAATATTCCGTCCAAGTGTCAGCATCCAATATCAGTCGATATTTGTCTCTAAGACTCTCAAATAATTTCCGGTTGCGGTTTGGACATGACTCATCGACATCGGGCCGAGAGAGCAGAAATTGACCCAAAGTGCCGAGAAGAAAATCCGGAACACTTAAGTTGGGATTCGGCTTTCCTGAAAATTCGACGGCGTATCCTTTAGGGTGACGATTGTTTTCCGCTTTGAGCGTAGCATAAGCCGCCTTAACCACGTCGCGAACCATCGTTTGGTTCACTTTGCTGTTCTTCTCGAACACTAGGTACACAAATTGGCTTTCGGCGGCCATTAACCTGCGCTTGATCATTGCGTTGAGCAAGCGAATGTAAGTGCTCTGGTATTCTGCCGGACTGGGCAGCGTTGCCATCGCTACGTACCCCTCAAAAGGCAAACACCGCATCCGTTCGATAAACGCCTTCCGCAAATCGGGATGCGCGTCGACAAAATGCAAGCCGCGCTTGGCAATAGCGTCCCGGTTTCCGGCCGCATACATGTCGGCCAATGCATCCTTCAGCACGTCTTCGGTGGCTTGGTGAATAAGGTCCTGGTGTTGGCTAGCGGACATAGCCAGAGCCAGTATGCATTTATTGTCCGGGTGGGCGTATTCCGCTTCATCAATGAAAATATAAAATGGAATTTGATTCTGATTTTTTGGCTCGAAGCTTGGGCTGTAGCCACTGTCCTGAAGAATTTTGACCCATAATGTCTTCAGCGATGAGGCCAGCCTTGGTTCATGGAAGGCGGTAAATTTTACCAGCCCGTCCAGCCTGTTGACCTCGACCTGAATCATACGAGGGTCATTGATCCCGAGATGGTGGAAGTGCTCGTCGATGCCAAACTTCTTGGTGTAGTAGAGCTCTTGCCTCAGGCGCCGCTTTTTTTGCCGCGGCACGTGCGGCTGATCCTTATCGGTGACGCTCAATCCGGTCACATAATGGGACTGTCCAAGTTTTGAGATCCGTGTCTTTGGTTCCGCGATTTCAAAACCATGACTCTGAATGGCGTCTTTAATCGTTGCTAAAGACGGCAACTCACCATCGCCTGAAAATGAGATGTCGTCAGCGTAACGGGAATATGTCGCCGGATACTGTCGGGCGAGTTCGGCCAGATCGATGTCCAGCGGCAAGCAGATAGCGTTTGCAAGAGTCGGACTGGTCGGCAATCCAAGGGCCAAGGAGTCATCTATTGTCACGAAGCGGCTAAGCAAATCAGCCACGGTCGGGACGATGCCGGTGGTTTCAAGGCACTTCCTTACCCTCGTTGTGCGGATTGAAGGAAAGAAGTCCAGAATATCAACCGATACCAGGTGACGATGGCCGCAGTGTCCTGCTGCATTCTCGCGGATATTCCGTCCGCCGATATAGCCGAAGGTTCGCGGATGCGGAAAACCGTTGAGCTTGTGGCCAAGGAATTCGTTAAGGCGCCGGGCAAGGCTTTTATATATGTTCTTTTGAGACGTAGGTTCCCAAACCGTCCGAAATCCGCGTCGCCGATTTTTCTTGGGTATTTCGTGGCAGATAAACGGTGGCAAGTCGCAAACCTGAAACCAGCTGTCAGAAATTTCCGGATACTTCTTGGCACTGGGATCAAACGCCAAGATCTCCCTAAAAGCCTCTTCTCCGATACCCAGTGCGGTCAAAAGGTGACTTTCGTTCTGTAATCTTGTGAAGTCGTTTCGCAGCGACATATTCAGCTCAGAGAAGGGCGGAGCGGTATAACACACGTAGCAAGTGGTGCTGTAACAGCAGGCGCGACTCGCGCCTTGAACCTTGTAGCCATGCCGCTCCGACCATGATTAACTCAGATATTTGACCTAATTGCAACCGGCGAACAACACTCTCGCCGCTGCGACGGGGACCTAAACGATAATGGGCTCTAATTATGCGCGATAGCTGCCCTGTTAGCAGAAAGCAATTATCCGGGGGCGTCCGCAATGTCCGTTCTTTCGCCCCGCGAACTTGAAAACTGACCGTCCGTTCACGGCTAGGCCACGCCATAGACAGAATGACCGCTTTTGAAATTGCAGGCCCGGGGGCGAACTGGCTGAAATCCACCCATTGCCGAATTTCAAACTGGGATGCCTCGGCCAAACCACAGCCGGTTCAACAAATTCTGGGTGTGAGCATGGGCGCTCAATTCGGACAAGCGGCGCGCGCAGCCATGACCGGCGCATTCACGACATCATGGAACGCCGCGCAATTGGCTGCATCGACTCGCTTCAGCTCACGGAATATAAACCGCCTCGATCACCTTGAGCTGCTCGCCCATTGGGTCGGCCTCCATCCGCACGACTTCGGCCATCAGCCTGTCGCGGAATTTATAGGCTCGCCGCCAGCCGTCCTCACTGACCGGGGGCCAGGGCGTGAAGCTTTTCTTGTCGACCATCAGGGCTTCGCAGCGCAGGCGGGGGCCCGTGATGTTGCGGGCGATGATATACATGAAGCGGCCCTCTAAACTCGTCCTGAAGCGCGTTCCAATCTAAGTCGAATGGCTAGCAGGTCCAGGTCATCCCCTCGTGACGGCTCCTTATTGCGGAACCCCTCATTACTCGCTGCGGAAAATAATCTCGCCGCGCTCCTCGCGGCAAACCGTCCGAATGCGCTCCGCCGGCCTAGGCCCAAGCATAAATCCGACCCGTGCGGCAGGTAAATGCAAATCTGCGCGTAGGAGATCCGTCGCCGCGCGCGAGGACCGGAGAGACCGTCGCGGACGGCCGTCGCGTCCGGTTGTGGCGAACCGGTTTCCCTTTGCCGGAAAATACTCTAGATCGCGGGGGAGCGAGAGCAAAACCCCAACGAGCGGACAATACGGATGATCATCCCATGGCGCTTTTGATCGACGGCCCGCGCGTCCCGGCGAAATCGCGCGCGACGAAACAGCTTGTGGTCTTTCTGCATGGCTACGGCGCCGATGGAAACGATCTGATCGGGATCGCGAAGCAATGGCAGAACCTCATGCCCGACGCGGCTTTCGTCTCGCCGCACGCGCCGGAGCCCTGCGCCCAAGCGCCAAGCGGGCGGCAATGGTTCCCCTTGACCATGCGCGACGAGAATGAACGCTGGACCGGCGTCAACAAGGCGACGCCCGTCCTCAACGAATTTCTGGATTCTGAGCTGAACCGTCACCGTCTCGACGATTCGAAGCTGGTCCTTGTCGGCTTCAGCCAGGGAACCATGCTGGCGCTCCATGCCGGGCTTCGGCGCGCGCGGGCGCCGGCGGGCATACTGGGCTATTCGGGGGTTCTGGTTGGGCCGGAGCATCTCAGCCAGGCGAGCGCGCGCACGCCAGTCGGCGAGCCGCCGCCCATCCTGCTCGTCCATGGCTCCGAGGACGACGTGATCCCGACCGAGGCGCTGTTCCTTTCGGCGGAGGCCCTGGCGAAGGCCGGCATAGCCTGCCAATGGCATCTTTCGACCGGCATCGGGCATGGCATCGATGGCCCCGGCCTCATGCACGGCGGGATTTTCGTCGCCAAATGCTTCAAGCTAAAGCTCGGCCTGGAGGCGAAAGTCCGGATTTAGGCGTTTTTTTGAAATCGGGCGCCGGTCATACGCTTACGGGCGCGAAGTTGGGCGTTTGACGTCCGGCTCCCTTCACGACTCGGAGCGCCGGCGCGACCCCGATGGCTTCCGGCGCAAACCTCGGTTCAAAGCCGGGCAGGGCCCGTTGCGCCGCCTTGCGCACGCCAACCGGGCGATAGAGCTGCTTCGTCGCCTCGACGATGAGGACGCCGGCGCCGGGAAGGGAAAGCGAGGCGCCGACCTGCTCGAGCATGGCGGCGGAATGGATCAGCGTCCGCCGCCGAAACGGCGGCGCGTAAAGCGCCTCGTCCCAATGGGTCGGCGAAAACAAGGTTTGGCGCATAAGGTCGCGCAACTGGCCGAGCGAATAGGGCTGGCCATGCCCGAAAGGCGTCGTGTCGATGCGCGCCCAAAGCCCGCTTCGGCTCGGCGCGACGACGAGAATACGGCCGCCGGGCGTCAAGACGCGCCAGATTTCGGCGAGCAGCTCCCTCGGATGCTCAGTGATTTCGAGGGAATGGACGAGGATCGCCCGGTCGATCGAGGCGTCCGGCAACGGCATCATCGCCGGTTCGACAAGGGCTGAAGCGGAATGGCCCGAAGAGGGCCAGTTCACGACGCCTTGCTCGGCCGGCATGAAGGCGAGCACGCGAACGGCCTCGTCGCGGAAAATCCCGAGATAGGGCGTCGCATAGCCAAAGCCCAGGATTGAATAGCCGGTGCAATTGGAAAAGCGCTCCCGCACGATCTTTCCGATGAGACGCCGCGCGACCTCGCCGAGAGGCGAGTTGTAGAAGGAGCGAAGGTCGACGACGTCGAGCGGCATCTTGTCTTCTTGGCGTTTGTCGCGCGGTTGGCGCATGTCCTGCGCAGGCATTATGAAGGGCAAGATGATTCAATTCCTAAGAAAAAAATAAAGCGTTGCTTCGATCTTGATGCTTGCGCCGGCGCTTGTTTAAGCTCGCGCCCGGCGGGGCGTAATCCCGGTGATCCGCAACGGTTCGAGCGCCTTGTCTTGGGCGGAGATTAATTTCGAGCGGCGGCGGCCGCAATGCCGCGCGTCAAGACCGCAGGAACTTCATTCGCGTCGAATCATTCTTGGTCTTGCTCCCGGTTGGCGACAACTTGACGAAGGGAACTCAAAGTCAATGACCGCCGTCATCCACCAGTTCCTTTGCCTTAGGGACAATTTCGGGGTTCTCCTCCACGATCCGCGGACGGGCGCGACGGCGGCCATAGATGCGCCCGAGGCCGCGCCGATCCTGGCTGCGCTGGCGGCGAGGGAGTGGCGGCTGACGGACATCCTGATCACCCACCACCATGCCGATCATGTGCAGGGAATAGCGGGGCTCAAGGAGCGGTTTCCGCACGCTCGCGTGGTCGGGCCGCTGCGGGAGGCGGCCAAGATCGCCGTGGGTCTCGACGTCGCGATCGCCGAGGGCGAAAGCGTCGCGATCGGCGCGCTCGAAGCCACGGCGATGGACGTTCCGGGCCATACCTCGGGTCATCTAGCCTATTGGCTCCGGCAGGAAGATATCGCATTCACGGGCGACACTTTGTTCGCCATGGGCTGCGGCCGGGGCTTCGAGGAGCCGGCCGCGGTTTTGTTCCATTCGCTGATGAAGCTTGCGGCGCTTCCCGCCGAGACGAAAATCTATTGCGGCCATGAATATACGCTGGCGAACGCCCGTTTCGCCCTGAGCGTCGATCCCGGCAATGTGAATTTGCGTCAACGCGCGCTCGAGGTCGCGCGCCAGCGCGAGGAGGGCGAATTCACGCTCCCGACCACGATCGCGTTGGAGCTTGCGACCAATCCTTTCCTTCGCGTCGACGAACCCGACATTCAGGCGATCTTAGGCATGCGCGGCGCCGACCCCGCCGCGGTTTTCGCCGAGCTGCGCGAACGCAAGAACCGGGCGTGAGCCCGCACTTTATGTCTCAGAAAAAGACGGGAAGCGGGACCATGCCGATCGATAAAGAAGCCGGCCTCAGCGCGGCCGAGATCATTAGCCTGCTTGATCTGAGGCCGCACCCCGAAGGCGGGCATTTTCGGCAAACTTTCAAAGATTCCGCGCAAGGCGCGCAGGGTCGGGCCGCCTCGACGCTCATCTATTTTCTTCTCGAGGCGGGCCAGATTTCGCAATGGCATAGAGTGGACGCCGCCGAGGTCTGGCATTTTTACGCCGGCGCGCCCTTGCAGATCAGCGTCTCGCGAGATGGCGAGGAGACGAGCGGGCATGTCCTCGGCAATGATCTTTCCGCGGGCCAGCGCCCGCAATTCATCGTCCCGGCGCATTGGTGGCAGAGCGCATGGAGCCTCGGCGCCTGGACGCTCGTTGGTTGCAGCGTCGCGCCGGGGTTCGAGTTTTCCGGCTTTGATCTCGCGCCGCCGGGCTGGCGGCCGGGCTCCGCGTCTGGATGACGATTGGCTCAAGCAGGGCCTTGTCGGCGGCGCGCCAAAGCGGAGAGTCACTCTTTCGACGCCATGCCCTCTATGCGCTTCTGCAATTCCTCGAGCTGACGTTTCATTTCCTCGATGTCTGTCTTGGCGGACGCCTCGGCGGGCTCGGCGCCAGGCTTTTCCGCCGACGGCTGGGCAGGCGCGGCGAATGGGCTGAACAATCCGAGCGCCTGATTGAACAAGGCCATGTTCTTGCGGGTTTGCTCCTCGAGCGAAGTGAATATAGGACCGGTGAGGGGAGCGCCGAAGCCGGCGGCGACCTTGTCGCGGAACCGGCCTTGCTCGCTCGTCAGCTTGTCGATCGTGAACTCGAGATAGCTCGGCACGAGCATTTGCATGCTGTCGCCATAAAAGCGGATGAGCTGGCGCAAGAATGTGATCGGCAGCAGGCTCTGGCCGCCTTTGCCTTCCTGTTCGAAAATAATCTGCGTCAGCACCGACCTGGTAATATCTTCGCCGCTTTTGGCGTCGAAGACGACGAAATCGTCGCCGCTCTTGACCATGACGGCGAGATCCTCAAGCGTCACATAGGCGCTCGTGCTCGTATTGTAGAGGCGGCGGTTCGCGTATTTCTTGATCGTGATAGGACGTTTATCATTGGCCATGGTCGATTACCCGCCTTCAGGAAGTGATCTTGGACGCCAGTGGATCTCGCCGGACCGAAGGCTCGCTTGTGCTCGAGAGAAACTCCGGAAAAATCAAATCATTGCGCTCAAAGCCCATCCGCCGGGGAATCCGTTCTTTGGGTTGGACGGCCGACGCGTCTTCCAGATCGATCGACGCATCCAATCGGCAAGGGCTTTGCGTTGGCTCAAATCAAATTGAAGCTTATCTAGATAAAGAATCGATCGACTTTGCATGACATCCGGCCTCGTCGATCCCGGTCCGCCGGGAAACCTTCGTCCAGTTCCTGCTTCGTCGCATATTCCGCCGCGTCCTCAGCGCTTCCTCCCTGTGACATGCGTTTTTCTCAGAATAAGCGCATTATCCAAAAGCGAAAACCGATTTCGAGCCTCGATTCGTGCAGAAAGCGATATTTGCCGCGCCAATTCGACCTGCCGCTGGGCTCGCGGGCGGCGACTTTAATGTGCTACCCTTACGAATAACGCCTGTGGAAGCTCCAGCCGGGGCTGAACCCAAGGAGAATGCCCAATGTCACGTGATATCGTAATCGTGAGCGCGGCGCGCACGGCCGTTGGATCCTTCAATGGCTCCTTCGCCGCGACGCCAGCGCATGAGCTCGGCGCGGCCGCGATCAAAGCTGCGCTCGATCGCGCCAAGGTCGACGCCGCCGATGTGGACGAAGTCATCCTGGGCCAAGTCCTGACCGCTGGGCAAGGTCAGAATCCGGCCCGCCAGGCGGCGATGAAGGCGGGCGTTCCGCAGGAAAAGACAGCCTGGGGCCTGAATCAGGTCTGCGGCTCGGGCCTGCGCGCAGTGGCCCTCGGGATGCAGCAGATCCTCAACGGCGACGCCAATATTATTGTGGCCGGAGGCCAGGAAAGCATGTCGCTCTCGCAGCACGGCGCTCATTTGCGCAACGGCGTTAAGATGGGCGAGCTCAAATTTGTCGACACCATGCTGCGCGACGGGCTCACTGATGTTTTCCATGGCTATCACATGGGACAAACGGCTGAAAACGTCGCGGCGAAATGGCAGATCAGCCGCGATGAGCAGGATCGATTCGCGCTCGCTTCGCAAAATAAGGCCGAGGCGGCGCAAAAGGAGGGAAGGTTCAAGGAAGAAATCACGCCCTTCGTGATCAGCACCAAGAAAGGCGACGTCATAGCCGAGACCGACGAATTCATCCGGGTTGGCGCGACGCTCGATGGGCTCGCCAAGCTAAAGCCGGCTTTCACGAAGGACGGCACGGTCACGGCCGGCAACGCATCCGGCATCAATGACGGCGGCGCGGCGCTCGTGCTGATGAGCGCCAAGGATGCGACCGCGCGCGGGCTCACTCCGCTTGGCCGCATAGCTTCCTGGGCGACCGCGGGCGTCGATCCGGCGATCATGGGCACGGGGCCGATCCCGGCTTCGCGCAAAGCCCTCGAAAAGGCGGGCTGGAAAGTCAAGGATCTCGAACTCATCGAGGCGAATGAAGCTTTCGCGGCTCAGGCGATCGCCGTCAATAAGGACATGGGATGGGATCCGGCCATTGTGAACGTCAATGGCGGGGCGATCGCGATTGGACACCCGATCGGCGCTTCGGGCGCGCGGGTTCTCACGACGCTTCTGCACGAAATGCGGCGCCGCGGCGCAAAGAAAGGTCTGGCCACCCTCTGCATCGGGGGCGGGATGGGCATCGCGCTGACCATCGAACGTTGAATGCGGGCTTGGGCGGCGCGATCGGCCGCAGTCGGAGCATTTTCGGGTTGCGATGCAGAAGCGTCACAATGCGAAAATATGTTGCATTAGAAATTGAGCGCTCCTTCGCCTCATGACGGAGCTTTCGAAGTGTCCCGAAATCGGCTTTTTCTTCGGGACATTCTCCGGCTTGTTGATCTGGCGCAGTTCCGTAATCAATCGGATGATTCAATCTGACAAAAAATTATGCGCAACGCCGGCATGGGATTGCGCAGGTTTCGCTGCTTGACGGGCGCAGGACTCGGGGCGGCTTTGAGGGGGTGACGCAGGATGGCTCGGGTAGCGGTAGTGAGTGGGGGCACGCGCGGAATAGGCGCCGCCATCAGCAAGGGATTGCAGGCGGCCGGCTATCAGGTCGCGGCGAATTATGCGGGCAATGACGAGGCCGCAGCAAAATTCAAGGCCGAAACGGGTATTCCCGTCTACAAATGGGATGTTTCGAATTACGCGCAATGCGCGGAAGGCCTCAAGAAGATTGGCGAAGATCTTGGCCCCATCGACATCCTCGTCAATAACGCCGGCATCACCCGAGACGTCATGTTCCACAAGATGACGCCTGAGCAGTGGTACGAGGTGATCAACACCAATCTGAATTCGCTTTACAACATGACGCGCCCTGTGATCGAGGGCATGCGGGCGCGCGGCTTCGGCCGGATCGTCAATATTTCCTCCATCAACGGCCAGAAGGGTCAAATGGGGCAGACGAATTATACCGCGTCCAAGGCGGGCGACATCGGCTTCACTAAGTCGCTCGCGCAGGAAAACGCCGGCAAGGGGATTACCGTCAACGCCGTCTGCCCCGGCTATATCGCAACCGATATGGTCAAGGCGGTTCCGACGGAGGTCTTGGAGAAATCCGTCCTGCCGCTCATTCCGGTGCGGCGTCTCGGCGAGCCGGAAGAAATCGCGCGCTGCGTCGTTTTTCTGGTCGCCGAAGAGTCCGGATTTATCACGGGCTCAACGCTGACCGCGAATGGCGGACAATACATGGTTTGATTGGCGCGGAGGTTTCGCAAAGCCTCCACGTTCGCGCCCGTCGCATGACGTTTGAAAGCGCGAGTTAACCTCGACTCAAAATGGTAGAGCGTGTTGCTGACGTCGCGATCATAGAATTGGCGCCCATAGGCGCCGGTTAACAGACTGCCGCGGCTTTTGCTCAGCCGTCAGTTTTTCATTTCAAGCCTGGCGCGGAGGTAGTCTTTTCGAGGCGCTCAATCTCTTCCTTGAAGTGTTTCTTCTGCTCATCGCTAAGAGTCGAATACAGCGGTTGGGCGGCGTCAGCCAATGTCTTCAGGTCGATGGAGCGCTCGTTCAAGATATCCGCAATGCCGCGCCATTGTTCGATCAGGTCGACAGGGCCCTTTTGCTGGGCCATCTCGGTTCTCATGACGACCATGCGGTCAGCGCGCTTCTTTGCGATATCGCGTAAGGCGGTCTCGAGATCGGACCAGTTTTTTTCCTGGTCGGGCGCGAGGAGCAGCTTCGCCCTGATTTGAGCAATCTGCGCCACCTCCTCGTCGAGGATCTGGTTCGCGGTCTGCGGCGTTCGATCCTGGCGTTCGCCTCGGTTCCGGGCGAGGGCGGGCGCCGATCCGAGGACGAGAACGGCGCCTATGACAAGTATTGCGGCGCTTCTCATGGGCTCCTCCTTCGGACCTTTTGCTTCGCGGCAGGCGACGGCGAAGCCGTGAAAAACGCAATTACAGATACCAAACGCTAATTAAGCGCGCTTTGATGCGCGTCAAGTTCCTGATCATGAAATGTTCGGAACCATGGCGCGTCCGCGCAATCGTCGCGGATCAAGCGCTGGCGCGCCTGCTCTCCGTGTGGGCCGAGGCGACGAAAGTCTTGAGCGAGGCGCGGCGGCGCAGAATAAAACTTCTTCGCCGCCTGCGGCCAAGCTTGGTCTCGCTCAGGCGGCGTTCTTGCGCTTCAAACCTTCATCGAAAGAGATTTCTTCGTAGTCCGAAATCGACGCGTATTTCAGTCCGACGTCGGCGAGGGCGTCGAGCTTGGCGGAAGTGTCGAATTTCTTGAGCTTCACCTTGTCGACGTAGAAGGCGTCAATCAGCTCATTGTAGACCGACGTATCATCGATGAAGACGATGAAGACCTTTGCTGAGCCGATCGGCACATACCAACGACTGCCGCGCGGAATGTCCCCGACAAAGACGAAATATTTGCCTTCGCTATCAAGCGCGTCGCCGAATGATTCGATGAGCTTGGGCAGGGTCTCATATTCTTTGATGGAGCCCGCCAGGAAGCCGATCGCCGGCTTGCCGCTTTCAGAAACGGTGAAAACCTCTTTGAGGATGGTTTCCGGGCCGTCGTAGGAGATGTCGCCGCGAAAGCCGAAGCGGCCTTCGACATGCGTGTCGGCTTTCAAAGTCGGCTTGAGGAGCCGGCCATCCGCCTCCAATTTGGCGAAAGGCGTGTCGGTAATAGCAGTCATATGTGATCCTCGATCTGGTGAAATCGCGTCTTACCGGGTCGCGCCGCGCGCCTTCCTTCATATCGAGCGCGCGGTCCGGCGAGATCGAGGGGAAGACTGGGGCCACCCAGCCGTTGATTGGACCTTGTAGAAACGTCGGCTTCTCGGCCCACGTCATTCGTGTTTGACGCCGTTCAAATCGAGGCCCGTCGACCAGCCCCGGCCTAAAAACGCCTATTGTTTAGGCAAGCAAAAAATGCGCCGTACTGTCGTGTCGGGTGGCGGCTTCAGTCGCGGCGGCCCTCAATCCGGCATCCCGACATGGAGCGATTTGTTTCTTTCCATGATCTCGTTGCGCATTTCCTTGCGCATCTTGCCAGCTTCGAACAGCCGTCGTTCGATCTCGGTCTCGATTTCGAGAGGCGGCACGACGCTAGGGCTGCCGTCCTCCTTCCGGGCGACCATCGTAAAATAGCATGAATTTGTATGACGGGCTTCTTGGGTGGTCAAGTTTTCGGAGATGACCTTGATGCCGATCTCCATCGAGGTCCGGCCGACGTAATTCACATTGGCCTTGAAGGTCACCAATTCGCCGACCCTGATCGGCTCCTTGAAGATCACTTGGTCAAGAGAGGCCGTCACCACGTAGGTCTTGCAATATCGAGCGGCGCAGGCATAGGCGACCTGGTCGAGCAGCTTCAATATGGCGCCGCCATGAACGTGGCCGGAGAAATTGGCCATTTCGGGCGTCATGAGAAAGGTCATGAACAGCGATTTTTCTTGTTTGCTCATGAGAGTTCGCTAGGCGTTCGCGGCCGGAGGGATAATCGGATTACGGCGCGCCGGGCCGTTCCAGCCCGAGCTTATACACATCGGAAGCGCGCCGAGCAAAAGCCATGCAGCCAGCCGCCGGCGGTCCTGTCGCCAACTGTCTTTCCAGGAGGTGAACTGCCGACTATCTTTGACGAACCAAAAAGAGACGCTAGATGAGATTATCTGGGCGGGGCATCGGCAATTGAAGCCTCCCGTGCGCAGGAATTACTTGACCGCATTCGCAGCGCGCCGCCCGAATTTTTTGAGCGCCTCATCGTCAATCTGCTTCTGAGGATGGGCCGCGGCGGTTCCGTTGCAGATGCCGGCCACGCCCTCGACCTTGGTCAGCGCGTCGCAGATCTCTGACGCCGCCACCGATAGTTGGGGCGAACAGATGCTAAAATCCGCTTCCCCCGATCGGCGGCGAGGCTACGACTTATGGGAGATTACCTTATTTACTTGTTATATTCTTTGCATGCGCCTTCCGATTTTTTCGCCACCTTTGCCGCCTGACGCTCGCAGTCATTGCTATAAGTCTTGTCGTCACAACCGCAGACGGGCTTAAATATCTTGTTGCATATTTCCGGAACGGCAATGCATTTCCCGGCGATATCTGCGCCGCCGCAATGTCCCGGTTCTGGATCGCACCACAATTTTCCGTCGCATGCTATGCCGGCGATTCCTCCGCAGACGCCTCCCTCCCCCACGCCTAACGCTAAACTCGGGCTACCGGCGGCTATTCCTGCAAATGTCAAAATTATCAGAGATTTACGTAGCATAATCCCCTCCGAATTTAATAACATGGAGAAATTTATTATCCGACGATAGACAATGCTGCGACAATGCGTTGGTTCCGCTCGAACGGCGGCGAAGCGGTTCACTTTTGCAAGTCTCTTTTGCGTCGCGCGTCGCTCCCGGAGGTATTCCGGCGCAGCGAGGTGAGTGAGGCTGTTAGCGAAGCGAGGCGCGAAGCCGCTCCGCCTCACAGGTAAAGCTTGCCGCCCTTCTCCAGAAATTCCGCGCTCTTCTCAGCCATGCCTTTTTCGCGCTCGGCGATCGCCAAGACCTCTTCGCGCAGATCCTGGGTGATCTTCATCGAGCAGAATTGCGGCCCGCACATCGAGCAGAAATGCGCGGTCTTATGTGCCTCCTTCGGCAAGGTCTCGTCGTGGAAAAGCCGCGCCGTGTCGGGATCGAGCCCGAGGTTGAACTGATCCTGCCAGCGGAAATCAAACCGCGCGCGCGACACCGCGTCGTCCCTGATCTGCGCCGCCGGGTGCCCCTTGGCGAGATCGCCGGCATGGGCCGCGATGCGATAGGTGATGACGCCCGTCTTGACGTCGTCGCGGTCCGGCAGGCCGAGATGCTCCTTCGGCGTCACATAGCAGAGCATGGCGCAGCCAAACCAGCCGATCATCGCCGCGCCTATGCCCGACGTGATGTGGTCATAGCCCGGCGCGATATCGGTGGTCAGCGGCCCGAGCGTGTAGAAAGGCGCCTCGTCGCATTCCTTCAGCTGCTTCTCCATGTTGATCTTGATCTTGTGCATCGGCACATGGCCGGGGCCTTCGATCATGACCTGGCAGCCTTTCGCCCAGGCGATCTTGGTCAATTCCCCAAGCGTCTCGAGCTCGGCGAATTGCGCGCGATCATTGGCGTCGGCGATGGAGCCCGGGCGCAATCCGTCGCCCAGCGAAAAGGAGACGTCATAGGCGCGCATGATGTCGCAAATCTCGTCGAAGCGCTCGTAGAGAAAGCTCTCCTTATGATGCGCGAGGCACCAGCGCGCCATGATCGAGCCGCCGCGCGAGACGATGCCGGTCGTGCGCCTGGCGGTGAGCGGCACATGGGCGAGCCGCACGCCGGCATGGATCGTGAAATAATCGACGCCTTGCTCGGCCTGCTCGATCAAAGTGTCGCGGAAGATCTCGAAAGTGAGCTTGACCGGATCGCCATCGACCTTTTCCAGCGCCTGATAGATCGGCACCGTGCCGATCGGCGCCGGCGAATTGCGGATGATCCAGTCGCGGATATTGTGGATGTTGCGCCCGGTCGAGAGATCCATCACGGTGTCGGCGCCCCAGCGCAGCGCCCAGACCATTTTCTCGACCTCTTCGGCGACGGAGGACGTCACCGCCGAATTGCCGATATTGGCGTTGACCTTCACCAGGAAGTTGCGGCCGATGATCATCGGCTCGAGTTCCGGGTGGTTGATATTGGCGGGGATGATCGCGCGGCCTCTGGCGATCTCGTCGCGCACGAATTCGGGCGTGACGAAAGCCGGAATGGAGGCGCCGAAGCTCTCGCCGTCGGCGAGCCGCGCCTCCGCCTCTTCGAGCATTGTCTCGCGGCCGAGGTTTTCCCGCGCCGCGACGAAAATCATTTCCTCGGTGATGATTCCGGCGCGGGCGAATTCATATTGGGTGACGCGCGCGCCGTCGCGGCCCTTGCGCGGCGATCTATTGGCGGGGCAGGGCGGCACAAGGCGATCAGGCCCGACAAAGCCGTTGTCCTCCGGCCGCACCATGCGTCCGGCATAGGTTTCAAGTCCTTGCCGGCGGTTGAGCCAAGGCTCGCGGATCCGGGCGAGCCCTTGCGTCAGGTCAATCCGGGCCTCTAGATCCGTGTAAGGCCCGGAGGCGTCATAGACCCGGACCGGCGGTTCATTGGCGGAAGGGTCGAGCGCGATTTCGCGGAGCGGAACGGCGATGTCGGGGCGGCCTTCCGGACGATGATAAATCTTTTTCGAGCCCGGAAGCGGCCCGCATGTCACGCTTTGCGGGACGAGGGCGTTGGGCTTGTCTTGAATGTTCATCGCATGATCCTCCGCTCGAGCCGGCTCGGATTCTTCTTGCAGGGGGCAGGAGGCGGGTTTTGCGAAAAAGGCGGGATTCTGCGGCCTGTTTTCGCTGTGCCGGTCCCTGCGCTGGCATTATCCAGATTCAGGTTCAATGGGTATGATCTCAGCCGCCGTCTCCGGCAGCACCCCAAGGCGAACGGCTAACATAGGGCGCAGCGGCGCATTGGGCAAGCGGGGAGCCGATCGGGCTTATTTTTACGCATTGCGTCGGACCGCTCATTGCAGGCAGAGGCAAGGGGCGGAACTCGGCCCTTTTCATGATCGCCTCCGGCGGATGCTGCGCTACGTTCTCGCCGCTGACTGCAACCGCATCGCCAACAGCCCGGATCGTTGTTACCTGCCGTCGCCAATCGATGCCAAAGCGCTCGCGCTGGCGTTGGGCGCCGGCCAGCGCCTTGTGGCTGCAGCGCGTCATGATAGTTGTGAGCCGTCGAAGTGAAGACCTGGATGAGGTCGCAACTGCAGAGACCTTGCGCCGTAAAATATCCCGCGTCGCGAGAGGCGTAGACCGCGAATTCGTGTCCTGCGCGTATTGGTGTTGCGATTATATCGCGGGCTACAATAAACGAGGCTCCTTGGTCGGAGGGGCGCCACGCTGCAGCTTGATCGAACCCGCCCAATAACACATCGTTCGATAATTATCGGATTGAATCGTCGTCGGCGAAACTTGGCGCCTCAATTGAGTTCCTGATCGAAGGGGCGGCAATGCGCATTTTCTACATCATCCAGCGTGCTTGCCTGCTTCTGTCCGCCGCCACGGTCCTAGCGGTTGGGTTCGTCGGTCTGGCGCCCGCTCAAAGCGTCGACGGGTTGCCTCTGCCGCCAGGTCAGATTGTCGTTGGGCCGGTGTACATTCGGAACGACGGACTAGGGCCTCCGGTCACCAACGGCGCTCAAGCCAACGTGTATCTGGGTCAAACTCAGGAGCCTTTCTCCTTCGTCAATACCGCATCCTCGCCCGCGGTCGTCGTGTTGACATCGACGTCAACTCAATATGTTAGGTTCTATTCCCCAGCTGGCGCCGCAGCCACCGGCAACGCTGGCGCCAGCACCGCGCTAGGGAGCTTCATCGCAGGATCAAATACAGTGCGTGGGTTGACTCCGGCGCAGATAAAGGACGCGCTGGCGCTGCCCTGGCTGCCCGAGAACGTGACAATCGTGACGATACCCGCGGGAACCTGCATCCTGGTCGGCACGGGTGGGCCCGTCCTCGGTAATTTTCCGGGAGTGCCTGGGCCTAGCGGGCATCCTCCAGGGCCGTGGGGAAGGGGCGGCCCGCCGCAGGAGTACCTGATCGGCACGAGCGCGAGCCCAAATTGCCAAAATGCGCAACGCTTGCCCGCCACCGACTATGTCAACCAGCAGC